>NZ_JAOCDI010000042.1:0-50930 GCF_029840855.1 Pseudomonas sp. GD03862
GCATTAGGGCCCCAAATTTATTCCTCACTGCGATTGGAGTTATAACCAAATCGTAGAAATCATTGTGCCATTAGTCAGGAAGGCTTAAGTACTCCTTCCTATACTGCCTCTGGACAGTCTGCACAGGGTTGTAGCGCAGACGAGTGAAGACTCGATCAAGAGGCATTCCATGGAATGGCTGGGGCTGCAACTGTTCGCCGATCTTCCCGCAACCGGGCGCATCGTCATCGACTGCCGTCATGAACCGCTCTTGGTTCTGCTCGCCTATTTCGTTGCTTGCGCGGCCTGTTTCGCCACGCTCGACATGGCCGAGCGTCAGTCCCACAGCGACGACCCCACCGCCCACCGGCAATGGAACATGCTTGGAGCCTGCTGCCTGGCCGGCGGCATATGGGCCATGCACTTCATCAGCATGCTGGCCTTTCGGGCCCCGGTGGACGTGCACTACGACGTATCCCTGACCATTCTTTCACTGCTCATCGCACTGGGCGTGGCCTGGTTGGCCATGCACAGCCTCGAACGCAGCAACATGCGCGCGCACCATTTCGTGCCGAGCGCAGGGCTGATCGGCCTGGGCATCATCCTCATGCATTTTGTCGGCATGGCCGCGATGGAAACGGGTGCCCGCCAGTACTACCAAACCGGCTTGCTACTTGCCTCTGCCGCCATTGCCCTGCTCACCGCCCTGACCGCGCTGTACCTGGCCCGCTACTTGCGCAATGGCAGCGGCACCCTGTACCAGGCCATGAAGTACGGCGCCAGCCTGCTGATGGCCGGCGGCATCGTCGCCACTCATTTCACCGCGATGTCGGCCATGACCTTGGTCATCCCTGCCGATACCGCACTGCGCCTGCCCTCGGGCGACAACAGCCTGCAACTGGGACTGGGCATCGGCTTCATCACCCTGCTGATCAGTGGCGCCAGCATCAGCGCCGCACTGGCCGACAAGAAGCTGCAAAGCAAGGAGCACGACCTGCGCCGGGTCAGCGTACTGCTCAGCCAACTGGACCAGGCCCGCGCTTCGCTGCAGCAGGCGGCGCATTATGATGCCCTGACCAACCTGCTCAACCGCCGTGGATTCAACCAGGTATTCGCCGAGCGCCTGGTCGAACATCAGGCCAGCGAAAACCGCCTGGCCGTCATGTTCCTCGACATCGACCATTTCAAGCGTATCAACGACAGCCTTGGCCACGATGCCGGTGACGAGCTGCTCAAGGTGATCGCCAACCACATCAAGGCCGCTACCCGCAACCACGACCTGGTTGCGCGCTTTGGTGGCGACGAGTTCTGTGTAGTCACCAGCCTGAACAGCCGCGACGAAGCCCGCCACCTGGCCCAGCGCATCATGCAACGGATGAAAGACCCCATCGACCTGGGCGGGCGGCGCATGGTCATGACCACCAGCATTGGTATAAGTATCTTCCCGGACGATGGCAGCACAGCCGAAGAGCTGCTCAAGCATGCCGACCTGGCCCTCTACCAATCCAAGGACAACGGGCGCAACAGCCTGAATTTCTTCAATGACAGCCTGAAGGCTCGCGCGTCGATCGCCTTGCAACTGGAAGAAGAGCTGCGCCTGGCGCTGCTCGAAGAGCGCGGGCTGTGTGTGCACTACCAGCCGATCTTCGACCTGCGCAGCGGGCAAATGGCCAAACTGGAAGCGCTGGTACGCTGGCAGCATCCTCAACACGGCCTGCTCGGGCCCGACCGTTTTGTCGGCATTGCCGAAGCCAACGGCCTGATCATCGACCTTGACCTGTGGGTGCTGCGCCATGCCTGTGCCGACCTGGCCCACTTGCAGCGCCACGGCTACGGCGAGGTCCAGGTCACGGTCAATTGCTCGGCAGTCACCCTCAGCCACGACGAACTGCCTAACGAAGTAGAAAAGGCGCTGTTCCACGCCGGCCTTGCGCCGCGCCACCTGGAGCTGGAGGTGACCGAGAACGCCCTGGTGGGCGATATCCAGCGCACGGTCAGCCTGCTCAAACGCGTCAGGGCTTTGGGGGTGGCACTTTCGATCGATGATTTTGGTACCGGCTACTCGTCACTGGCCTACCTCAAGCGCCTGCCGCTGGATGTGCTGAAGATCGACCGCACCTTCCTGCAGGATGTACCGGGCAGCCAGAAAGACCGGGAAATTGTCCAGGCGATCATCGCCATGGCGCATACCCTGCACCTGCGGGTAGTCAGCGAGGGCGTGGAAACCGCCGAACAGCAGGCGTTCCTCGAAAGCCATGGTTGCGACTACCTGCAGGGCTACCTGTTGGGGCGCCCCGTACCGCTGGCCGAGTTGCGCCCACTGCTGGAGCGGTTGCAGCGCCAGAACGGCCGGATCACACCTTGTTGCGGTACAGCTCTACCAGGGTCGCCGGATCTTTTTGCAGGTAACCCTGGCTACCGTGCAAGCGCATCAGTTGCGCGGCAAGGCCACTGAGCGGCGTCGCAGAGCCTTGCTCGCGGGAAAACTTGACCGCGCCATCGAGGTCCTTGAGCAGCGTGCGTACGTGCCACTTGATTGGCTCGAAGCGGCTCTCGGCCATTTGCGGTGCAAGAATCTGCAATGGCTTGGAATCGGCAAAGCCCCCCGCCAGCGCTTCAGCGATCAGCGTCGCGTCCACGCCCGACTGTTCGGCCAGTGCCACCACTTCTGCAATTACCAGGGCATTGCACGCTACGATCATCTGGTTGCAAGCCTTGGTCACCTGGCCCGCGCCTACCGCGCCCATATGCGTCACGCGCTGACCAAGCACCTGCAGCACCGGGCGTGCACGCTGCAGATCGGCCGCTTCACCGCCAACCATGATCGCCAGCGTGCCCGCTTCGGCACCGGGCGTACCGCCAGATACCGGTGCATCCAGCCAGGCCATGCCGCACAGTGCGGCCAGTTCGGCAGCCATTTCACGGGTGGCGGTGGGTTCCAGGCTGGAGAAATCGATCAGCAACTGGCCGCTGCGCCCGCCCTGGGCAACGCCTTGCTCGCCGAACACCACTTCACGCACCACCGCCGTGTCGGCGAGGCACAGTAGCACCATGTCGCTGTCACGGCACAATTCGGCCGGGCTGCTGGCCAGGCGCGCACCAGCAGCGACCAGCGCGGCGCACTTGTCCGGGCTGCGGTTCCATACCGTCAGCGGATAACCCGCTGCCAGCAGGCGGCGGCACATGGGCAGGCCCATCAGGCCGATGCCGGCGAATCCAAGCGAAGGTAGTGCAGTGCTCATCGATAAACTCCTGACTGATTCGAACATTTCCCAGGCTGGCGACGGTCCCGGTGGCGCCTGGCAGAACGATGGCCACATTACGCATCCCGTAAACTGTTACCGCCACGCCGAATTGTTACTTCCCTCTACCCGTCTTGATTGCTTTCAAGCACCAAAACGGCGCTGATGCGTATTTTTGCGCACTAAAAAAGATCACGCCTCTTCCTGGCCCTTCACCTGAATCACGATGAACGGTGAAACCACCACCGCCCAGATCTCTGGGTCGCGGCTTTGCAGGTCCAATGCCTGCTCGGCCGACACCGGCCCAACAGTGCCATCACTACGCCACTTGGCGAAGATCTCGCTGCGATTCTCGGCCATCGCCTCGGCAACGGCGATCAGGTCAAGGCTGGGGTCGACCCAAATCAGGTCACCCTTGGCCCAAAAACGCTCCAGCGCTTTCCACTCGATGATTGCCGTCTCGCCAAGCAATTTGGCATAGAGGGTGCTTGTTTGATCAGTCATGGGTGGTATCCGCAAAAAATCGGTCAATAAAAAGGCCGGCATTTTTGCAGAAAAACCCGGTTTCAAATATGTAATTTGGTCGATTGGCCCCGAAGTTGTGGGACGGGGTCGCAGATGCAGGCAGTTTGATGGCGCCTTTCTGTATCTTTCTGTCGATCAAGCGACAACGCAGGAAAGACGCACTTTTCGACCGCTTTTCAAGCGCTCGAACAGCGCTCTACACTGTACCGGTACAGTTCCGGGACATGTTCCGGGGGAAGGTGGGCTAGCGCGTTGGCATGGCCACGCCGCAAATCCCGCCCGGTCTGTAGCCCTGGCCGCCAGGACTATAAGAATTACAACAGAATGAGTGGAGCACTATGATCAAGATTTCCAAGCTGTTCGCCGCAATGGTACTGGCCGGGGTAGCCAGCCATTCGTTTGCCGCCGATACCATCAAAGTCGGCATCGCCGGTCCCAAGACGGGTCCCGTGACCCAGTACGGCGACATGCAGTTCATCGGCGCCAAGCAAGCCATCAAGGATATCAACGCCGCGGGCGGCGTGGATGGCAAGATGCTCGAAGCCAAGGAATACGACGACGCCTGCGACCCTAAACAGGCCGTGGCAGTCGCCAACAAAGTGGTCAACGACGGCGTCAAGTTCGTGGTCGGCCACCTGTGCTCCAGCTCCACCCAGCCAGCGTCCGACATCTACGAGGACGAAGGCGTGATCATGATCACCCCGGCCGCCACCTCGCCGGAAATCACCGCCCGTGGCTACAAGCTGATCTTCCGCACCATCGGCCTGGACAGCGCCCAGGGCCCGGCTGCCGGCAACTACATCGCCGACCACGTCAAGCCGAAGGTCGTTGCCGTCCTGCACGACAAGCAGCAGTACGGTGAAGGCATCGCCACCGCCGTCAAGCAAACCCTGGAAAGCAAAGGCACCAAGGTTGCCGTGTTCGAAGGCCTGAACGCGGGTGACAAGGACTTCTCCTCGATCATCCAGAAGCTCAAGCAGAACAACGTCGACTTCGTCTACTACGGCGGCTACCACCCAGAGCTGGGCCTAATCCTGCGCCAGGCTCAAGAGAAGGGCCTGAAAGCCAAGTTCATGGGTCCGGAAGGCGTGGGTAACGACTCCATTTCGCAGATCGCCCAGAACGCCTCCGAAGGCCTGCTGGTCACCCTGCCGAAGTCGTTCGACGCAGACCCGGCGAACAAGAAGATCGTCGACGCCATCAAGGCTGACGGCAAGGACCCAAGTGGCCCGTTCGTATTCCCTGCCTACTCGGCTGTCGAGCTGATCGCTCAAGGCATCAAGAAAGCCGGTTCCGATGATACCGACAAGGTGGCCAAGGCCATCCACGAAGGCACCTTCAAGACCCCGACCGGCGACCTGTCGTTCGACGACAAAGGCGACCTGAAAGACTTCAAGTTCGTGGTCTACGAATGGCACTTCGGCAAGCCGAAGACCGAAGTCTCCCCTCAGTAACTGCGTGACTAATAGCTGACCTACGAGCCCACTGTGCGAGCAGTGGGCTTCGTTTTATGAGGTTCATGGGCCCGATCCCCGCGATCCGGGGGCAGGCTCACCTGAAAATCTTAAAACCGTCACCCGCGGTTTCCTGGCCGTACCCCTGCCAGTGAAATGCAAATCAGGTTTTTAGGAGCGCTGTAATGCCTGAGATCTACCATTTCTTCCAACAACTGGTTAATGGATTGACCATCGGCAGCACCTATGCCTTGATCGCCATCGGCTACACGATGGTGTACGGCATCATTGGCATGATCAACTTCGCCCACGGCGAGGTGTACATGATCGGTTCCTACGTGGCCTTCATCGCCCTGGCGGGCCTGGCCATGATGGGTATCCATTCGCTGCCGATCCTGATGACCGTCGCCTTCGTCGCGACGATCTTCGTCACCAGTGCCTATGGCTACAGTATCGAACGGGTTGCCTACCGCCCCCTGCGCAACAGCAACCGTCTGATCCCGCTGATTTCTGCCATCGGCATGTCGATCTTCCTGCAAAACACGGTCTTGCTTTCGCAGGACTCCAAGGACAAGTCCATCCCCAACCTGATCCCCGGGAGTTTCTCCTTCGGGCCAGGCGGTGCTGAAGAAGTACTGATCAGCTACATGCAAATCCTGGTGTTCGTCGTCACCCTGGTGGCCATGACCCTGCTCACCCTGTTCATCTCTCGTTCCCGCCTGGGCCGCGCCTGCCGCGCCTGTGCCGAGGACATCAAGATGGCCAACCTGCTGGGCATCAACACCAACAACATCATCGCCCTCACCTTCGTCATCGGTGCCGCCCTGGCTGCCGTGGCGGCCGTGCTGCTGAGCATGCAGTACGGGGTGATCAACCCCAACGCCGGTTTCCTGGTGGGCCTGAAGGCTTTCACCGCGGCGGTACTGGGTGGCATCGGCAGCATCCCGGGCGCCATGCTCGGCGGGCTGGTGCTGGGCGTGGCCGAAGCGTTCGGTGCCGATATCTTCGGCGACCAGTACAAGGACGTGGTGGCATTCGGCTTGTTGGTTCTTGTCCTGCTATTCCGGCCGACCGGCATCCTGGGCCGCCCGGAGGTTGAAAAAGTATGAACAGAAATCTCAAACAGGCGTTCTTCAGCGCCTTGCTGGTCTGGGCCGTGGCCTTCCCGGTACTGGGCCTGAAACTGAGCATCGACGGCATCAGCCTGGTCGTGCACAGTCAGGGCTCGTTCACCATCAGCATCATCGCCGTCTGTTCGGTGCTGATGTTCCTGCGCGTGCTGTTCGACAAGCAGTGGAGTTCGGTGATGGGCCGCCGATCGGATCGCAAGCTGATCCCCCCGGCAGTCAGCAACTACCTCACCCTGCCCAAGACCCAGCGCTATGTCATCATCGGGTTGATCGTGATGGCACTGGTATGGCCGTTCTTCGGCTCTCGCGGTGCGGTCGACATCGCCACGCTGATCCTGATCTACGTGTTGCTGGGCCTGGGCCTGAACATCGTGGTCGGCCTGGCGGGCCTGCTCGACCTCGGCTACGTGGGCTTCTATGCCGTCGGTGCCTACAGCTACGCCATGCTCTCGCATTACCTGGGCTGGAGCTTCTGGGTGTGCCTGCCGATTGCCGGCCTGATGGCTGCCACGTTCGGCTTCCTGCTCGGCTTCCCGGTGCTGCGCCTGCGTGGTGACTACCTGGCGATCGTGACCCTCGGTTTCGGTGAGATCATCCGCCTGTTCCTGCGTAACCTCACCGATTGGACCGGCGGCCCCAACGGCATCAGCAACATCCCCAAGCCGGAGTTCTTCGGCCTGACCTTCGAACGCCGTGCGGCCGAGGGCATGCAGACCTTCCACGAGTTCTTCGGGCTGCAATACAACTCGATCAACAAGGTCATCTTCCTGTACCTGGTGGCCCTGCTGCTGGCCCTGCTGGCGTTGTTCGTGATCAACCGCCTGCTGCGCATGCCGATCGGCCGTGCCTGGGAAGCCCTGCGTGAAGACGAGATCGCCTGCCGTGCTCTGGGCCTGAACCCGACCGTGATCAAGCTCTCGGCATTCACCCTGGGTGCCTGCTTCGCCGGTTTCGCCGGCAGCTTCTTCGCCGCGCGCCAAGGTCTGGTGACGCCGGAGTCGTTCACCTTCATCGAGTCGGCAATCATCCTCGCCATCGTCGTGCTGGGTGGCATGGGCTCACAACTGGGCGTGATTCTCGCGGCCATCGTGATGATCCTGCTGCCTGAGCTGATGCGTGAGTTCAGCGAATACCGGATGCTGATGTTCGGTGCGCTGATGGTGTTGATGATGATCTGGCGTCCGCAAGGCCTGCTGCCTATGCAACGTCCACAGATGGAGCTGCCCCGATGAGCCGCGAAATTCTGCAAGTCAGCGGCCTGAGCATGCGCTTTGGCGGCTTGTTGGCGGTCAACGGCGTGGGCCTGACCGTCAAGGAGAAACAGGTAGTGGCGCTGATCGGCCCGAACGGCGCCGGCAAGACCACCGTGTTCAACTGCCTGACCGGCTTCTACAAACCCAGCGACGGCACCATCCTGCTCGATGGCCAGCCGATCCAGGGCCTGGCCGGCCACCAGATCGCCCGCAAGGGCGTGGTGCGGACCTTCCAGAACGTGCGCCTGTTCAAGGAAATGACCGCACTGGAAAACCTGCTGATTGCCCAGCACCGCCACCTCAACACCAACTTCTTCGCCGGCCTGTTCAAGACCCCGAGTTTCCGCCGCAGCGAGAAGGAAGCCTTGGAGCGTGCGCAGTACTGGCTGGAGAAGGTCAACCTGACCGAGTTCGCCAACCGTACCGCCGGCACCCTCGCCTACGGGCAGCAACGCCGCCTGGAAATCGCCCGCTGCATGATGACCCAGCCACGCATCATCATGCTCGATGAACCGGCGGCCGGCCTGAACCCGAAGGAAACCGAAGACCTCAAGGCTCTGATCGCCTACCTGCGTGAGTCGCACAACGTCACCGTGCTGCTGATCGAGCACGACATGAAGCTGGTGATGAGCATTTCCGACCATATCGTGGTGATCAACCAGGGTACCCCCCTGGCCGACGGCACGCCGGAAGAGATCCGCGACAACCCTGACGTGATCAAAGCCTACCTGGGGGAAGCGTAAATGCTGAAGTTTGAAAACGTTTCCACTTTCTACGGCAAGATCCAGGCGCTGCACAGCGTCAACGTAGAGATCAACCAGGGCGAGATCGTCACCCTGATCGGCGCCAACGGTGCCGGCAAGTCGACCTTGCTGATGACCCTGTGCGGTTCGCCGCAGGCGCACAGCGGCAGCATCAAGTACCTGGGCGAAGAGCTGGTCGGCCAGCCGTCCTCGCACATCATGCGCAAGAGCATCGCGGTAGTGCCGGAAGGCCGCCGCGTGTTCGCTCGCCTGACTGTCGAGGAAAACCTGGCCATGGGCGGTTTCTTCACCGACAAGGGCGACTATCAGGAACAACTGGACAAGGTCCTGCAACTGTTCCCGCGCCTGAAAGAGCGTTACATCCAGCGCGGCGGCACCATGTCCGGTGGCGAGCAACAGATGCTGGCCATCGGCCGGGCGCTGATGAGCAAGCCCAAGCTGCTACTGCTCGACGAGCCTTCGCTGGGCCTGGCGCCGATCATCATCCAGCAGATCTTCGACATCATCGAACAGCTGCGCCGCGATGGCGTGACGGTGTTCCTGGTGGAGCAGAACGCCAACCAGGCGTTGAAGATCGCTGACCGGGCGTACGTGCTGGAGAACGGTCGGGTGGTGATGCAGGGCACCGGTGAGGCACTGCTGACCGACCCGAAGGTACGCGATGCCTACCTCGGAGGTTGAATGAAAAAGGGCCTTCGGGCCCTTTTTTCTGCCCGCAGGACGTGTATCGTGGCCAGCTCTTTGGCAAAGATTCCCCCGGAGCCCGCTCATGCGTCTCACCCCTACCCTGCTGCTCAGTGCCCTGCTGCCCCTGTTCGCTGGCTGCCAGTTACTGGCCGAGCAGCCCCGTGACCCGAACATCGGCACCACGCGCATGCAGGGCGAACTGAGCGCCAACGGCGGCCGCCTGTTGTTCAAGCCCTGCAGCGAAGCACGCCGCTTCGTGATCAACGACGTTGCCGGCACCGGCATCCTGCAGGAGTCCGCCAACCTGGCCAAGGACGCCAACGCCAAGTTGTTCGCCGACGTGCGCGGTCGCCTCACTGGCGCCAAGCAGGCCGACAACGACGGCCAGCTGGAAGTCAGCCGCCTGTACCGCCTGGAACCCTCCACCCGCGCTTGCGACGACCCCAACTTCAAGCAGCTGACCCTGCGCGCCAATGGCCATGAACCGGATTGGGACATCAAGGCCAGCGGCAAGGGCATGGTGCTTAACCGCATCGGCAAAGACCCGCTGCCCCTGCCATTCCTCGAAGAAGAAGTGCCCGGCGGCGGCCTGACCCTGACCAGCGAAGCCAACGGCCAGCACGTGGAACTGTGGGTCGCCCCGCAACGCTGCGTCGACAGCGCCACCGGCGCCGTACGCCACTTGCGCGCCGAACTGCGCATCGACGGCCAGACCCTGCGCGGCTGCGGTTACTACGGTGGTGCGCGCGACAACTGATCGCCGGGCGCTTTTATCCTGCCAGTCGGGGCGGCTAACAGCTTATACTTGGCGGTTTGTGTAAAGCCGCCGGCCGCCCATGGCCGGGATACTGGACCCTGCCATGCTACGAATCACCGAACTGAAGCTGCCCCTGGACCATCCCGACGAAGCGCTGCGCGAAGCCATCGTCCAGCGCCTGGGCATCCGCGACGAGCAACTGCTCAGCTTCAACCTGTTCAAGCGCAGCTACGATGCGCGCAAGAAGAACAGCGAACTGCTGTTCATCTACACCATCGATCTGGAAGCCAGCAACGAGGCCGAGCTGCTCAGCAAGTTCGCCGATGATCGCAACATCGGCCCGGCTCCAGACGTCACCTACAAGTTCGTCGGCCAGGCCCCGGCAGGCCTGCAGGAGCGCCCGATCGTGGTCGGTTTCGGCCCGTGCGGCATCTTTGCCGGCCTGTTGCTGGCACAAATGGGCTTCAAGCCGATCATCCTCGAACGTGGCAAGGAAGTGCGCCAGCGCACCAAGGACACCTGGGGCCTGTGGCGCAAGAGCGTGCTCAACCCCGAGTCCAACGTGCAGTTCGGTGAAGGCGGCGCCGGTACCTTCTCGGACGGCAAGCTGTATAGCCAGATCAAGGACCCGCAACACCACGGCCGCAAAGTGCTGGAAGAATTCGTCAAGGCCGGTGCGCCAGACGAAATCCTGTACATCAACAAGCCGCACATCGGCACCTTCCGCCTCACCGGCATGGTCGAACAGATGCGCCAGGACATGATCGCCCTGGGGGCCGAAGTGCGCTTCCAGGAGAAGGTCACCGACCTGTTGATCGAAGATGGCCAACTGACCGGTGTAGTGCTTGAAAGCGGCGAGCAGTTGCACTCGCGCCATGTGGTATTGGCCCTGGGCCACAGCGCCCGCGACACCTTCCGCATGCTGCACGCCAAAGGTGTCTACATGGAAGCCAAACCGTTCTCGGTGGGCTTCCGTATCGAGCACCCGCAAACGCTGATCGACAAGGCACGCCTGGGCAAGTATGCCGGCCACCCGAAACTGGGTGCCGCCGACTACAAGCTGGTGTACCACGCCAAGAATGGCCGCTCGGTATACAGCTTCTGCATGTGTCCGGGTGGCACCGTGGTCGCGGCCACCAGCGAGCCAGGGCGAGTCGTCACCAACGGCATGAGCCAGTATTCGCGTAACGAGCGCAACGCCAACTCCGGCATCGTCGTCGGCATCGACCCCGAGCGCGACTACCCGGGTGGCCCGTTGGCCGGTATCGAACTGCAGGAGCGCCTGGAGGCGCACGCCTATGTAATGGGCGGCAGCAACTACCAGGCCCCGGCACAGCTGGTGGGTGATTTTGTCGCCGGCCGGCCCTCGACCGCACTGGGCAGTGTCGAGCCGTCCTACAAGCCGGGCGTGACCTTGGGTGACCTGGCGCCGAGCCTGCCGGACTTCGCCATTGAGGCGATCCGTGAAGCACTGCCGGCGTTCGACCGGCAGATCAAGGGCTATAACCTGCATGATGCAGTGTTGACCGGGATCGAGACGCGTACCTCTTCGCCACTGCGGATTACCCGCGGTGAGGATTACCAGAGCCTGAACCTCAAAGGGCTGTTCCCAGCGGGTGAAGGGGCCGGGTACGCGGGCGGGATCCTGTCAGCCGGTGTGGATGGCATTCGCATCGCCGAGGCAGTGGCGCGGGATATGCTCGGCCTCTGATGCTTTATCGACTGACAGGGCCTCTTCGCGGGTAAACCCGCTCCTACACGGAACAATGATCCCCTGTAGGAGCGGGTTTACCCGCGAAAGGGCCCGGTCCGGCATCAGACTATTCCAGCACCTACTCCAGACTTCCTCTCCCCATCCTTCCCCAAATCCATCTAGGCTTGCCCCAGGCCTGTCAGCAACAACATATAACAAAAACGAATATGTCTTTTGTTTGAAAGCATATCTCTACAGGCTAGGGTGTACGCCCGCACCCTGCGTAAACTGCTCATGGAGGGCCTACAGCCCGTGCGTAGCCTGTTTACCCGTTTCTTCCAGCTCGAAGCCGCCAGCGGCCTGCTGCTGATCGCCGCCGCCGTTCTGGCCCTGATCATCAACAACTCGCCACTGTCCGACCTGTACGGCGGCTTGCTCGAGGTACCCGTCGCCATCCAGGTCGGCGCGCTGAACATCGCCAAGCCATTGCTGCTGTGGATCAACGACGGCCTGATGGCCCTGTTCTTCCTGCTCATCGGCCTGGAGGTCAAACGCGAGGTGGTCGACGGTCACCTGTCCAAGCCCTCACAAGTGATTCTGCCTGCCACCGCAGCCGTGGGCGGCATGGTGGTGCCAGCGCTGATCTACTGGTTCATCAACCGTGACAATCCTGCGGCCGTGGCCGGTTGGGCGATCCCTACCGCCACCGACATCGCCTTCGCCCTCGGTGTCCTGGCCCTGCTCGGCAAACGCGTACCGGTGTCACTGAAGTTGTTCCTGATGACCCTGGCGATCATCGACGACCTGGGTGCGATCATTGTCATCGCCCTGTTCTACTCCGGCACCCTGTCGAGTGTATCGCTGCTGCTGGCTGCGGCCTGTCTGCTGGTGCTGGTGGCGATGAACCGGCTTGGTGTGATCAAGCTTGGCCCGTATATGATCGTTGGCCTGATCCTGTGGGTCTGCGTGCTCAAGAGTGGCGTGCATGCCACCTTGGCTGGTGTCGCCCTGGCCTTTTGCATCCCGCTGCGTACACGCAATGCTGAATCGTCGCCGCTGCTGGCGCTGGAACACGCCCTGCAGCCCTGGGTGGCCTATGCCATCCTGCCAATTTTCGCCTTTGCCAATGCCGGCGTTTCGCTGGCAGGCATGACCGTAGACAGCTTCACCCACCCCGTGCCGATGGGCATCACGATCGGCCTGTTGCTGGGCAAGACAGTGGGGGTTTTCGGCCTGACCTGGGTGGCGGTCAAGCTGCGCCTGGCCGCGCTGCCTGCGGGCGCTGGTTGGGGGCAAATTCTGGGGGTGGCGATACTCTGCGGCATTGGCTTTACCATGAGCCTGTTCGTAGGCTCGCTCGCCTTCGCCCCGGGTAGCAGTGAGTACGCCGGCATGGACCGCATGGGCATTCTTACTGGTTCGTTCTTTGCCGCGGTGATCGGCTACGCCGTCACCGCAATGGCCAGCCGCAAAACCAGCATTGCCTGACTTGGCTGAGGCATGAAAAAACCCCGACTGGCATCAGCCATGTCGGGGTTTTGTTTGACTGCGCTACGGTCAGTGCGAAACGCGGCTGGTACCGTCAACTGTCATGATGCGCACGCGGTCGCCAACGCGGAAGATTTCGTTCTCCTGCACGGCCTGCACATAAGCGCGCATGCTGCCATCATCTTCACGAACGGTAATTTCGACACCTTGGGTACGGGTCAGGCCTTCTTCTGCTGCGGAGCCGGCCAAGCCACCGGCCACGGCACCGATCACGGCAGCCACGATGCTGCCACGGCCACCGCCCACGGCGCTGCCGGCTACGCCACCCACGATGGCACCGGCACCACCGCCAATCGGGGTCTTGGTGCCCTCGATCTTGACCGGACGCAGGGATTCGATGGTACCCATACGCACGGTTTGCACGCGGCGGGCTTCGTCACGAGAGTAGCTGTCACCGGTCAGGCTCGAGGCACAGCCCCCCAGCAGCAGCGACATGGTGGTAAAGGTCGCCACCAGCAAAGCGGATTTACGCATGGGTAAAGTCTCCATAAGTCAGGTGCTCATTAGACGCTGCACATTGACGGCTGTCACGGTACAAACGTAATAAAATTGTTTTCATTCAGCCGGGGTACAGCCTGCCGGGCTGTGTCGAAGGCCTTTCAAGTGAGACCAAGAATAGCCATGGATTACTTCATCGTCGTGGTCACCACCGTTACGGGACTGTATTTCCACTGGTGGCTGTATGTGCGCATGCGCCGCTGGATGGACCGCGACCTGGCGTTGTCGCTGGCAGGGGCCGATCCTGAAAAACGCGCCTTCATGCTGGAAAGGTTGGCGCAGGCACGCCAGGAGAAGGTGGGGCGTAAGCAACTGGCGGGGTGGTTGGAGCGCGAGGCAGCAGGTTATACGGGGTAGCTTGATCAATGGCTGGGGCCGCTTGGCGGCCCCGGTTGCTCAGGGCGCCAGCCGCTCTCTCAGCCACTGCCCATCCACCAGTCGATAGTTCAACCGGTCATGCAGGCGGCTTGGCCGCCCCTGCCAGAACTCGATGCGCTCGGGCAACAACCGGTACCCCCCCCAATGCTCAGGGCAGTGCGGCTGGGTGTCGGAGAAACGCGCTTCGGTGGCCTTTACCAGGCTCTCCAACTCTTCGCGCCCGGCAATCACGCGGCTCTGTGGCGAAGCCCAGGCCCCCAGGCGACTGCCCAGCGGGCGCACCTGGTAGTAGGCATCCGACTCCTGCGCCGTGACCTTCTGCACCCGACCCTCGATGCGCACCTGACGCTCCAGCGCAGGCCAGAAGAAGGTCATTGCCGCAAAGGGGTTGGCTTGCAGTTGCTGACCCTTGGCGCTGTCGTAGTTGGTGAAGAAGGTGAAACCCTGCTCGTCGAGCCCCTTCAACAGCAATACACGGCAATGCGGGCGACCTTCGCCGTCCACGGTGGCCAAGGTCATGGCGTTGGCTTCCACCGGTACCTGCTCGGTTTTCACCGCATCGGCGAACCACTGGTGGAACAGGGCGAACGGCTCCCCTGGTGCCTGGGCTTCGGCCAGGCCATCACGGGTGTAATCGCGGCGCATATCGGCCAGGGATTGGGTCATTACTGCGGTTCCTTGACGATCAGTTGGTCTTCGCAGGGCTGTTGGCAGCTACTTTCTTGTCAACGGCAGCTTTCTTGGCTGCAGGCTTGGCCGGCGCAGCTTTTTTCTTGGCTGCAGTCTTCGCAGGCGTTTTGGCCTTGGCTACCGGTTTCTTCGCCGCAGCCTTGACGGCCGGTTTGCTGCCAGCGGCCTTGGCGGCTGGTGCCTTGGCATCCTGCACCGCCACCATCGAGGCCGGGGCGGGTGCCGGGGCGGCCTGCTGGTACTTGGCCAGCAGCGCGACCATGGTGTTTTGCGGAGTCAGCAACATTTCCACGCGGCGGTTCAGGGCGCGCCCCTCGGCACTGTCGTTGGCAGCGCGCGGCATCACCGAACCCATGCCCTTGAGGGTCAGGCGGTCACGCTGCAGGCCGCTGAGGCGGAAGATGGCCGATACCGAAGCGGCGCGCTCCAGGCTGAGCTTCTGGTTGGCAACGGCGGCGCCGCTGCTGTCGGCATGGCCCAGTACCAGCACGGCAGTCTTGGGGTCGCCTTCGACAGTCTTGGCAACGCGGGTAATCGGGCCCAGGGACATGGGCAGCAACATGTTCGGGCGATCAGGATTGTACGAGCTGTCCACCGGCAGGGTTACCGCCAGCACGTTGTCACGACGCTCCAGCTCCAGCTTGCTGTCCTTGATCGCTTCGCGCAGCTTGGGCTCGTATTCGTCCAGCCAGGCCTGCGTGGCCTTCTGATCGATCTTCGGTACCACCGGCCCCTTGGCTTGCTTGTCGTCACCGCCAAACGGCCACCACCAGCGGCTGGAGCTTTCGGATTTGGCATCGGCTTTGGCCACGTTTTCAGTGACGGCTGACTTCACTTCCTGCTCGGCAACCTTGTCCGAACCGAAAGGCCACCAGCTGGAGCCACCTTCCTTGGAGCCGTACGGGGAGTGGCTGGCGCAGCCGGTAACGGCGGTCAGGCACAGGGCGAGTGCTAAGGTTTTATGTGAAGACATCAGCGATACACCATGAAATAGAAAGATATTTTGCCTACGAACTTCAGGCGTTGGCATTGAGAATAGTCAAAGGGGGGTGGCAATACCCGCATTACCCGATCAAAGGCAACTGGCAAGGACGCGTACCAGTTTCTGGGCGCGTGGGTCCATCAGCACATAAGGGCCGAGGGTATTGACCACAAAACCGAAGGCCACATCGTACTCCGGGTCGGCAAAACCGACCGAACCACCGGCACCAGGGTGGCCAAAGGCGCGGGCGCCGAGACCAAAGGTGGCATTGGCCACATCGGGCTGGTCGAGCATGCAACCCAGGCCGAAACGGGTCTGGGTGAGCAAGGTACGGTCCTGGCCAAGGCTATGCTCGCGAGTCAGCTCATCGAGCAGTTCGGATTCAAGCAGGCTGCCGTCCAGCAGCCCGGCATAGAACCCCGCCAGGCTGCGTGCGTTGCCATGGCCATTGGCCGCTGGCTGCTGCATGCGTCGCCATTCCGGTTTGTTGGTGCTGGTCAGTATCGCGGGTGGGTTGGTAAAGGCACGGGTCGACAGCGCCTCAGGCTCGCGCATGGTCACCTGCAGCAAGCGTTGCGCTGCGCTGTCTCCAGCATTGCCCTTGCCACGGGCGATATGCGCCACGCGGTGGAACTCCTCGTCGGCCAGGCCAACATGGAAATCCAGCCCCAATGGGCGGGCGGTGCGGGCCACGATCGAGTCGCCAGGGCCACGGCCGTCGGCACGGCGAATCAGCTCGCCGATCAGCCAGCCATAGGTGATGGCGGCATAGCCGTGTTCTGTGCCTGGCGTCCACCACGGTGTCTCGGCTGCCAGGGCATCGACCATGAACTGCCAGTCATACAAGGCTTCAGCCGGCAACAGCTTGCGTATGGCCGGTAAGCCGGCACGGTGGCTGAGTAGCTGACGCAAGGTGATCGACTGCTTACCCGCCTGGGCGAACTCGGGCCAGTAGTTGGCCACCGGGGCATCGAGGGCCAGCTTGCCCTCGCCGACCAGCTGCAGGGCGGTAACGGCCGCAAAGGTCTTGGTGCAGGAGAACAGGTTGGCGATGGTATCGCTGTGCCAGGCCTGCTGGCCGTCCTTGTCGGCACTGCCGGCCCACAGGTCAACGACGGTTTCGCCACCCACCTGGATGCACAGCGCGGCGCCACGCTCCTGGGGATCATCGAACAGTGCGGCAAAAGCTTCGCGCACAGCTTCGAACTTCAGCTCATAGTGACCCTGGATCTGCACCCGCTGCTCTCCGTACGACCATATCCAAAAAGGTGTGCATTGTTTCAGTAGTTGGGTGTTTTGCAAACTGGCTTGGGCCAAGTGGTCGCGACACAAGGCCGCTCTCACCTGGGTTGACTGCATCTGCCTGATCTCAGGGGGCCGGTTTTTCCAGCTCGGCACGCAGTTGGTTCATGGTTTGCAGATTGCTTTTGCGCACGGCATCGACAAACCCTGGATAGGGCATATCGGTAATCGCCACCAGCCCCAGGTGGCCGTTCTCACCATCGAGCAGGCGACCGCTGGCCGGTTGGTCGAGGTACTGGAACCAGTGCGCGCCAACGATCATCGGCTGCGCCATGGCTGCCTTGAGGAAGTTTGCATAGGCCGGGCCGCGATCCTCTTCCCGCGCCAGCTCCAATGGCCCCGGCCAGAACGGCCCGCGATCACGCGAGCCGAACTGGAACTCGGACACCAGCACCGGCTTGTCCAGCTCTGCCAGGCGGGCAAAGTCGTAGCCGTCCTGTGGCTTGAGGGTATAGAAGTTGAAGCTCAGTACATCGCAGAACTCGGCACAGGCCTTGACCGCTTCCGGCGTACTAACTGCATAGCGGCCACCCAGGAGCATGTGATTGGGCGCATGCCATTTCAACGAATCGGAAATGGTCTTGAAGTAGGTCTCGGCAAATACCCGCTGGAAGTGCTGGTAGTCACGTTCGATTTCCGGGTGCTCCGGGTCAGGCAACGGCGCCTCGAAGCCAGGATCTTCCATGAGTTCCCAGGCGGTCAGTTCGATGCCCCAGGCCTTGGACAACCCTTCCTGGTTGCGATACTTGTCGCGCAACTGCTTGAGGAATGCGCGTTTGGCTGGCACATCGGTGGTCAGGCGCAAGGTGCCGTAGGCCAGGCCATAACGGCTCTTGGGGTCGCTTCCAGGGGCGGCCCATGCCAGTTCGTTATCGGCGAAGTAGCCGATGAGCCAAGGGTCGTCACGGTGATCACGAGCGGCGATGGCCACGGCACGTTCGGTGGCCATGGCAAAACGCGGGTCGAACGGGTCGGGCATGCGGCCCCACCAGTCCATGCCAGTGCTGATGCTGGCGTAGTCGCCTACGATCGACAGCGGCAAGGTATACGGCATGCGTCTGGCTTGGCCAAGCGTCGGCTCGCTCCAGTTGCCAACAGTGTTGAACCCCCAGGCCTGAAGGCGATCAAGCGCATGCGCCTGCCAGCGGTCGGCATCCAGCACCGACGGCACGCAATCGGCTGGCTGGCCCTCCACTGCGGGCCGGCAGGGTTTGCCATAGGTACGCTGCAGGTTGGCGGCGTAGAAGTCGAACCAGCGCCCCTGCTTGAAATTGCGCCCTTGCGACGAGGCATTGCCATCGTCGTTGTTGCTTTCGCCATAGAACGCGGCCAGTGCATCGCCCTCAGCGGGCAAGGCCTTGAACATGCCTTCGCGCCCGGCGACATAGGTACGCCCGCCGTCTGCCGCCACGGCGTTCACCCCCAGAGAATAGAACGGGTGCCCATCCGGCGTTACCAGGTACCAGCGGCCATCACGCTTTTCAGTGCGAAAGAAGCCCTTGGCTGCAAAGGCCGGACCGCCCACCAGGCCACCGTAAGCGTCCAGCTGCTGCTTGCCGCGCTCTGCCAACCAGCCCTTGAGCTGTTGCTGTTCACGGGTATCGGCCGCCTTGAGCTGCTCGTCACTGGATACCTTCTCGGGCCAGTTACCGCGAGTCGACTGGCCATAAGCATCAATCAGCTCGTGGTAGGCCGCCCTGTACGCCTGGTCGTCATCCTGGATACCGACACGCTCGATCAGCAGGCTCTGCGCCACCTTGGGGCTGGGGATGCTCAGGCTGACCGAGGTCACCTGCTTGAGGTCGACTGCACCGGCGCTGCTGGTCAAAAGGAGGCGCTGACCACCATGGTTCCAGGGCATCGGCGGGCCGGCGCGCATGCCCTGGTCCAGCGGCGAACTGGCCGTCAGGGGCACCATTACGGTTTGCGCGGGGCCAGCGGGGAGGTCGATACGGCTGGTCAAGACGCGGCCATCGCTGCCTTGCACTGTGACATCCACGGTCAATGCCCAATCCATGGCACTTTGCAGGCGCAAGGTCAGGAACTGCCCGGCGGACCAGTCCCACACCCCGCTCTGCGGGCTCAGGCGCAGGGTCGGCTGCTGGGCCGGGTTGAACACCACACGCCGCAACACCTCGCCCTCGGCCGTTTGCTCCGCGTTGTACTGCGGCATGCCGGCATCCACCGTCGCCACATTGACCACCGAAGCCGGGCGCACGAAGCTGAACAGCGTTTGCTGCCCGGCCAGCAAGGGCGAACTGCACAACAAGGCGAATACGGCGGGCAGGGTGCGGCGGATCATAAGGCTGAGGCTCTCCTTCAGGACCCTGATGGGCCCAAGACGAGTAATGGACAATGCGCCGGCGCAAGTGCTCCGGCGGTCAGGAAATTTCCCGCCGGAACGGCGGCAGCGCATTGAGAATAGCCTTGCCGTAGCGCTGCGTGACCAAGCGCCGGTCAAGCAAGGTGATAACGCCGCGATCCTGCTCGGTACGCAGAAGGCGGCCGCAGGCCTGGATCAGCTTCAACGAGGCGTCAGGCACGGCAATTTCCATGAACGGGTTGCCGCCACGTGCCTCGATCCACTCGGCCAGCGCAGCTTCGACCGGGTCGTCGGGCACAGCAAAGGGAATCTTGGCGATGACCACGTGCTCGCAATACGCGCCCGGCAGGTCGACACCCTCGGCAAAGCTGGCCAGGCCGAACAGCACGCTGTGCTGGCCATCGTCGACCCGCGCCTTGTGCTTGTTCAGTGTTTCCTGCTTTGAAAGGTTGCCCTGGATGAGCACCAGCTTGCGCCAGTCACGGTCCAGACCGTCAAACACATCCTGCATCTGCTTGCGTGACGAGAACAACACCAGCGCACCACGGGCATCTTCGACGATGTTCGGCAGTTCGCGGATGATCGCCGCGGTGTGCGCTGCTGCATCGCGTGGGTCGGCCTGCAGGTCGGGGACCCGCAACAGGCCGGCATCGCCATGCACGAACGGGCTGGGCACCACGCAGGTGACTGCGTCGCGCGGCAACCCCGAACGCATGCGGAAACGGTCGAACTTGCCTAGCGCGGTCAATGTCGCCGAGGTCACCAGCGCGCCGTGGGCCACGCTCCACAGGCTGCGCCGCAGCATATCGGCGGCGAGGATGGGGCTGGCGTTGACTTCGATGTCGAACAGCGCGCCACTTTCGGCCAAGGTCAGCCAGCGCGCCATGGGCGGGCTGTCTTCCGGGTCTTCGGCGGTGAAGGCCGTCCACAGCTCCCAGTTGCCCTGGGCACGGGTGACCAGGCTGCCGAACAGCGGATACCACTCTTCGGCCTGGTGGCTGGCGATGCCGATATTGACCTCGCCGTCCATGCCTTCCTTGAGCAGGTCAGCCAGGCGGGTGAACAGATCGTTGAGGCGGGCAAAGCCCTTTTTCAGTTCGATGCCCACTTCACGAATCTGCTCCGGCACCACCCCACCCTCGAAACGGTAACGCGGGCGCTCACGGCCTTCGGTGTCCTCGCTGGGACGGAAGTCAGCCACCTGTTCACAAAGGGTGAACATGAACTGCTGCTGGGTGCGTACTTCTCGCGCCAGCTCCGGCACCTGCTCGATGTACTTGCCCAGGTCGCCGGGCAGCGGATGCTGGGCCAGCAATTTGGTCAGGTTCTTGGCGGTCTGCTCCAGCCAGTCGGCGGTGGAACGCAGCCGCGAATAATGGGCGAAATGGCCGATCGCCTTGTCTGGCAGATGATGGCCTTCGTCGAACACGTACATGGTATCGCGCGGGTCGGGTAACACCGCACCGCCACCCAGGGCCAGGTCGGCCAGGACCATGTCGTGGTTGGTGACGATCACATCGACCTTGCCCATGCCTTCGCGGGCCTTGTAGAACACGCACTGCTGGAAGTTGGGGCAGTGGCGGCCGGTGCACTGGCTGTGGTCGGTGGTCAGCCGTGCCCAGTCCTGGTCTTCCAGGGCCTCTGGCCAGCTGTCACGGTCACCGTCCCAGCGGTTGCCGGCAAGCTTCTCGATCATGCTGTTGAACAGCTTCTGGCTGCGCTCGTCGACTTCGATGCGGAAGCCTTCTTCCTCGAACAACTGAGCCGTGGCTGACTGGGCGTGGCCTTCCTGCAACAGGATGTCGAGCTTGGACAGGCACAGATAGCGGCCACGGCCCTTGGCCAGGGCGAAGCTGAAGTTGAGGCCGCTGCTGCGCATCAGGTCGGGCAGGTCCTTGAAGACGATCTGTTCCTGCAGGGCCACGGTGGCCGTGGCGATCACCAGGCGTTTGCCGGCGGCCTTGGCCGCCGGGATGGCAGCCAGGCTGTAGGCTACAGTCTTGCCGGTACCGGTGCCCGCTTCCACGGCCACCACGGCAGGCTCGCCAGCGCGGCGGCCTTCATCGTCGCAGGCAATGTCGCCAAGCACCTTGGCCACTTCGGCGATCATCAGGCGCTGGCCATAGCGCGGCTTGAGGCTCTTGGCTTCGAGAAAACGCGAATAGGCGCCCTGGATAGTGGCTTTGAGTTCGTTGCTGATCATGGTCTGCAGGCGCCCGAAGGGCTGGATATATTTTCAGTGTTTCACATTGGGCGGCTATCATACCCCGCTATTGCCCTTTCTGCCGCATGGAGATCCGAATGCTCGCCTTTGCCCTGCCCTACACACTGCATGTTCTGGCCGCACTCGTATGGGTCGGCGGCATGTTCTTCGCTTGGCTGGTGCTGCGCCCGGCAACGGTTGCAGCCCTTGAAGGGCCTGCCCGCCTGCGCTTGTGGGTGGAAGTTTTCCGACGCTTCTTCGGCTGGGTCTGGCTGGCGGTGGCGATTTTGGCGATAAGTGGTATCGGCATGTTGCACATGCGCTTCAGCGGTTTCGAGACGGCGCCCAGGTACGTGCACGTGATGATCGGTGGCGGGATCGCCATGCTTGCCTTGTTCATGCGCATTCAGGCGTTGCTGCTGCCGGAATTGAAGGCAGCGGTGCAGGCCGAGGACTGGCCGACGGGGGCGGCGGTACTCGGGCGCATTCGGAGGATGGTGGGTATCAATCTGCTGCTGGGGCTGGCCGTGGTTGCGGTGGCCAGTTCGCGGCTGGTGATCTGACAGGCGCTGCGTGCAAACAGCAGTGAAGCAGGTGCCACGATGGATGGCACCGGCGTTGCCAGTGTTCGCGGGCAAGCCCACTCCTGCAAGGGAGCAGCGAGAATTAGTACGCTGCAAGATCAGTTCACCCGCGGCGCCTCCCGCGGACGGGGAATGGACATGACATGGAAGATTCCCGTCAACAGGATTTGCAAACGGTCAAACCAACGGTGACTGCGCCCGCGCAGGCTGCGATTGAAGAACAGCACTTCAAGTAGGTGCAGGCCAAACAAGACGATGCCTGCGGCATTGATCAGCAGATTGAAGGGCAAGGGTTGTGGCATCAGCTGATTGAACAGCACCACCCCCCAGAAAGCGACCGTCAGGACCTTGCCCAGGCCCAGGATGAACTTCATACCACGCCCCTATAGATGGTTGTCATGTCGAGGTGGCCTGATCGAGCAAACTGTGCGAACAACATTAACGGCAATGCCGAGGCAGGCGCCAGCACCACTCAGTTGAGGTGCAGCTCCACCCGTCGGTTGCGCGCACGGCCCTCCTCGGTTTCGTTGTCGGTAACCGGCTCGCTTTCCCCACGGCCCTGGCTGGTGACCTTGCCCATCTCCAGACCCTGGCCGATCAGGTACTCGGCAACGCTGCTGGCGCGGCGTTCGGAAAGTGCCTGGTTGTAGCTGTCGGAGCCCACACTGTCGGTGTGCCCGATCACACGAACCTTGGCCACCGTCGGTGAATTGAGCTTCTCCACGAGGCCTTGCAGGCGTTGCTGGGCCGCCGGCGTCAGTTCGGCGGAGTCGAAGGCGAACATCACCGCGCCGTTGTCATCGAGGGTGATCACCTCTGGCGAGGATTCGGGTGCACTGGCAGGTGGCGCGGCCGGGTACTGTTTCAGTGGGCAACCCATGTGGTCGACCGCCGTGTTGGCCGGGGTCTCGGGGCAGTGATCGCGCCGGTCGAAAATGCCGTCACCATCTTCGTCACCGTCCTGGGCGTAACAAATCAGCCCGCCGGCGATGGCGCCCAAGGCGCCACCACCGGCAGCCCAGGAAGAACTCTCGATGGCACCAAGGCCACCACCGACCAAGCCGCCCAGCAGGCTGCAGATGGGCCAGGTCCTTTGATTGAGGGGCGCGCTGCCATCGCTGTGCGTAGCGCAGCCCGTGAGCAGGCTGGCAGCCACCAACAGCGGCAAAGCCGCCTTCGACGTCACACTCATGCTGAATGCTCCTGTGTCATTGGCCACAAACGGCTGGCCGGCATGAAGACGCGCCCGTGCCACTGCTCAAGGCACGGGCGCCTGCCGTCTTACCGCTGGATCTTGATCTCGGTACGACGGTTCATGGCACGCCCTTCGGCCGTGGCGTTGTCTGCCACCGGCTGGGTTTCACCCGCGCCGACCACCGAAACGAAGCTGCTGCGCGGTACACCGCTCTCGACCAGGTAATCGGTCACCGAATGGGCACGGCGCTCGGACAGTTTCTGGTTGTAGCTGTCGGAACCGACGCTGTCGGTATGGCCGCTGACGCTAAGGCGGGCAGAGGGCGCTTCCTGCTTCAGGCGCGTGGCAATGGTATTGAGGCGCTCTTTGTCACTGGCAGTCAGGCGCGCAGAATCGAACTCGAAGTGCACGTCGCGGATGACAATGACTTCTTCCTTCTGCACCACCACTTCTTCGACCACCGCAACCGGCTCAGGCGGGCATCCGTTGGCATCGACCTGCACACCACGCGGGGTGCCAGGGCACTTGTCACGGCTGTCTGGCACGCCGTCGCCATCCTCGTCGCCATCGCCATGGGCCCAGCAATAGCCCGCCGCCAGGCCACCGCCCAGCAACGCACCCCAGCCAGCCCAGCTGGAGCTTTCGATGGCGCCCAGGGCGGCGCCGCCTACACCCCCGACGGCGGCACATTTCGGCCAGTCGGTTTTTTGCAAACCTGCACAACCAGTCAACACACTGGTGAGCAGTACCAGGGGTAACGCTGTGCGTACTATGCTCATTTCATTGCTTCTCCTAGGGGGAATCGGCATAAGGCCGATCTCTGGGAGTAAAGACCGCGCATTCCAACCCTGCCAGCAATAAGCTACGACACGGTCACATGCCTCTTTGCCCGCACGCCGCAGCCCGCTAGTCTTGGATGACTTGAACGAGGAATGGCAATGACCGAAGGTTTCTCCAAACGCACCCCGCAACAGGCCCTGGCAGCCCTGCTCGAGCGCTTCACTCCACAACGGCTGCTGCTGGTAGGTACGCGCTTTCCGGCGCTGGACGCCTTCGCCCAGGCACACCCCCAGGTCACCATCGACACCGCCGCCCCAGGCCCGCTGCCAGCCGAACTGGCCGCCAAGCGCTTTGACCTGGCGGTACTGGTGGACTGCCTGGAACACTTGCCCAAGCGCACCGGCCTGGAGCTGCTCGGCGGCATTCGCAACCTCAATGCCAGCCGGGTTGCAGTGCTGGCCGACCTGGCTGCCTGCGGCTGGCAGGACACCGACTTTTTCGCCCTGGCCATGTCGGCCAGCGAGAAATTCTGCCGTGACCAACAGGTTTTGAGCCTGTTCACCTATGATCTACATGACTATAAGCAGGTCCCGGACTGGCTCAATGCCAGGTTCTGGGCCAACCCTGAAAACTTCGGCAAGTACTGGTGGTGATGATGAGTGTCTCGGTCTGCCCTTGTGGCAGTGGCAACCTGCTTGACGCCTGCTGCGGGCATTACCATGCCGGTACCCCGGCACCGGATGCCCAAGCCCTGATGCGCTCACGCTACAGTGCCTACGTGCTGGGCCTGGTCGACTACCTGGTAGCCACCACCCTACCGGCCCAGCAAGCCGGCCTGGACCGTGCTGCCATGGCCGACTGGAGTGCACAGAGCACCTGGCTGGGCCTGGAGGTGGAAAGCGCAGAAGTGCTGGGCGGCCAACCCGAGCACAGCTTCGTCACCTTCACCGCGCGCTGGCACGACCAAGACGGCGATCATCAGCACCGCGAACGCTCGGCCTTCGTCCAGCATGCCGGTCGCTGGTACTTCATCGACCCAACGGTCGGGCTGAAGGCCGGGCGCAACGACCCCTGCCCCTGCGCCAGCGGGCACAAATTCAAGAAATGCTGCGCCAGCTACGTAGGGAGCTGAACATGATCAAGCGCACCCGTCTGCTACTGCTCGGTGCGCTGCTGGCATGGCTGACGGGCTGTGCCAGTTGGGGCGAGGACTGGCGCGAGCCCGAAGTGCATCTGGTCGAGGTCGAAACGGTCAAGGCCAGGTTGCTGGAACAGGAGTTCGTGTTGCACCTGCGGGTCGACAACCCCAATGACAGCCGCCTGTTCATTCGCAACGTGTCGTATGCAATACGCCTCAATGACCTGCTACTGGTGCAGGATGAAGCCAGCGTATGGCGCAGCGTGGGCGGGCATGCACGGCGCACTTTCAAGATCACCGCACGAACCAACCTGTGGCAGCACCTGAAGCCACTGGCCAAGCTGCTCAGAAGCAAGCAGCCGCTGCATTACACCCTGCAGGGCGAACTGGCGACCGGGTTGCTCATCCATCGGGACCTGCACATCTCGCGCAGTGGTGAGATAATCCCCGACGATTACATACCGGAGTAACCCTGCAATGTCCCAACAACCCCACGTTCATGGCCCTGACTGCAACCATGACCATGATCACCACCACGACCACGGCCATGTACACGGCCCGCACTGCAACCACGGCCACCAGGAGCCGGTACGCAACGCCCTGAAGGACGTTGGCCGTAACGACCCGTGCCCGTGCGGTAGCGAGAAGAAGTACAAGAAGTGCCACGGCGCCTGATCGACTGACGCGATAAAAATCTGAGAGATGGCTCGAACACTGTGGGAGCGGGCGCGCCCGCGAACACGGGCGAAGCCCGTGCCATCCACTGCGCCGCCTGCTTCGCGGGCTTGCCCGCTTCCACAGGTAGCGTGCCAGCCTCTGGATCATGAGCCTGACACAGGAGGCTACGCGGCCTTTCGCCGGTTTGCCCCCAACAGGTCCTGGTACCAGAGGCCGGCATCATAGGCGATGGTCACCAGGGTGGTCTCGACATACCGCGGATGCTGGGCCATGCGCTGGGCAACCGCCAGGCAGGCAGCGGCTGTATTACCGACGAAAATGCCACTCTGCATGTAGAACCAGCGCTGTGCGGCCAGCATTTCTGCATGTTGCACCTGGGCCCGCTCGTCCACCAGCGACCAGTCCATGAACGGCGGGCAAACGCCCACGGCCATGCCTTCAAAACGATGATCGGCGAACACGCCAGCCCTCGAATCACAGCCATTGGGGTCGACCAACACCGTCGACACCTCGAAGCCATGGTCCTTCAGCCCCAGGGTGATACCCGTGAAACTGGCGCCAGTACCCGCACAGCCCACGAACAGGATCTGCCGCCCTGCCCCGGCGTTGGTCAGTTGCACGGCCAGTTCACTGGCGGTCTGATAACGATGGGCTTCGATGCCCACCGGGTTGTTGAACTGGTCGGTGTAGAAGTATGACTTGCCCAGCGCGGCCTGGTTATCCAGGTGATGCATTACCACGTCCTTGGGTGTGGCACCGGCCATCAGCATTTCCTTGCCGATCAGTCGGGCACCGAAACACTCCAGCAGATCCCGCTTGGTCTGGCTGAAGCTCAGCCCGACCGCCAGCTCTACGGCGACCTGGTACTTGTGGCAGGCCGCCAGCAAGCCAAAACCGAAGCTGCCACCGGTTTTTTCGATGACGGTCGTCACCCCGGGAATGATCTCACCCTTGCGCACGGCATGTTCGACGATCCGCCGCGCCGCCCGATATTTGTGGCTACCGCCCGGATTGTTCATTTCCAGCTTGGTGTAGATACGATCGCTGACACTGATGAGCTCGCTCATTTGCGGCTACCTTCCATTGAAGTTTGCAGGCCGACCTTGTTCTGCAGCAGGCCGGCAGTGGCAACCAGCAGCCCCAGGCAGAGGACCATGCAGATGGCGTTGGTACCGTCCCAGCCGACCGAGCTGAGCAACAGCGAAGGGCTGAATGCGCCGAGGGTGGCAAAAATGGCAATGGCCAGGTCGTTTTTACCCTGCATCTGCATCGCTGCCGGGCTGTTCTGCAGTGACTGGGCCAGCAAGGCGCCTCCGCCTACGTAAGTGAGGTTCCAGCCCAGCCCGAGGGCAATCAGTGCCAGGGTCATCATGGCGTAGCTGTGCGACCAGATATTCATCGCCGAGCAACCGATCAACAGGGCCAGGCCCGCGCAAATGGTGGTCTTGATACCCAGCCGCTGGATGATGGCGCCGGTGAAGAACGACGGGGCAAACATGGCAATCACATGCCACTGGATCGCCAGACGGACGTCAGTGAAGTCCTCGTGCATGTGTTTCATATGCATCGAGGCCTGGATCATCAGCAGGTTCATGATCCCGTAGCCCAGGGCAGCGACAGCCATTGCCACAACCACGCTCGGGCCTGCCGGCTCGGCACGGACACTGGCCGGCTTTGCTGCGCTGTTGACCGCGCTGGCCATACCGGCATCGTTGGGCAGGCACAGCGCAATCAACAATGAAAGCAACGCCAGGCCGACAAACGCGGCATAACACAGCGAAAACAGTGGATAGCCACCCACGTCACGCAGCCACTCGGTAAGCGTCGGCCCGACGACAGCCGCGATGACCCCGCCCGCCACGACCAGCGAAAGCGCCTTGGGCTTCAAGGCCTGGGAAAGATTGTCGGTTGCCGCGAACCGGTTGAAGTTGGCGAACGCGATGTACACACCCAATGCAGAGTGGCTGAGGACCAGCGTTGGAAAATGCTGGTGCTCCACCGCCAGAAAGCCGCTGACGCCAGACAGCGCCAGGGGAATCGCGCCCAGCATGAACGCCTTTTTACGGCCGATACGGCTCATCAGCCTGGAGACTGGATAAGTTGCCAGCATCAGGCACAGAAACTGGAACCCGTACGGCACCGTGGACCATGCGGCATCAGGCGCCAGCGCAGCCCCGACAATGGCCGCCATCGTCACCGACATCACGGCAGTCGTCAGGTTGATCGACTGTGCCGTGAAGTACAGGTACGTGCGCCGCGGTAACGTGCTGTTCATAATGCGTGCTCGTGATAAGTGGACAGGTCGATTTCGGCCTCGGGGAACACGCAGATCAGCCGTTCCTTGCCTTTACCCAGGCGTTTGCGCTTGACGCCAAGGCGCCCGATGCGCCGAGGCGAATCGAGGTGCGTGCCACCGCACGGGATTTCGATGCCGTTGTAGGTCCACAAACGCGCGTCTTCCAGGCCTTGAACCGCGTAGTGCTCGATGGGCGCATCGCAGCCGATCAGTTCATTCGCCCGTCGTTCTATTTCAAGTACGTCTTCAGCCGTGAACGCGTCCTCGACCAGGAAGTCGAAACGTGCCGTGTCCTCCTTGATATGGCAGCCGATAGTCCATTGCTTCAATTCTTCACGCAGCCCGATGGCGGCGGCATACAGGAAGTGGCTGGCACTGTGAGACAACGTCAGCCGTTCGCGCCGTTCGATATCGATAGTGACGCGGGCCGGCATGCCTACCGTGACTTCATCCAGCAAGTGCAAATCATCAGGGTGCAGGCTGTGAATAATGATGCCGCCCAGTTTTCCACCTTTGAAACCTTCCAGGCGAATAGGGCTACCGTAGAGTTTTTTAACCCAGACGAATCGCACGGTACCCACCGGTAATTCAATGGTGCCGAAGTCAGCTTCCTGGCCGCCCCCTTCTGGATAGGCCACCGTACTCAGCAACTCGATGCCGTCACTGTGCACCCGCGCTACTTGCGTATTCGCGCCCGCCAAATACTGGTCTTTGTAATACAGTTTCTCGGTATTTCTTAAAACTTCATAGTTCAGAGCGTTCATGATTCCAATACCACCTGCAATGATGTTTTAACCTGTACCCGGGCAGCGGCCGGGACGTCTTTGGTAACAATGCAGCCCGGCCCGATAAACGCACCGTCACCGACATGAATTGCGCCCAGCACACTGGCGAAAGCGCCGATCTGCACCCGGTTGCCCAACGTCGGATGCCTGGGGCTCGAGGGGTTGTCACTGATACCGCGGGCGCCCAGGGTTACGCCGCCAAGCACGTAGCAATCGTCACCAATGGTCGACGTTTCACCAATGACGGTGCCCATGCCGTGATCGATGATGAAGCGCGCACCAATGCGGCTGCGGAAATGGATCTCCGCCCCCGAAAGCATTTTTCCGCGCCTGGAGATCATGGCGGCCAGGCATTGACCGCCGGCGCCGTAGGTCGCGGCGCTATTGTTGTAGATCCAATGGGCAAGCCGATAAT
This sequence comes from Pseudomonas sp. GD03862, assembly GCF_029840855.1. Lineage (NCBI taxonomy): Bacteria > Pseudomonadati > Pseudomonadota > Gammaproteobacteria > Pseudomonadales > Pseudomonadaceae > Pseudomonas > Pseudomonas sp. GD03862. Next base: position 29,280 of record NZ_JAOCDI010000042.1, read on the forward strand.
GCAAAACCGCAGAATAAGAGGTGTAGGTTTTTGCAATGAATACCAGGTCGCGGCCGGCAGCCGGATCCTTCATGGCAAATGCCTGTAAATCGGCATGTGCCTGTTCAGTCACATGTTCTATGACCATTGTTTCTTTCAGTGCTTCGAACTCGACGACTGAACAACACTCCAATAACGCCGAGGTCACAAGATTCTTTACAACTTTGAATGACTCCAGTTCGTCAGGGACAGGAAGCCTGGCAATGACGGCTGATTGCATGTCCATAGGGTGCATGGGCTTGATATCCAGTTGTCTGGTCTGCACAGACGCTAAAAGTGCCGCCTTTGTTGGCAGCCGAAAGTTCCGACACAGGGATATTGGCATGTGCTGGCCATTTGCAAACGAACAGTCGACAAGCATTTCCGTTAACTGTTAGGCTTTTTTTTCTAACGGTTTCGGACCTGCCATGATCCCCTGCAGCCTTCATCACCTTTTGAAACAACGCCTGGATGCAGGCGAGTGGTTGCCCGGGCAACGCATGCCCTCCATCCGCAAGCTGACCGCTGCAGTGGACTTCAGTTACCACGACGTCGTGTCGGCCTACGCCCAGCTGGTCAGCGAAGGTGTGTTGACGGCATCACCCGGGCGAGGCTACTTCGTGGCAAACCGCGCCCGGCAAACCAGCGTGATCCACGAACCCGAATGCATGGCCGGCGACCCGCTGTTCCGGCTGCTGCAGGGCGGCCAGCACTTCACCAAGCTGGGCAGCGGCTGGCTGCCCCCAGCGTGGCGCGACACCGAACTGCTGGCCAAGGCGATTCGTCGCACGGCGCGGCTGGAGCAGAGCTCGCTGGCAGAGTACGGCGACATCCAGGGGTACCTGCCCATGCGCAAACAGCTCTGCGTGCACATGAAACGGCTAACCCGTGTCGAAGTCCGCCCCAACCAGTTGCTGACCACACTGGGGGCCACGCAAGGCCTGGACCTGGTTGCACGGTTGCTGATCAAACCGGGCGACCACGTGTTCGTCGACGAGCCGGGCAACGGCAACCTGATCAAGCTGATCCAACTGGCTGGCGGACACGTCGTCGGCATTCGGCGGACCCAGGACGGGCCGGACGTGGAAGAAATGAGAAGCCACCTGGCCAGGCACAAGGTCAAGGCGTTTTTCTGCAACAGCACCTTCCACAACCCGACCGGCAGCAACATCAGCCCGCACAACGCCTTCAGCGTCCTGCGCCTGGCGGTGGAGCACGAGTTCTTCGTGGTCGAGGACGACGTTTACGGGGACTTCAGCCCTGCTGTGCGCCAGACCTTTGCCGAGCTGGACAACCTTGACCGGGTTATCTACATCGGCAGCTTCTCCAAATGCCTGTCGGCCTCGCTGCGCGTAGGGTTCATTGCCTGCTCGCAAGACCTGATCGAGCCGCTCACACGCCTTAAACTGCTGACCTGCGTCGCTGTCCCCGCGTTTTGCGAACGCTTCGTCAACACCATATTGTCGGATGGCACTTATGCCCGGCACATGAAAGACGTGCAGCAGCGCCTGATCCGCCAGCAAGTGCAAACCCAACGCTTGCTGCTCGAGCGCGGCTGGCAGTTCGACATCGCACCGCAAGGGGGTATGTTCCTCTGGGTATACCACCCGGACCTGCCCGACCTGCAACCTTTCGTGCGTAAACTGGAGCAACACAAGATCCTGCTGATGCCCGGCTCTGCATTCGCGGTGAGCCGTGACTACCAACGCTACACGCGCATCAATTGCACGCATTTTTCCGACGCCTTGGCCGAGCACTTCGACGTTGGACCCGGCGCAATCAAATAAACCGACCTGGGACCTTGCACGGCGCCTGCGCGCTTACTACCTTAGCGCCTTTCCAAACCAGCCTCGCCTTGCAGGAGCCCTTGCCATGGCCGCCCCCGCCTTTCCTCCCTTCCGCCTGCGGTTCGCAACCGCTGCCACCCTGCTCGGCATGCTCGGCATGCTCGGGCTGGCCGGCTGCCAGACGGGCGGCTATCAGGACAGCGTGCCACCGACCAGCGGCGTGCAGCCGCTCAAAGGCCTGGCACAGAATGTTTCGGTACGGCGCAATGCCATGGGTGCGCCGCTGATCGAAAGCAGCAACTTCCATGATGCGCTGTTCAGCCTGGGCTATGTGCACGCCGGTGACCGCATCGAACAGATGGTCGCCATGCGCCTGCTCGCCCAGGGCCGCCTGGCCGAACTGGCCGGCAGCGAGGCGCTGGATATCGACCGCCTCATGCGCGCCGCCAACCTCAAGCAGAGTGCCGCCCAGCAATACGCCGACGCATCGCCACGGCTCAAGCGCTTCTTCGAAGTGTACGCACGCGGGGTCAACGCCTACCTGTTCCGCTACCGCGACAAGCTGCCAGCAGGCCTGGCCAGTAGTGGCTATCGCCCCGAATACTGGAAGCCTGAAGACTCGGCGCTGATCTTCTGCCTGTACGCGTTCAGCCAGTCGGTCAACCTGCAAGAGGAACTCAGCGCCCTGACCCTGGCGCAGAAAGCCGGTAGCGACAAGCTGGCCTGGTTGCTGCCCGGGGCCCCGGACGAGCCGTTGGCCGAAATGGAAGTGGACAAGCTCAAGGGCCTGAACCTGGCCAGCCAATTGCCGGGGCTGGCAGCCCTGGCGGCTGCCAGCCAGAAGCTCGCCGACCTCGACCTGCTCGGTAGCCCGGGGTCGGCCAACCTGGCCCTGGGCCCGCAGCGCAGCCGCAGCGGCAAGAGCCTGCTGGCCAGCGACAGCCGCGCCGCCTGGGCCTTGAGCCCGGTACAAATCAATACCAGCAAGTACCAGGTTGCCGGCCTGTCCTTGCCGGGCCTGCCAATTGTGCTGGCCGGCTACAATGGCAAGCTGGCCTGGAGCAGCAGCGCGGTCATGGCCGACAATCAGGACCTGTTCCTCGAGCAGCTGCGCCGCCAAGGCAATCAGCTGAGCTACCTGGCCGATGGTAAATGGCTGCCGGCCCGCGCCCGCAGCGAAACCTACTTTGTACGTGGCCAACGCCCCGTGCGCGAAGTGATGTACGACACCCGCCACGGCACCCTGCTGGCCCAGCCAGAAAATGCCAGCCTGGGCCTGGCGCTGAACCTGCCACAGTTCAAAGGTGATCGCAGCCTGGATGCCCTGTTCGACCTGACGCGGGCCAAGAACGTGGAGCGGGCCTTCGACAGCACACGTGAGGTGACTGCTGCTGCCGTCAACTTCGTTTTCGCCGAGCCTGAGCACATCGGCTGGCAAGTCAGTGGCCGCTACCCCAATCGCCGCGAAGGCCAGGGCCTGCTGCCCTCGCCGGGCTGGGACGGGCGTTATGACTGGGACGGCTATGCCGACCCGATGCTGCACCCGTACGACCAGGACCCACCCGCGGGCTGGATCGGCCATGCCAACCAGCGCAGCCTGCCGCGCGGCTATGGCATGCAGCTGTCCAGCACCTGGTACTACCCCGAGCGTGCCGAACGCCTGGCACAGCTGGCCGGCAACGGTCGCCACGACAGTCGCAGCCTGATGGCCCTGCAGAACGACCAGGTGACCTTGCTGGCCAACAAGCTCAAGCAGATGTTCGACGCACCCGGCATGGCCCAGCCACTGAAGCAGGCAATCGACGCCCTCCCCGCCGGGCAGCGCGACAAGGCCCGCGACACGCTCGCCCGGCTCAAGGCCTTCGATGGCCGCCTGAGCCCGGTGTCGGCAGATGCCGCGCTGTACGAGTTGTTCTTGCAGGAGGTCGCTCGACAGACCTTCCTTGATGACCTGGGCCCGGAGTCCGGCCCGGCCTGGCAGGCATTCGTCGGCAATGCACGTTTGTCATTCTCGGCGCAGGCCGATCATCTGCTGGGCCGCGATGACAGCCCCTTCTGGGATGACCGCAACACGCCGCAAAAAGAAGACAAGCCCGCCATCCTCGCCCGCAGCCTGGCGGGCGCAATGGAGGCCGGTATCGCACAGCTGGGGGCCGACCGACGCACCTGGCAGTGGGGCAAGCTGCACCAGTACCGCTGGCCGGCACCGGCCTACCATGGCCTGGGTGATGCGATCAGCCGTTCGCCGCTTGCCGCAGGCGGCGACTTCACTACCCTGGCCCTCACACCATTCGCCTGGGGCAGCGACTTCGACACGCGTCTGCCAGCCTCGGCACGGATGATCGTCGACTTCGGCCAGGCCGAACCGTTGCAGATACTGACCAGCAGCGGCCAGTCCGGCAACCCGGCCAGCGCGCATTACCGCGATGGGCTGGATGCCTGGTTCAAAGGGCGCTTCATGAGCCTGCCACTGCAACAGCAGAACTTCGGCAGGGCGTATGGCAACCAGCGGCTTACGTTGGTGCCGGGGCGGTAAGGGCGTTCTTCAGGGGCGCATGAGGGGGCTTGATGAAGTTTTTCAGCAGCTCCCTCCCAAATCCATCCGAACTAACGTCCAGCACCATGCCTCTTAACGGGTAACCCCAGAACCAGTGCCCGTGCCATGGACCTCGTCATCGCCCGCCCCGAAGGCCTGTACTGCCCGCCCGGAGATTTCTACATCGACCCCTGGCGGCCCGTGGACAGGGCTGTCATTACCCATGGCCACGGCGACCACGCACGCACCGGCAATGGCCATTATCTGACCGCCAGCCCCGGTGCCGGCATTCTGCGCAGCCGCCTGGGCCAGGACATCAATCTGCAGACCCTGCCCTACGGTGAGCGCCTGCTGCACCACGGCGTGACGTTGAGCCTGCACCCGGCCGGGCACGTGCTGGGTTCGGCACAGGTGCGCCTGGAGTATCGAGGTGAAGTCTGGGTTGCATCCGGTGACTACAAGGTAGAACCCGATGGCACCTGTACGCCCTTCGAACCGGTGGCGTGCCACACCTTCATCACCGAGTCGACCTTCGGCCTGCCGATCTACCGCTGGCCAAGCCAAAGCGAGATCTTCGCCAGCATCAATGCCTGGTGGCGGGCCAACAGTGAACAGGGCAAGGCCAGCGTGCTGTTCTGCTATGCCTTCGGAAAGGCCCAGCGGATTCTGCATGGGCTGGATGCCAGCATCGGCCCGATCCTCGTGCATGGCGCCATGGAGCCGCTCAACCGGGTGTACCGGGATGCCGGCATCCGCCTGCCGGAAACCCGCTACGCAGGCGATATTCCGCGCAACGACCCACTGCTGCGCCAGGCACTGGTCCTGGCGCCCCCGTCAGCCGGCGGCAGTAGCTGGATGCGCCGCTTTGGCGATTACAGTGATGCCTTCGCCAGCGGCTGGATGCTGCTACGCGGCGCCCGCCGGCGGCGCGGCGTGGACCGGGGCTTTGTGCTGTCCGACCACGCCGACTGGCCTGGCCTGCTCTGGGCCATTGGCCAGACCGGTGCCCAACGGGTGATGGTCACCCACGGCTCGGTCGAGGTACTGGTGCGCTACCTCACCGAACAAGGCCTGGATGCCCGCGCCTTCGTCACCGAGTATGGCGACGAAGACGATGTGCCCAACACCGCCCCCTCGCCATGAAAGCCTTCGCTACGCTGTTCCTGCGTCTGGACGCGACCACCTCCAGCAATGCCAAGCTCGAGGCACTGCGCGACTACTTCGACATGGCGCCCGCCGACGATGCTGCCTGGGCGGTGTATTTCCTGGCCGGCGGGCGCCCACGCCAGCTGGTGCCCACCCGCCTTCTACGCGAACTGGCGACGACGCTGGCTGGCCTGCCGGACTGGCTTTTCGAAGAAAGCTATCAGGCCGTGGGCGACCTGGCCGAGACCATTTCGCTGCTGCTGCCGCTGCACGCCGATGGCAACGACGAAGGCCTGGCCACCTGGGTGGAACAGCACTTGCTGCCCCTGCGCGGGCTGACGCCTGAGCAAGTCCGCCAGCGCCTGCCGCCGCTCTGGGCCCGGTTGGACCGTGCCAGCCTGATGCTATGCCTGAAGCTGATCACTGGCAGCTTTCGCGTGGGCGTGTCAAAGCTGTTGGTCACCCGCGCCCTGGCGCAACTGGCCGGGCTGGACGCCAAACGCGTGGCCCAGCGCCTGGTCGGCTACACCGATATAGGCCATCGCCCGACTGCAGCCAGTTACCAGAGGCTGATCGCCCCAGAGTCCGCCGATGAACACAACCAGCGTGGCGGCCAGCCCTACCCATTCTTCCTGGCCCATCCGCTGCAAGTGTCCAGCGATCAGTTCGATACCCTGCTCGGACCACCAAGCGATTGGCAAATCGAATGGAAGTGGGACGGCATTCGGGCGCAAGTGGTGAAGCGCGATGGCCAGCTGTGGGTGTGGTCACGCGGCGAAGAACTGGTTACCGAGCGTTTCCCCGAACTGCATGGTCTGGCACAGACGTTGCCCGATGGCGTGGTGCTCGACGGCGAGATCCTGGTCTGGAAACCTGGTGAAACCGAGGCTGAACTGGCCGTGCAGCCGTTTGCCTTGCTGCAACAGCGTATCGGTCGCAAAACGCTGGGCAAAAAACTGCTGAACGATGCGCCGGTGGTGCTGCAAGCCTACGACCTGCTGGAGTGGCAGGGCGAGGACTGGCGCAGCCGACCGCAACACGAACGCCGAAGCCAGCTGGAACACCTGGTGGATGAACACCCACTTGCCCCCGTGCTGTTGTCGCCTCTGCTGCAAGGCCCGGACTGGGCCGACCTTGCCCGCCAGCGCGAACAGTCACGCAGCCTGGGCGTGGAAGGGCTGATGCTGAAGCAGCGCGAGGCCCTGTACGGCGTGGGGCGCACCAAGGACATGGGCATCTGGTGGAAGTGGAAGATCGACCCTTTCAGCGTCGATGCGGTGCTGATCTATGCCCAACGCGGCCACGGTCGCAGGGCCAGTCTGTACAGCGACTACACCTTTGCCGTATGGGATGCACCGGCAGGTACCCCTGGTCGGGCGTTGGTGCCCTTTGCCAAGGCCTATTCAGGGCTCAGCGACGAAGAAATGCGCAAGGTCGACGCCATCATCCGCAAGACCACGGTGGAAACGTTCGGCCCGGTGCGCAGTGTCACTCCCACGTTAGTGTTCGAGCTGGGCTTCGAAGGCATCGCCCTGTCCCGGCGCCACAAAAGCGGTATTGCCGTGCGCTTTCCGCGCATGCTGCGCTGGCGGCTGGACAAGCCAGTGGAAGAAGCAGATGACCTGGCCACCTTGCAGGCACTACTGGCCTGAAAAAGTTTGCGATGCCCGACTGCTGCAGGATGAGGCGCATTCGCTGAAACTATGCTTCTATTTTTGAGCCGACCCGTGTCGCAGACCGTTTTCGCCACGCAGCCAGGACCAACATGCACCATTCAACCCACGACCTGCTCTCCCCCGTACCGGGGATCACCCGCCAACTGCACAGCTTCCACTTCGGCCCCCGCAGTGGTGGCAAAGTCTATATCCAGGCCTCACTGCACGCCGACGAGCTGCCGGGCATGCTGGTAGCCTGGCACCTCAAGCGCCGCTTGGCCGAGCTGGAACAGCAAGGCCGACTGCAGCGCGAGATCATACTGGTGCCGGTGGCCAACCCGGTGGGTTTGGAGCAAGTGCTGCTGGATGCACCATTGGGGCGTTTTGAACTGCAAAGCGGCGAGAACTTCAATCGCAACTTCGTCGACCTGTCGGACAGCATCGGCGACCAGATCGAAGAACACCTTACCCAGGACCCGACGCACAACCTTGCACTGATCCGCGAATACCTGCGCCGTGGCCTGGACGCACACCCGGTCCGCACACCCCTGCAAGCCCAGCGCCTGATACTGCAGCGCCTGGCCTGCGATGCCGATATGGTGCTGGACCTGCACTGCGACTTCGAAGCAGTCGAGCACCTGTACACCACACCCGATGCCTGGCCCCAGATCGAACCCTTGGCCCGTTACCTGGGCGCCCAGGCCAGCCTGCTGGCAACCGACTCGGGCGGGCAGTCGTTCGATGAATGTTTCAGCCTGGTCTGGTGGCAATTGCAGCAACGTTTCGGCAAACGCTTCCCGATTCCGCTGGGCTGCTGCTCGGTTACCGTGGAGCTTCGTGGCCAGGCGGATGTCAGCCATGATCTGGCCAGCAAGGACTGCCAGGCGATCCTCGACTTCCTGACCCACGCAGGTGTCATCGAAGGCACCAGCGCCCCCCTGCCCGCGCTGTTACGCCACGCCACGCCGTTGGCCGCGGTGGAACCTGTGGCAACGCCACTGGGTGGGTTGCTGGTTTACCACGCCAAACCGGGCCAGCACCTGGAGGCCGGCCAACTGATCGCCGAAGTCATCGACCCACTCAGTGACCGAGTCACCCCCCTTCGCAACAGCCAGCCGGGGCTGCTGTATGCGCGTAGCGTCCGGCGCATGGCCACCGCTGGCATGGTCATCGCCCATGTGGCCGGCGAACAGGTATGCCGCAGCGGCTACCTGTTGGCCAATTGATCCGGTAAAACCATTGCAGCCGGCAAGTGGTCTGTAGAAGCACAGCCTTCGAAGGACCGCCTGCCTCATGCCTGCTGCTACCGACCTCGCCAATGCCTGGTTTGCCAAGCGCGGCTGGAAGCCCTTCGCCTTCCAGCGGCGCGTATGGGCTGCCGTCGAACGGGGCGAGTCCGGTTTGCTGCATGCCAGTACCGGTGCCGGCAAGACCTACGCGGTCTGGCTCGCGGCGCTGCGTGCGTTCAAGCCCAGGCCCCAGGGCCGCCACTTGGCCCCCATACAGGTGCTGTGGGTGACGCCCATGCGTGCCCTTGCCGCCGACACCGCACGTGCGTTGCAAGCGCCGCTTGATGAACTCCAGCTGCCTTGGAGCGTAGGGGTGCGCAGCGGCGACACCAACAGCGCCGAGCGCGCCCGACAGGCCCGGCGGCTACCCAGTGTGTTGATCACCACCCCTGAAAGCCTGACCCTGCTGCTGACCCGGGCACAGGCCCGTGAGGATTTCGCCACGCTGCAGCTGGTGGTGGTGGATGAATGGCACGAGCTGCTTGGCAACAAGCGCGGGGTACAACTGCAGCTGGCCTTGGCGCGCCTGCGGCATTGGCACCCGGGCCTACCGACCTGGGGCTTGTCGGCAACCCTCGGCAACCTGCAACACGCACGGGATGTCTTGCTGCCCCAGGGCGGCCTGCTGGTGCAAGGCCGGCAAGACAAGGCACTGCAAGTCGACACCCTGCTGCCAACAGCGATCGAGCGCTTCCCTTGGGCTGGACACATGGGCCTGAAGATGCTCGACCAGGTCTGTCACGAGATCGATGTCAGTGCCAGTAGCCTGGTGTTCACCAACACCCGCGCCCAGGCAGAAATCTGGTATCAGGCCCTGCTTGAGGCCCGCCCGGACTGGGCCGGGCTGATCGCCCTGCACCACGCCTCGCTGGCCCGTGATACGCGCGACTGGGTGGAGCGCAGCCTCAAGCAAGGCAGCCTCAAGGCGGTGATCTGCACGTCCAGCCTGGACCTGGGCGTGGACTTTCTGCCCGTGGAACGGGTGCTGCAAATCGGCTCGGCCAAGGGCATCGCCCGCCTGATGCAGCGGGCGGGTCGCTCAGGACACGCGCCCGGGCGGCACTCCAGGGTCACCCTGGTGCCCACCCATAGCCTGGAACTGGTGGAAGCGGCGGCGGCCCGGCAGGCGCTGATAGCCGGCCACATGGAAGCCCGCTTTTCACCGCGCCTGTGCATGGACGTGCTGGTACAGCATCTGGTCAGCATGGCCTTGGGCAGCGGTTTTCGCCCGGAGCAACTGCTCGCCGAAGTGCGCAGCACCTGGGCTTTTCGCCAGTTGCGCGACAGCCAATGGCAATGGGCGCTGGACTTCGTCTGCCACGGCGGCAGCTCACTGACCGCCTACCCGGACTACCAGCGCGTCGAGCGCCAGGCCGACGGTGTTTACCGGGTTACCAGCGAACGCCTGGCGCGGCGCCACCGCATGGGCATCGGCACCATCGTCAGCGATGCCAACCTGCAACTGAAATACTGGAGCAAGGGCGGCGGCGGGAAAACGCTGGGCAGTGTTGAAGAAGCGTTCATCGCCCGCCTGCGCCCCGGCGATACGCTGGTGTTTGCCGGGCGGGTACTGGAGCTGGTGCGCGTGGAAAACATGACGGCCTATGTGCGTCGCAGCACGGCGCGCAAGGCTGCGGTAGCGCGCTGGAACGGCGGGCGCATGCCGCTCTCGAGCGAACTGGCCGAGGCGCTGGTCGAGCAGCTCGATGCTGCCGCCCATGAACGCTTTGACGGGCCGGAAATGCGCGCAGTACGCCCGCTGCTTGCGCTCCAGGCGCAGTGGTCAGCCTTGCCCACCACAGGCACACTGCTGGCCGAGACCTTCAAGTCCCGCCAGGGCTGGCACCTGTTCCTGTATCCCTTTGCCGGGCGCATGGCCAACCTGGGCTTGGCCAATCTGATTGCCTGGCGGGTCAGCCGCGCACAGCCGCTGTCGGTGTCGATTGCCGTCAACGATTACGGATTCGAACTCCTCAGCCCTGCCCAGGTGGACTGGGCCAGTCACCTGCCGCAAGCACTCGACACCGCGGACCTGCTGGAAGATGTGCTGGCCAGCCTGAATGCCGGGGAAATGGCACTGCGGCGCTTTCGTGAAATTGCCCAGATTGCCGGGCTGGTGTTTGGCGGTTATCCCGCCGCGCAGAAGAGCACGCGGCAAATCCAGGCCTCCAGCGGGCTGTTCTATGAGGTGTTTCGCAAGCACGACGCGGGGAATTTGCTGCTTGGCCAGGCGCGGGATGAAGTATTGAGCGAAGAGCTGGAAATCGAACGGCTGCATCGGCAACTGCTGAAAATGAGTAAGTTGCAACTGGACCTGCGGGCGTTGAAGCGGCCAGGGCCCCTGGCGTTTGCCTTGTTGGTGGAAGGCATGCGCGAGACATTGAGCACCGAGAAGCTGGCAGACCGCATTGCGCGGATGGTGGCGGAACTGGAACAAGCGGCGGACGCGGGATGAATTACCAACCCATCGAACACCGGGGGCAGGCGCTCTGGCTGCTTGCCGACAAAGCCATCTACTGGCCCGCCCGCCGCGCCTTGCTGGTGGCCGACGTGCACATCGGAAAGGCCGCCAGCTACCGCGCCCTGCATCAACCGGTGCCACGTGGAACGACTGAGGCGACACTCGACAGGCTCGATCGCCTGCTGGCCGAGCATGACTGCGAACAACTGATCATCCTGGGCGACTTTCTGCATGCCCGCACGGCCCGCGCCCCGGCAACGCTGGCCAAGGTGGAGGATTGGCGCAAGCGGCACAAAAATCTGAAAGTGGTGCTCATACGCGGCAATCATGATCGCAACGCCGGCGATCCACCTGCCTCGCTCGATATTCAGGTCGTGGACGAGCCTTGGGTTCTGGAGCCCTTTGCCCTGCAGCACGAGCCGCAGCCCCACCGCACACACCCGGTACTGGCGGGCCATGTACACCCGGTCTTCGTCCTGCGCGGCAAGGCCCGTCAGCGCTTGCGCCTGCCTTGCTTCGTGATCGATGAGCAAGTCAGCCTGCTACCTGCATTCGGTGAGTTCACCGGGGGGTGGGAAATCACCCCCGCCAGCGCCAGCCGGCTGTACCTGGCTGGCGCTGAACGCGTCTGGCCGCTTTAGCGACGCTCAGGCCACAGGGGCGGGAGGCGGCTCGTCCGGCAAGGTCGGCTCACCCGGCTCCATGGGAGGCGTCTCACCGGGTTCCGGCGGTTGCGGGGTATCGGGGTCAGGCTGATGGGGCACGCCCCCCGCCTGCATGGGCAGCGGGTGCGCCAGCAGTGACCAGGGCAACAACCCTACGTGATTGGGCTGCAGGCCTGCCAGCTTGGCACTGATTGCGGGATGGAGTTTCATTGGCTGCTCCTGACGAAAGCCGATGCACATCATGCACACCGGCGTTACTTCGTTGGAGTGCCAAAGGCGCGGGTAATTCCCCGCGCTTGTCGGCTCAGGTACGCGGCAGAGTGACGCCGCGTTGGCCCTGGTATTTGCCGCCACGGTCCTTGTACGACACTTCGCACTCTTCGTCGGACTGCAAGAACAGCATCTGCGCCACGCCTTCGTTGGCGTAGATCTTCGCCGGCAGCGTGGTGGTGTTGGAGAACTCCAACGTCACGTGGCCTTCCCATTCGGGCTCGAGCGGCGTGACGTTGACGATGATGCCGCAACGGGCGTAGGTGCTCTTGCCCAGGCAAATGGTCAGCACGTCACGAGGAATGCGGAAATATTCGACAGTGCGCGCCAGGGCGAAAGAGTTTGGCGGGATGATGCACACGTCGCTCTTGATATCGACGAAGCTGCCAGCATCGAAATTTTTCGGGTCGACGGTGGCCGAGTTGATGTTGGTGAACACCTTGAATTCGTCGGCGCAGCGTACGTCGTACCCATAGCTGGAGACGCCGAAGGAGATCACGCGGTTGTCCTGCTCGCCGCGCACCTGGCGCTCGACGAACGGCTCGATCATGCCGTGTTCCTGCGCCATGCGGCGAATCCACTTGTCCGATTTGATGCTCATGGCGGGGTGTCCTGAAGAGTTGCGAGGTGAAAATCGTGACGCGCATATTACCGGTCCCGGCGCCCAGGTTAAAGTTCCATCCCTCATCCCGCGCCGGGTGGGGGCTGCAGCCGCCGCCGATCCGAATTTGCCTAAAGCGTCTTCTGACCATTGGCAGGTTGCGGAAAGTGGGGTAAGGTGTTGCCACTGTGCTGCACGTGACACCGAGAATCTCTAGTTTGATGCACGATCCTGATCGGCCCATCGCTGAATTTTCTGCTCTCTTTGCGCTCAGTCCCGGGCAGGGTTTTTCCTGACCGTTATCAAATTGTCCAAGGAGACAGAAAAATGTCCAACCGTCAATCCGGTGTTGTTAAGTGGTTCAACGATGAGAAAGGCTACGGCTTCATCACCCCTCAGTCGGGCGACGACCTGTTCGTGCACTTCAAAGCCATCCAAGCTGACGGCTTCAAAACCCTGAAAGAAGGCCAGGCTGTTACTTTCGTCGCTACCCGCGGCCAGAAAGGCATGCAGGCTGAAGAAGTTCAGATCGCCTAAGTCGATCTAGCTTCCTAGCTTTCAAAAAAACCCGCCTTCTGGCGGGTTTTTTTATGCCTGCTCGAAATAGGCGCTGGCCTCTTCGCGGGCTCGCCCGCTCCCACAGGGACTGCACAGGCTTCAAGTACGGCGCAGTCGCTGTGTGCGGGCAAACTCGGTATGGCAGGTCAGTCTTCGCTGATGGTAATGCTGGGCATTGCCGGCGCCGCAGCTTCCTGCAGCACGATCCGCGCGCCTACCTGGCGAGCCAGCTCCTGGTAAACCATGGCAATCTGGCTTTCCGGCTCGGCGATCGCCGTGGGCTTGCCGCTGTCGGCCTGCTCACGTATCAGCATCGACAACGGCAGCGACGCCAGCAGGTCGACGCCATACTGGCTGGCCAGCTTCTCGCCGCCACCTTCACCGAACAGGTGTTCGGCATGGCCGCAATTCGAGCAGATATGCACGGCCATGTTCTCGACCACGCCCAGCACCGGAATGTTGACCTTGCGGAACATTTCCACGCCCTTCTTGGCATCCAGCAGCGCCAGGTCCTGCGGCGTGGTGACGATCACCGAACCGACCACCGGTACCTTTTGTGCCAGGGTCAGCTGGATGTCACCGGTACCCGGTGGCATATCGATCACCAGGTAATCCAGGTCATCCCAGGCGGTCTGGGTGACCAGTTGCAGCAGCGCGCCAGACACCATTGGGCCACGCCATACCATCGGCGTGTTGTCGTCGGTGAGGAAGGCCATGGACATGACTTCCACGCCGTGGGCCTTGATCGGCACGAACCACTTCTGCTCGCGAATCTGTGGACGGGTGCCCTCGGCGATGCCGAACATCACCCCCTGACTGGGGCCGTAGATATCGGCATCGAGAATACCTACCCGTGCGCCTTCGCGTGCGAGGGCCAAGGCCAGGTTGGCCGCGGTGGTCGACTTGCCCACACCGCCCTTGCCCGAGGCCACGGCGATGATGTTCTTGACGTTGGCCATGGCTGGCACCTGGGCCTGGGCCTTGTGCGCGGCCACCACGCAATCGATCGAAACCTGAGCGCCAGTGACCCCCTCAAGGCTGCCAATGGCGGTCTGCAGCACCTGGGCCCAGCCGTTCTTGAACAGCCCTGCGGCATAACCCAACTGCAACTGCACGCTGACCTGCCCGCCCTGGATATCGATGGCGCGCACGCAGCCGGCGCTGACCGGATCCTGGTTCAGGTAGGGGTCGGTGTACTGGCGAAGCACGCCTTCAACGGCGGCACGGGTGACGGCACTCATGGAGACTCCCATTGGCAAACTGAATGTAAAACAGCCGCCTATCCTAACCCGTCAATCGTCAGCAGATGCGCTTGCGGGGTGAAATATCTTCGCCAGCCCTTTATAGTGGCCGATCATCCTCATTTTTACCCCGTAGCCAGATAAGTAGCCGAGCCACCATGTCCGAGCCACGCCAGATTCTCGTCACCAGCGCCCTGCCCTATGCCAATGGATCGATCCATCTCGGCCATATGCTGGAGTACATCCAGACGGACATGTGGGTGCGCTTCCAGAAGCTGCGCGGCAACCAGTGCATCTATGTCTGCGCCGACGACGCCCACGGTTCGGCCATCATGCTGCGCGCCGAAAAGGAAGGCATCACCCCGGAACAGCTGATCGCCAACGTCCAGGCCGAGCACAGCAGCGATTTCGCCGACTTCCTGGTGGACTTCGACAACTTCCACTCCACCCACAGCGAAGAGAACCGCGAGCTGTCGAGCCTGATCTACTCGCGCCTGCGTGAAGCCGGGCACATCGCCACCCGTTCGGTGACCCAGTACTTCGACCCGGAAAAAGGCATGTTCCTCGCCGACCGCTTCATCAAGGGCACCTGCCCGAAGTGCGCGGCCGAAGACCAGTACGGCGACAACTGCGAAAAATGCGGCGCCACCTACGCACCCACCGAGCTGAAGAACCCCAAGTCAGCGATCTCCGGTGCCACCCCGGTACTGCGTGATTCCCAGCATTTCTTCTTCAAGCTGCCAGACTTCCAGGCCATGCTGCAGCAGTGGACCCGAAGCGGCACCCTGCAGGATGCGGTAGCCAACAAACTGGCGGAATGGCTGGACTCCGGCCTGCAGGAGTGGGATATCTCCCGCGACGCGCCGTACTTCGGCTTCGAGATCCCGGGTGAGCCTGGCAAATACTTCTACGTATGGCTGGATGCACCAATCGGCTACATGGCCAGCTTCAAGAACCTCTGCGCACGCCGCCCGGAGCTGGACTTCGACGCCTTCTGGAACGAAGGCTCCAAGGCCGAGCTGTACCACTTCATCGGCAAGGACATCGTCAACTTCCACGCCCTGTTCTGGCCAGCCATGCTCGAAGGCGCCGGCTTCCGCAAGCCGACCGCGGTCAACGTGCACGGCTACCTGACGGTCAACGGCGCCAAGATGTCCAAGTCGCGCGGCACCTTCATCAAGGCCCGCACCTACCTGGACCACCTGCAGCCGGAATACCTGCGTTACTACTATGCGGCCAAGCTGGGCCGTGGCGTCGACGACCTGGACCTGAACCTGGAAGACTTCGTGCAGAAGGTCAACTCCGACCTGGTCGGCAAGGTCGTCAACATTGCCAGCCGCTGCGCCGGTTTCATCCACAAGGGCAACGAGGGTGTGATGGTAAGCGGTGATGCCGCGCCTGAGCTGACCGAAGCCTTCCTGGCTGCCGCACCTTCCATCGCCGAAGCCTATGAGGCCCGTGATTTTGGCCGCGCCATGCGCGAAATCATGGCACTGGCCGACCGCGCCAACGCCTGGATCGCCGACAAGGCGCCGTGGTCACTGGCCAAGCAGGAAGGCAAGCAGGATGAAGTCCAGGCCATCTGCGCCCAAGGCATCAACCTGTTCCGCCAGCTGGTGATCTTCCTCAAACCGGTACTGCCGGTGCTGGCCGCTGACGCCGAGGCTTTCCTCAACGTGGCCCCGCTGACCTGGAACGACCACCTGACACGCCTGGAAAACCACGCGCTTAACCCGTTCAAGGCCTTGATGAGCCGTATCGAGCCGGCCAAGGTCGAAGCCATGGTCGCTGCCAGCAAGGAAGACCTGCTGGCTGCCGAAGCCAAGGCCCCGGCGGGCAATGGCGAGCTGGCCAAGGACCCGCTGTCGGCAGAGATCGAGTTCGATACCTTCGCTGCCGTCGACCTGCGTGTGGCGCTGATCGTCAAGGCTGAAGCCGTGGCGGGTGCCGACAAGTTGCTGCAACTGACCCTGGACATTGGTGACGAGCGCCGCAACGTGTTCTCCGGCATCAAGTCGGCCTACCCAGACCCATCCAAGCTGGAAGGCCGCCTGACCATGATGGTAGCCAACCTCAAACCCCGGAAGATGCGCTTTGGCGTGTCCGAAGGCATGGTCATGGCTGCCGGCCCTGGCGGTGAAGAAATCTACCTGCTGAGCCCGGACAGCGGCGCCAAGCCAGGCCAGCGCATCAAGTAACCGCCCTGCGGGCCATTGTGGGAGCGGCCTGCCCGCTCCCACAATTACGCAGGCCCCTTCATGCCAAACCCGGACAATCGCACCGATTCCCGGCTATCGTCATCTCATGAATGACTACATCCTGGTCCTGATCAGCGCCGCACTGATCAATCACCTGTGCCTGCTCCGACAGCCACTCTCCGGGCTGCAACTTCAGGTGCACGGCCTGGCCTGCGCCCTGTGCATCGCCCTGGGCGTAATCGGCGCGCAGCTGCTGGTGCACGCGGTACTTGCCCCGTTGCACATCCACGATCTTGCCCTGTTTCTGCTATTGCCCTGGCTGGCTTTGCTCGCCTGGGGCCTGCCCTGGCTTTTGGCCAAGTGGCGCCCGGCCTGGCCTGTAGTGGGGTTGCCAGCGCTGCTGTTGAGCAATGCAGCAGCGCTTGGGCTGGCCCTGCAGCAGACAAGCGACGGCAGCACCTGGCCAACCATGCTGCTCCAAGGCTTGCTGACGGGTGGCGGCTTCTGGCTGGCGCTGATGGTGTTCGCCGACCTGCGCCAGCGCAGCGCCCACGCCGATATCCCCAACGCACTGCGCGGCCTGCCCATCGAGTTGATCGGTGCCGGGGTGATGGCTATGGCGTTTTCCGGTTTCAACGGAATGTTTGGCCAATGAGCAGTCCCGATCCGCGCCTACGCACCAGCATGGGCCTGGTCTTGCTAGCCTGCACGCCTGGACTGCTGGCGCTGTTGTGGCTGCATGGCTGGGGCATGATGCTGAACCTGTTGCTGTGCGCCAGTGCCGCGCTGCTGTGCGAGGCATTGCTGCTGGCACTGCGCAGCCAATCACTGAGCCAGGCGCTAACCGACGGCAGCGCACTGGTGACCGCCGTACTGCTGGCGGCCGCCCTGCCCACCTTGGCGCCATGGTGGCTGCCGGTCATCGCGGCAAGTGTCGCGATCGGAATCGGCAAGCAGGCCTACGGTGGGGTCGGGCGAAATCTGTTCAATCCGGCCATGGTGGGTTATGCCTTCGTGCTGCTCAGCTTCCCGTTGCAGATGAACCATTGGCCTGGGCAGGCCCCAGGCCTGCTCGACAGCGTGCAGCAGGTGTTCGCTGGGGGCGAACAGATCGATGCCTGGGCCCGTCCGACATTGCTCGACGGCTTGCGCCACAACCCCAGCCTGACCATCGACGAACTGTTTGCCAGCCATCCAGGCTTTGGCAACATTGGCGGGGCAGGCAGCGAATGGGTCAACCTGGCATTCCTGCTTGGTGGCCTGTTCTTGTTGCAGCGCAAGGTGATCAGTTGGCATGCACCGGCAGGTTTGCTGGCAGGGCTATTGGTATTCAGCTTGTTGGGCTGGAACGGTTCGGGGTCGGACTCCAATGGCTCGCCTTTGCTGCACCTGTTTTCCGGCTCGACCATGCTGGCAGCCTTCTTCATTGCGACCGAGCCAGTGTCCGGCCCCAGAGACGACTGGGCCAAGCTGTGCTTCGGCGTGGGAACAGGAGTGCTCATCTACCTGATTCGTACCTGGGGCAGCTATCCGGATGGCACCGCGTTCGCCGTCCTGCTGATGAACCTTTTCGCACCGGCACTCGAGCGCATGGCTGCGCAGCGTCAGCAGGCAGCCCGATGAAGCGCGGGGTTCGGGATGTGGGCCTGTTGCTGCTGACTGGAGTATTGGCAGTGTCAGCCACCCTGGCCTGGCGGCAGTGGACCGGTCCGGCCATCGCCGGCGCTGAAAAGCAGCTGCAAAGCCGCCAGCGGCTGGCCGTGCTGCCCGACGGTAGCTATGACAACCAGCCCCTGGAAAGCCCGCTGCCAAGGCCCGCCGCACAGAGGCCCAACAGCCGTATCCTGGCGGCTTACCGTGCCACTGTGGCAGGTAAGCCAAGCGCCATTATCCTGATCACACAGGCCCAGGGGTATGCCGGGCCGATCGTGCTGAGCGTCGCCATCACCACGGACGGCCAGCTGATCGGCAGCCAGGTTGTCGAACAACAGGAAAGCCCCGGGCTGGGCGATCGCCTGGGGGATCCGCGATTGCACTGGCTGAGTCAGTTCAACAACCGCGATCAGGGCGATCACTGGGCGCTGAAGCGGGACCAGGGTGACTTTGACCAATTGGCCGGCGCAACCGTGACCTCGCGCGCGGTGATCGCCGCATTGCAGGATGCGCTGAGCTATTTCGACGAGCAGCGTAGTGTATTGCTGGAGGGCGCCACCCATGAATAGGTTCTGCCTGCTGGCCATGAGCCTGGCGCCACTGCTGGGTGCCACCCGAACGCTGGCTGAAGGCGCGGCCATCGGCCTGTGCGCAGTACTGATGGGGTGCCTGCACCAACTGTTGCTGGCGCCACTGCGTAAACACATGGCCAGCTGGGCCTATGTACTGGCTAGCCTGTTGCTGCTGGCAGCCTTGGCCAGTTGCCTGCAGTTGGCCCTGCGGGCCTGGCTGCTACCACTGGCCATTGCCCTGGGCCACTATCCCGCATTGTTGTGCCTGCAATGCCTGGCCAGTGACCACCTGCTACCTGACCAACGCCGCTGGCGCCTGCTCGCAAAGCACCTCGGCGCTGTCTTTGCCATTTGCCTGCTGCTGGGCGCCAGCCGCCAATGGCTGGCTGACCATGCCGAGCTGCACCTGGCCAGCCTCGCACCCGGTGCGCTACTGCTGCTGGGTCTGCTGTTGGCCTTGTACAATCGCCTGCTTCCGGACCCTGCCCACCCACCTCGTCAAGGAAAGCCCTGATTTCATGAATGCCGCCAAACGCCTGGAGATTTTTCGCAGGCTGCACGAAGACAACCCCGACCCAAAGACCGAACTGGCCTACACGACCCCGTTTGAACTGCTGGTCGCCGTGACACTGTCCGCGCAATCCACCGACGTCGGCGTCAACAAGGCCACTGCCCGCCTGTTCCCCGTCGCCAACACCCCCGAGGCCATCTATGCCCTGGGCGTTGAAGGCCTCAGCGAATACATCAAGACCATCGGGCTTTACAACAGCAAGGCCAAGAATGTCATCGAAACGTGCCGGCTACTGATCGAGCGCCACGACAGCCAGGTACCGCAAACCCGCGAAGCGCTGGAGGCGCTACCCGGCGTCGGCCGCAAAACCGCCAACGTGGTGCTAAACACGGCGTTTCGCCAACCGGCCATGGCCGTGGATACCCATATCTTCCGGGTGAGTAACCGCACAGGCATCGCGCCAGGCAAAACGGTGCTGGAAGTGGAAAAGAAACTGCTCAAGTTTGTACCCAAGGACTACCTGCTCGACGCCCACCACTGGCTGATCCTGCACGGGCGCTACGTGTGCCAGGCGCGCAAGCCAAGGTGCGGCAGCTGCAGGATCGAAGATTTGTGCGAGTACAAGCACAAAACCTCCGACGATTGAGCCGATAGCCAAAAACCACTCACATCGATTGAAAAAATCTTTTTTACCAGCGTCTGCTTTCTGGTTATAAGGACGGCCAATGGCCCCTTGGCTTGGAGCGACTCATGAGTACCGATAAAGACGACCTGTCGATCGATGATGATTTTGTTGCCGCAGACGATGACGCGGAGCCACAGGTTGAAATCGCAAAGACCAACCTGAGCAAACGTCGCACCATCGACAACATGCTGGAAGAACGGCGCCTGCAAAAGCAGTTGGCCGATTTCGATTACGACCTGTAGTGCGGGTCCCGTAGTCAGGGACCGATAGCCTTGGCAAAGCCTCCTGGCTGGAGGCTTCAAGGCTTGGCGATCAGTTCAGACCTTGCCGTTGCGCCAGCTCGATCAGGTCAACCAGTGACCGTGCATTGAGCTTTAGCAACAGCCGCGACTTGTAGGTACTGACCGTCTTGTTACTGAGGTACATGCTGTCGGCAATCTCCTTGTTCGAACGCCCTCGCGCCAGTTGTTGCAGCACCGTCATTTCTCGCGCAGAAAGGCGATTCACCATATCCGTCTCGCTGCCCGCCCCCCTGCCACGTGACGCATGCAAGGCCTGGTTGGGGAAGTAGCTGTAACCCGACAACACAGCCTTGATAGCGCTGAGCAGTTCGGTAAGCTCCTGCTGCTTGCACACGTAACCCGCCGCCCCTGCCTGCATGCAGCGCATCGAAAAGTTGCCGGGGGCCTGTGACGTCAGCACCAGTACCTTGCTACCCGGGCTGAATGTCGCCATGCGGGCGATCACCTCCAGGCCATCCAGTTTCGGGATACCGATATCCAGCACCACAATATCCGGCAGGTGTTGCCGTGTCAGCTGCAACGCAGCTACCCCATTGTCAGTCTCCGCCACAACGTCATACCCATGCCGCTCCATCAGCATGCGTACGGCCAGGCGTATGACCGGATGATCATCCACGATAAGCACTTTATTCATGCGATATCCATACATTGTTGTTGCTTTGGCACGCCACGATAACCGACAGGACGCTTGCTGGCGCGGCGATTTACCAGCGAAAGCCATGGACAGACAAAGCCTACAGAACTTACAGAAACTTCCTACACACAATGACTATGGTTGTAACAAATAAATTACTTATTACCGAAAAAAGGTACCACCCACTGACATAAACGTACCAGTTGAATACTGATCTTCAGCAAAGGAAAACTTCCGACTCAAACACGTCGAAAAAGCAACACAACGAGGTTCTCTGACGATCATTCCTCCCCCGGGAAACAATCCAGCCTTTAGTTGAGTACAGCAGTAAGGTAAAGATGGACAAAACCGCTGGAGACGGCCCATATGACCCAAGCACAACCTGTCGCCCCGCTGACGATCATTGCCATCTTCGCGGGGATCATCGAAGCCTCCGCCCTTGCCACACTGCCATTTCTCGGCGAGTCCAGCCAAAAGCTCTACACCTGGTTCCTGGTAGGCTTTCCATTCTTTCTGACGGCACTGTTTTTTCTGACACTCAACTTCAATTACAAGTCGTTCTATAGCCCGCTTCCCAACAACACAGCACACGACAACACGCCAGCACTGAGCAGTGTGGCCACACCCGCAATTGCCAATGATGCCCCCGAGGCGGTACAGGGCGAACCTGTCACTTTCATGTTCTCCGGCCCCGACGCCTGTCGCATGATGGAACAACAACTCTTGCACGCACTTGCCCAACCGCCCGAGCCAGCGCGCGTCTGGCGCTTTTGTAATCTGGACAGACGTCAATGTGCGCAGCTTTCGATCAGCGCACTCGAGGGCGATGATGTGAGCCATCGAAGTTGAACGACCCGCCTTTGCGCGGG
>NZ_JAOCDI010000043.1:0-49917 GCF_029840855.1 Pseudomonas sp. GD03862
CAGGCCCTGTAGGAGCGGGTTTACCCGCGAATACGGTAGCCGCGACAACGGCGAACGGCAGGTGGAAATTGGCCAGCAGGCCCGGCCCTTTCGCGGGTGAACCCGCTCCTACACGGGCTTGTGTAGGAGCGGCTTCAAAGAACGGCGCACGCGTACCTCAACGCCGCTCAACGTATCTGGTGCTTGTGCAGCAACCGATAGAACGTCGGCCGTGAAATGCCCAGCACCTTGGCCGCCACGCTCAGGTTGTCGCTGTGCCGGTTGAGCACATCGCACAGTGCCTGGCGCTCGGCGCGCTGCTTGTATTCTTCCAGCGTGCCCAGCGGCTGTTGTTCCGGGTCGAGCAGCTGCAACCCCAGGTCCTGCGCCTCGATCTGCCGCCCTTCGGCCAGCACCAACCCGCGGCGCACGCGGTTGGCCAGCTCGCGCACATTGCCCGGCCAGTCATGCCGCCCCATCGCCGCCAGGGCATGGTCGCTGAACGACCGTGGCCGACGCCCGGTCTCCACGCTGTAGAAATGGGCAAAATGGTTGGCCAGCATCGACAGGTCACCATGCCGGTCGCGCAACGGCGCGGTCACCACCTGCAAGACGTTCAGGCGGTAGTACAGGTCTTCGCGGAAACGCCCTTGCTCAATGGCCCGCTCGAGGTCCACATGGGTGGCCGCCAACACCCGTACATCCACCGGTATGGGCTGGCTGCCCCCCACCCGCTCGATGTGCTTCTCCTGCAAGAAACGCAGCAAGTTGGCCTGCAACTCCAACGGCAGGTCGCCGATTTCATCGAGGAACAACGTGCCGCCGTCGGCCGCTTCGATACGCCCGGCCTTGCGCTGGTGGGCACCGGTAAAGGCGCCCTTCTCATGGCCGAACAGTTCGGACTGGATCAAGTGCTCGGGGATCGCCCCGCAGTTGATCGCGATGAACGGCTGCTCGCTGCGTTGCGACTGGCGGTGCAAGGTGCGCGCCACCAACTCTTTGCCAGTGCCGCTTTCTCCGCGGATCAGCACAGGCGATTCGGTGGGTGCCAGTTTACCCAGCA
This sequence comes from Pseudomonas sp. GD03862, assembly GCF_029840855.1. Lineage (NCBI taxonomy): Bacteria > Pseudomonadati > Pseudomonadota > Gammaproteobacteria > Pseudomonadales > Pseudomonadaceae > Pseudomonas > Pseudomonas sp. GD03862. The sequence continues at coordinate 1,043 of NZ_JAOCDI010000043.1, forward strand.
ACTTACGCAACTCGCGGATAGGCCGGCTTTCGCCGAGCAACTCATGGGTCGCCTCATCGACCTTGACGGCCCCCTTGCCGCGCAGGCGCGCCATGCCAAAGGCCCGGCCCAGGGTTACCTGCACGCGGGAGACGTCGAACGGCAGGGTATGGAAGTCGAAGAACCACTCACACACAAAATCACCGAACGCCGGCATGCGCAGCTGGTCGGCGCTGAGCACGGCAATCCATTCGGTGTTGCTGCGCTTGATCATGTCCTTGACCGCGTCCGGGTGCCTCAGGTGCGAAGCCTGCAAGCGCAATAGCCCGACATCGCACGTGTGGTCCAACGCGGCCCCGAGCATACAGCTGTCCACATCCCAGCCTGCGTTGCGCAGGCCAGGTAGCAAGCGGTGACAATCGTCGCAGGGGTCGACGATAAGCAAACGGCGTTGAGCGGCAGGCTGCTGCATGACCGATCCTTGGCGCCAGTTTTTGGTTTTTTGAAATAAAACAGCAAGTTGTGGCGCCCGTTTAACAGTAGCAACGAAGTTGACGGTGCCCAGTACCGTCTGTCTGCCGAATCATTTTTTTACAAACCGCCATGGGAATTTTCGCACTTTATCGACATCCCATGGCGGCGCAGGCAAGAACAGCGTCAACCCTGAAAAAAAATTTACAGCCAATGTGTGACTTACCCACGAACAACGAGCATCAGTAGACATAACCCCGCGCTGCACTTCGCGATCAATGAGGCGACTTTGAAGCAACGCGGACTTCACTTCGATGTTTGGGACCATAGAGAGACCGAACCATGAATGCCCCGCTCCGTGTCAACGAAGCACTGCTGATTGCCGACCACGCCTTCGAACCTTTCCAGTGCGTAGCCTGGGATGCACCCAACGGTACTGGTGAACTGAGCCTGGCAGTGATCGACCGGACCAGCACCCGCATCGGCGCCAAGCAAGTGTCGTCGCGCATCTACTCCGACCCGGCCCAGTGGGCCAGCCTGATCGAAGAAGTGCGCGCCGAATTGTGTGAAAAGGGCTACGACCTGCAACCGTGGTCGATGCCGAAGTAATATTGGCCAGCACAACAAGTGCGTGCATGGTCACGCACTTGTACAACTTCTCTGTTGCTGTTGTGGCAACTTTCCCAATTGCGACAAAGTGTCGCAACCTGCCAGTTCAATCCATCACCCTGAATTGTTGCAAGTGCTGGTAATCAGCCTGCAATTGTTCTGCCAGACGCTGCGCGCGTCCCAGGCGCACGGGCGCCAGTTCCATATCGACCAACAACGTGGCGCACGGCATCGGCTGCACGGTATTGCTGTGCTGCAGGCGACCGTCGGTGAACACCAGGCAACGCAAGGCCTCTTGCGGATGGGCTCGCTGCCGCGCCTGTAGCCAGTGCCGCGCCTGTTCCAGTGCGGCGATCAGCGGCGTGCCCCCACCTGCCCCCAAGGCCTGCAGCCAGGGTTGCAAGGCAGCGGATGCCTTCAGCCCGTGGCGCTGCCACTGTGGTGTGCGCCCGCTGGCAGTCAGCAGGGCCAGGCGGGCGCGCTGGCGATAGGCCTGGTCGAACAATGCCGCCAGCAGCCCTTTGGTCTGTGCCAGCGCCTGATGCCGCCGGGTTGAAGCCGAGGCATCGACGATCACCAGCCACAATTCTGCCGGACTGCCTTGGCGCTGCTGCCAGCACAGGTCCTGTCGCTGGCGTGGCCGCCCTTTGAGCAAGGTCGGCAGCCAGGCTACCCGGCCGGCCGCCGCATTTCGCACGAGGCCACGGCGGGTACCGTTCTGCTTGCCTATGCCCGCTCTGGCATCCGCCCCTTTGGCTGGTGGCTGGGGGATGCTCAGGGCTTTTTTGCCCAGTTCGGCACCTCACGGCGGGCGCCGCTGGCCACCGGCTGTGCCGGTAATGCCCCCCAGTCGCCCTGCCCGCCCCGTTCACCCGGGTTGCCGGCACCAGGCTGCTGGTCAGGCGGCTGTGGCGCCGACGGCGGGTTGGCCTGGGGCGTCATACGGCGGCGATGGCGCAAGGCGAATTCGGCCACCGCCTCGACATCCACTTCTTCGATAGCTGCAGCCCCCCGCCAGGCACAGTGGGCGCGCGCAGCGCGCAGCCACACCAGGTCGGCGCGCAGGCCGTCCACGCCGGCGGCGTAGCAGCGCTCGGTAATCCAGGCCAGCGCTTGGTCATCCAGGGCAATGTCGGCCAGGGCCTGGCGCGCCGCGTGGCAGCGCTCGCGCAGTTGCGCCTGGGCCTGGGCCCAGTGTGCGCAGAACGCCTGAGGGTCACTGTCGAAGGCCAGGCGGCGGCGAATGATCTGCTGCCGGGCCTCGGGCTCCGGCAAGCCCTCCAGCGCCACGTTCAGGCCAAACCGGTCGAGCAACTGCGGGCGCAGTTCGCCCTCTTCCGGGTTCATGGTGCCGATCAGTACGAAGCGGGCGCTGTGCCGATGCGAGATACCGTCACGCTCGATGCGGTTTGTGCCGCTGGCAGCCACGTCAAGCAACAGATCGACCAAGGTGTCGGGCAGCAGGTTGACCTCATCGACATACAGCACGCCGCCGTCGGCCTGGGCCAGCACGCCCGGGGAAAACTGCGCCTTGCCCTGCCCCAGCGCGGCATCCAGGTCGAGGGTGCCGACCAGCCGCTCTTCACTGGCGCCCAATGGCAAAGTGACGAACGGGCCTTCGCCAAGCAGGTCGGCCAGGCCACGGGCCAGGGTGCTCTTGGCCATGCCACGCGGCCCTTCGATCAACACACCACCGATCCTGGGGTCGATAGCGGTCAAGCACAGCGCCAGCTTGAGGTCGTCTGCACCGACCACGGCCGCCAGCGGAAATTGTACGGGTTCACTCATTTCAAGCCTGTTCCTCGCCATCGAGCAGTTGGTCCTCAAGGGCTTCGCGGTAGTCGCCCGGCGCCTGCCACAAGCCGCGCTGCTGGGCCTCCAGCAGGCGCTCGGTGAGGTCGCGAAGGGCCTCGGGGTTGTGCTCGCGCATGAAATCGCGGGTCGCCGGGTCGAGCACATAGGCATCGGCCAGCCCCTGGTAATGATGGTCGTCGATCAGGTGCGTGGTGGCGTCGAAGGCGAACAGGTTGTCGACTGTCGCGGCCATCTCGAAGGCACCCTTGTAACCGTGACGCTTGACCCCGTCGATCCACTTGGGGTTGAGCGCACGGGCACGGATCACCCGGTTCAGCTCTTCCTTGAGGGTACGGATGCGCGGTCGGTCGGCCTGGCTGTGGTCGCCATGGTAGCTGGCCACCACCGCCCCGGACAGGGTTTCCGAGGCCGCCAGCATGCCGCCCTGGAACTGGTAGTAATCGTTGGAATCGAGCAGGTCGTGCTCGTGGTTGTCCTGGTTCTGCAGCACCGCCTGCACCTTGGCCAGGCGCTGGGCGAACTGGGCGCGGGCCGGGGTGCCGTCGTCGCTGCCGCCATAGGCATAGCCGCCGTGGTTGAGGTAGACCTCTGCCAGGTCGTCGCGGCTATGCCACAAACGCCCGTCGATGGCGTTCTGCACCCCGGCACCGTATGCGCCGGGTTTGGCACCGAACACCCGCCAGCCGGCCTGACGTGCAGCCTGCTCGGCATCAACGCCTTGAGCCTGCAGCGCGGCCCGCTCGCTGCGCACACGGGCGGCCAGGGGGTTGAGGTCGTCCGGCTCGTCCAGCGCGGCCACGGCCTGCACGGCGGCGTCGAACAGGCGGATCAGGTTACCGAAGGCATCTCGGAAGAAGCCGGAAACGCGCAAGGTCACATCCACCCGGGGGCGGTCGAGCAGGCTCAACGGCAAGATTTCGAAGTCGTCGACGCGCTGGCTGCCGGTGGCCCAGACAGGCCGCACGCCCATCAGCGCCATGGCCTGCGCGATGTCGTCGCCGCCAGTGCGCATGGTCGCCGTGCCCCACACCGACAGGCCGAGCTGACGCAAGTGATCGCCGTGGTCCTGCAGATGGCGTTCGAGGATCAGGCTGGCCGAGGCGAAGCCCAGGCGCCAGGCTGTGGTGGTAGGCAGGTTGCGCACGTCCACGGTATAGAAGTTGCGGCCGGTGGGCAGCACATCGAGGCGCCCTCGGCTAGGCGCACCACTGGGGCCGGCGGGCACGAAGCGCCCGGCCAGTGCCGCCAGCAGGCCATGCACTTCCGCCGTGCCGCAGGCGTCAAGGCTGGGTGCGACCGCTTCACGCAGGGCCTGCACTACAGAGTGCACCGGTTGCCACTCACTCAGGTCGGGTAACTGTGCTGTGCCTTCCAGCGCCTGCCCGATCACCTGCAGTGCCAGCAGCTCAAGGCGCTCGCGGGTGTCGCCACAGGTGCGCCAAGGTTCATTGCTCATGGCCAGCAGCTGTTCAGGGCGTATGCCCTGCCACGGCTGCCCAAGGTCGCAATCGAGCGGGTCCCAGCCCGGCACCAGTGCTTTGGCCAAAGCTCGCAGCAGGCTGGCATTACCGCCACGGCCGTCGCCACGCTCGACCCGCAACAACGCCAGCAGCGTATCCAGGCGTAGCCGCCCCTCAGGTGACTGACCAAACACGTGCAGGCCATCACGAATTTGCGACTCCTTCAGGTCGCACAGGTAGGTATCCAGGCGCGGCAGCCATAGCGCCGCATCGTCCAGTTGCCCTTCCAGTTGCAATTCACGGTCGATGTGGTTGGCCTTGACCAGCTCGAGGATGTCACGCTGCAACTCGCGGGCACGTCGAGGGTCGAGCAACTGCGCTTCATAGAACTCGTCGGCCAGTTGTTCCAGGTGGCGCAGCGGGCCATAGGTTTCGGCACGGGTCAGCGGCGGCATCAGGTGGTCGATGATCACCGCCTGGGTGCGGCGCTTGGCCTGGGCACCTTCGCCCGGGTCGTTGACGATGAACGGGTAGATGTTCGGCAGCGGACCCAGCAGCGCGTCCGGCCAGCACTGCGCCGACAGCCCGACGCCTTTGCCGGGCAGCCATTCGAGGTTGCCATGCTTGCCGACGTGGATCACCGCATCGGCGGCAAATGCGTGACGCAACCAGAAGTGAAATGCCAGGTAGCCGTGCGGCGGCACCAGGTCAGGGTCGTGATACACCGCGCTGGGGTCCATCTGGTAGCCCCGCGCCGGCTGGATACCGACGAAGGTCAAGCCAAAGCGCAGGCCGGCAACCATCAGCCGGCCGCTGCGGTACATCGGATCCTGTTCGGGCGGCCCCCAGCGTTCCAGCACTGCCTGGCGGTTGGCCTGCGGCAGGCGCTCGAAGGCCACCTGGTAATCGGCCAGGCTCAGGCTCTGGGCACAGGGGCGCTGGTCGAGGTGGTCGAGGTCGTTGGTCACGCCACCGAGCAACTGGTGGATCAGTTGCGTACCGCTGCCCGGCAGTTCGGCCAGCGGGTAGCCTTCGGCCTGCAGCGCCTTGAGGATGTTGAGTGCGGCGGCGGGCGTGTCCAGGCCGACGCCATTGCCAATGCGGCCATCGCGAGTCGGGTAGTTGGCCAGCACCAATGCCACGCGCTTCTGGGCATTGGGCAGGCGGGCCAGCTCGACCCAGCGGCGGGCCAGCTCGGCGACAAAGTCCATGCGCTCGGGGTGGGCGCGGTAGCAGACAACGTCGGATTGGCTGCGCTCGCTGCGCCAGGCCATGTCCTTGAAGCTGACCGGGCGCGTGATGATGCGCCCGTCCAGCTCCGGCAATGCAATGTGCATGGCCAGGTCGCGCGCGCCCAGGCCCTGCTCGCTGGCTTCCCAGCCTGGCTGGTTGTCCTGCGCGCAGATGGCCTGCAGCACCGGGATGTCGCGGCGGAACGGGCGCAGGTTGGGGCGCTCGGGGCTGGACAAGGCGAAACCGGTGGTATTGACCAGCACTTCGGCGCCGACCTCGTCCAGCCAGGCTTCGACCTGTTCCAGGCAGGCGCTTTCCTTGAGGCTGGCCACGGCGATCGGCAACGGGTTCAGGCCGGCAGCCTGCAGGCGCTGGCAGAACACGTCGATGAAGGCGGTATTGGCCGCTTGCAGGTGCGAACGGTAGAACAGCAGCGGCGCCACTGGCTGCTCGGGGTGCCAGTGCGGGTACCAGTCCTCGAGTGTCGCGCTGCCCTTGGCGGGGTGATAGACCGCCGTGCGCGGCAAAGGCTGCGGCTCGTCCCAGGCATAGTCGCGGCCCAGCCACTGGCTGGCCAGGCAGTTGAACAGGTTGATGGCGTTGGCCTTGCCGCCCTGGCGCAGGTAATGCCAAAGCCGCTCGGCCTGCTCACCGCGGACGTTGCCCAGGCTTGTCAGCTCCGGGTCCGGGCGGTCATCGCCCGGCACCAGAATCAGCTGCACGCCACGGGCGGCCAGCTCGACCAGTTGTTCGACGCCGTAGCGCCAGTAGCCAACGCCACCGTGCAGCGACACCAGGATGACCTTGGCGTGGCGCAGCACCTGGTCGACATACAGGTCGACCGAGGCATGGTTCTGCACCTGCATCGGGTTGGCCAGGCGCAGGCTGGGAAAGTCTTCGGGCAATTGCTCGGCGGTGTCGGCGAGCAATGCCAGGTGTGAATCGCCGCTGCAGAGAATCACCAGCTCGGCGGGTGTCTGGCCGAGGTCGGCAATGCTGTCATCCGGTACGAAACCACCGGGCTGGGTCCGCAGCAGGTGCATGGGTCAGGCGCCCAGCGCCTGGCGCAGGCGCGCTTCCAGCTGGGCAGCATCGAGGTCCTGGCCGATCAGCACCAGGCGGGTGATGCGCGGCTCGTCGGCGCGCCAGGCGCGGTCGAAGTGCTTGTCGAAACGGGTGCCCACGCCTTGTACCAGCAGGCGCATCGGCTTGCCCGGGATGGCGGCGAAGCCTTTGGCGCGCAGGATACCGAACTCCACCACCAACTGGGTCAATGCATCGAGCAGCAGGCTTTCGTCGGCTTCAGGCAGGTCGATGGAGATGGAGTCGAAAGCGTCGTGGTCATGATCGTCATGATCGTCGCCATCGTGGTGCGAATCGTGGTGGGTTCGGCGGCCATCGATATGCGCCTCGGACTCGGCACCCACGCCCAGCAGCACCTCCAGTGGCAGCTTGCCGCTGCTGGCCTCGATCACTTTCACCGCCGGCGGCAGTTCTTCGGCCACCTCGGCACGCACCTTGGCCAGGCCTTCGGCGTCGATCAGGTCGGCCTTGTTTAACACCACCAGGTCGGCGCTGGCCAGCTGGTCAGCGAACAGCTCGTGCAGGGGCGATTCATGGTCAAGGTTAGGGTCGAGCTTGCGCTGGGCATCGACCTGATCCGGGTAGGCGGCAAAGGTACCAGCGGCCACGGCCGGGCTGTCGACCACGGTGATGACCGCATCGACGGTGCAGGCGTTGCGGATTTCCGGCCACTGGAACGCTTGTACCAATGGCTTGGGCAGGGCCAGGCCGCTGGTTTCGATGAGGATGTGGTCGAGGTCGCCACGGCGGGCTACCAGCTCGCGCATCACCGGGAAGAATTCTTCCTGCACGGTGCAGCACAGGCAGCCGTTGGCCAGCTCGTAGACGCGGCCGCTGGCTTCTTCCTCGGTGCAACCGATGCTGCACTGCTTGAGGATTTCACCATCGATGCCCAGTTCGCCGAATTCGTTGACGATGACCGCAATGCGGCGCCCCTGGGCGTTGTCGAGCATGTGGCGCAGCAAGGTGGTCTTGCCCGATCCGAGGAAGCCGGTGACGATGGTGACGGGGAGCTTGGCCAGTGTTTTCATGTCGCATTGCCCTTGGCAGTGTGGCGCGGGCATGCAGGACGACAGCCGCAGGCCAGGCCGGCCGGGCTTGTTCGCCACCGGATCACCCCGCCCGGTTGAAAGTCGAAAACGTGACGAGGCAGGTCTCCTGGCTTGCACCGTTCCATGTCCCCGTTCAGTCGAACAGCGGGCTGGCGGGATGACGCCTTCCCGCGCGCTGGCGCAGTGGCTGTGTCGATCCGTTGTCGGTGCTTACAGTTGCGGGGGCAGCCGCGGCTTGTACCGCGTTCCCGTCTTAGCTTCGGCCAGGCCGAAGAACCTCGAAGTGGGCAAGGCTACGCAGTGGCTGGCGGGTGGTCAACCATTGCTGCCGGCTGGTCGACCATAAGGGGAGCAACTGCGCTACAGTGGCACCTTTTCAACGGACAAGGACGCCCCATGCCCCTCGCCCCCGCCCTACCGGTACTGCGCATGTTCTCGGCCGACAGGGCCAAGGCTTTCTACCTGGATTGTCTGCAGGTGCAGGGTCAGGCCCCGTTAGACAACCACCTGCGCTTTTGCCAGCAGATCGATGACGAGGCCAACCCATGAAGGCACTGGGCAAACGCGAAATAGGCCGCCTGGAGCGGGAGTTGGTGGCATGCCTGACCGATGCCTGCGAAACCGCCAAGGCGGAGATTGTCGGCTTCTGTTGGCTAACCCATCGCCTCAACCCGGAGGACTTTCCGAGCAGCCTGCGTATTACCTGGGTATTCGAGCAAGAGGCCGACAAGGCAGCGGCCGTGGTCGGTGATGCGAAGGCGCGCATGCTGGCACTTAGCGCTCTGGCGCTGGAGCAAGCCGGCATTGAGCTGGACCATCCGGCCTGGCATGTGCGATTCGACAGTGAAGAAGCCTGCGCGCACGGCCACGGCGGAGACTGGGCCAAGCGCTTGCAGACGCAGCGCTGAGCCCCAACCGGCAGCCGGTGCTTTACCCGGCCCCAGACGGTCCGTTAGGCTACGCATTCTCTAAATGACGAGGTGTTCGTCCAATGCGCCATTGATGCCGCCGTCCGTTCGACGGCCAGTCTTCAGCCTCCGGTTCGTTCCGGAGATGTCGCGGCATTTGTGGAGTTGTGCATGACGAACACGTCGATTCTGACGCTGGACAGCGTCTCCTTGGCCTTGCCTGATGGCAGGCCGCTGTTTAGCAACCTCAACGAAACCTTCGACCAACGCAGCACCGGCCTGGTCGGGCGCAATGGCGTGGGCAAAAGCCTGCTAGGGCAGATTCTTGCCGGCCGGCGTGAACCGAGCAGCGGCCATTGTCGGCGCCTCGGGCCTGTCCATTTGCTGGACCAGCAAGTCATCGCGCGCAGCGCCACGCTGGCCGACCTGGCCCAAGTGGGGCCGGTGATTGCGGCGCTGGAGCGCATCGAGCAAGGCAGCATCAAGCCCCAGGATTTCGACACCGTTGGCGAGCGCTGGGATATGCGCGAGCAATTGCAGCTACAGCTTCAGGGCCATGGCCTGGGTCAACTCGACTGGCGCCAGCCCGCACGAACCCTGAGCGGTGGCCAAGCCATGCGCGTGGCATTGATTGGCGCGTGGCTCAGCGATGCCGATTACCTGATCCTCGACGAGCCAAGCAATCACCTGGACAGCAACGCCCGTGCCCAGCTGCTGAGCATGATCGAAGCCTGGGACCGTGGCTTGCTGGTGATCAGCCACGACCGCAGTCTACTGGCGCACATGGCACGCATTGTCGAATTATCCAGCCTGGGCTTGCAGGCCTATGGTGGCAACTACAGCCTCTATAGTGCGCAAAAAGCCAACCAGACGGCGCAGGCCCAGCAGCAACTTGCCCGGCTGAAGCAGGAGCAGCAACGCCAGGCCCGTGAACTGCAGCGCCAACGCGAAGACCTGGAGCGCCATCAAGCCCGGGCCGGGCGCCAAGCCAAGCACGCCAACCAGGCCAAGATTCTGGTCGACCGCAAGCAGGAGCGCAGCCAGGCCACTGCTGGCAAGCAGCGCCGCGACCATCGCGATGCTCGGCAAACGCTATTGGGCAAAGTGCGTGACGCCGCCCGCGAGGTGGAGCAAGACAGCGCTATTACCTTGCACGCGCCCACACCTCAGCGTCATCCGGGCCGTGAAGTGTTGGCCTTGCAGGCACTTTGCTTGCCCCATGGCACCCGCAAAGCGCTTGACCTGCGCTTGTGCCTGGGCCAACGCGTAGGGCTGATCGGCGCCAATGGCAGTGGCAAGTCCACCCTGCTCAGGCTGCTGAATGGGGAATTGCCGGCATCGCCCGACAATGTGCGCCTCAGTGGCGAGACCGCCTTACTCGACCAGCACTGCAGCGCACTGGCAGGCAACCGCAGCGTGCTCGAACACCTGCGCCAAGCCAACCCGACGCTGGCCCAGGGAAAATTGCGCAGCCGCCTGGCGCAACTGGGCCTGGATGCGGCCCGTATCGAACTGCCCAGTGGCCTACTTAGCGGCGGCGAGCGTATGAAGGCGGCGCTGGCCGCCGTGCTGTATCGTGAACGGCCGCTCGACCTGTTGCTGCTTGACGAACCCGGCAACCACCTGGACCTGCCATCGCTGACAGCACTGGAACGCATGCTTGGGCAGTTTCGCGGGGCGCTGATAGTGGCGTCCCATGATGTGGTATTGCTGGAAAACCTGGCGCTGGATGAGTACTTGCTGTTGTAGAAACCGAAAAAAAAGCATCGCAGCCTATCAATTCGTGACTGGCCGTTCCCGATCCGCCAAGGATGTATTAAGGTGGCATGGTGCGCATATAACAGCAGCCCGAGCGATCGGGCACTTGCAAGACAATGAGGGTGTCATGAGCAACGAAAGCATTAATTGGGACAAGCTGGGTTTCGACTACATCAAGACCGACAAACGCTACCTGTCCGTATGGCGCAATGGCGAGTGGGACAAGGGCACCCTGACTGAAGACAACGTACTGCACATCAGTGAAGGCTCCACGGCCCTGCACTATGGCCAGCAGTGCTTCGAAGGCCTGAAGGCCTACCGTTGCAAGGACGGCTCGATCAACCTGTTCCGCCCGGACCAGAACGCGGCCCGCATGCAGCGCAGTTGCGCACGCCTGCTGATGCCGCACGTGCCGACCGATGTGTTCATCGAAGCGTGCAAGCAAGTGGTCAAGGCCAACGAAAAGTTCGTGCCACCGCACGGCAAAGGCGCCCTGTACCTGCGCCCGTTCGTGATCGGCACCGGCGACAACATTGGCGTGCGCACCGCCCCCGAGTTCATCTTCTCGGTGTTCGCCATCCCGGTTGGTTCGTACTTCAAGGGCGGCATGAAGCCGCACAACTTCCAGATTTCCAGCTTCGACCGTGCTGCCCCGCAGGGCACCGGTGCGGCCAAGGTCGGTGGCAACTACGCTGCCAGCCTGCAGCCGGGCGCTGAAGCGAAGAAGGCCAACTTCGCCGACGCCATCTACCTCGACCCGCTGACCCACACCAAGATCGAGGAAGTCGGTTCGGCCAACTTCTTCGGCATCACCGCCAACAACGAGTTCGTCACCCCGAAATCGGCCTCGGTACTGCCCGGCATCACCCGCCTCTCGCTGATGGAACTGGCGCAATCGCGTCTGGGCCTGACCGTGATCGAAGGCGATGTCGAGATCAGCAAGCTGGACCGCTTCGTCGAAGCCGGTGCCTGCGGCACCGCAGCCGTGATCACCCCGATCGGCGGCATCGAGTACAACGGCAAGCTGCACGTGTTCCACGACCTGGAAAAGGTCGGCCCGGTTACCCAGAAGCTCTACAACGAGCTGACCGGTATCCAGAGCGGCGATGTAGAGGCACCGGCAGGCTGGATCGTCAAGGTCGCCTGAGGCGCATCAGCTGTATGAAAACGGGGCATGCCAGCGATGGCATGCCCCGTTTTTCTTGGGTTTTCGCAGCCACCTTGAGGTGCGGGTTTACCCGCGAATACGGTGGCGGCAGCGACGGTGAACGGCTGGTGAAATTGGCCAGCAGGGCCGGCCCTTTCGCGGGTGAACCCGCTCCTACGACGGCCTGTGCACAACCCACGATGTGTGTTCACCACCGTGGTAGGAGCGGGTTTACCCGCGAATACGGTAGCGGCGGCAACGGTGAACGGCTGGTGAAATTGGCCAGCAGGGCCGGCCCTTTCGCGGGTGAACCCGCTCCTACACGACGGCCTGCGCCCAATCCCCGACGTGTGACCACCACCGTGGTAGGAGCGGGTTTACCCGCGAATACGGTAGTGGCGGCAACGGTGAACTGCGGGTGGAAATTGGCCAGCAGGGCCGGCCCTTTCGCGGGTGAACCCGCTCCTACACGACGGCCTGTGCTCAACCACCGACCTGTGTCCCCCCTGATCAATGAACCGCGCCGGGTGGCCGAATCATGCCAGGCGCCGCTGCACCAGCAGGTGCCGGGCTTTGTCGAACGCCCAGTTGTACACCACGGTGTAGGGCAGGATGATCACGAAGAAGCCCAGCTCCACCATGAACGCCTGCAGCAGCGAAACCTCCAGCATCCAAGCCGCCACCGGCAGGCACCACACCACCAGACCGGCTTCGAAGCCAAGACCGTGCACGAAACGCGTACTGGCCTTCCAGTTGATGCGTTCGGTTTGCACCCAGCGATCGACCAGTGCGTTGTAGACCATGTTCCACAGCATGGCGATCACCGACAGGGTCACCGCCAGCGCGCCCGCCGTTGCCAACGACTTGCCCATGATCCAGGACAGCAGCGGCGCACACAGCAGTACCGCAAAAACTTCATAGCCAACGGCGTGGACCAGGCGTTCGGTGAAAGACACGTTTTTCATTGCAAATCCCATCCATTGCGTGAGTCGTGCTTCCCATTCTCTTTGATAGAACTGATACTCGCGATATAGCTACCATCGGTTTTATCAATACCATGCGTTACTCTCCCGAAGCTCTGGTCGCCTTTACCGAAGCCGCCTCGCTAGGTTCGTTTTCTGCGGCGGCGCGCAAGCTGCGCAAAAGCCAGTCCACTGTCAGCATCGCCATCGCCAATTTCGAGGCCGATATTGGCTGTCCGCTATTTGACCGCAATGGCCGCCACCCCACGCTCAATGAAGCGGGCAGGCAGGTGCTGAGCCATGTCGAGGCGATTCTCGATGCCAGCGCCCAGCTCGATGCGCTGGCAGTGCGACTGGCGCAAAATGTAGAGGCGCTGGTATCTGTGGTGATGTCGGACAGCTACAGCGTAACGTTCCAAGGGGCGGTGATGACTCGTTTCGCCCAGCACTACCCCCATACCGAGCTACGCTGCGGCCCGGCGGAGGACGCTGATGTGATCGAGATGGTCCAGCAGGGCCTGGCCCATGTCGGCATCCTTGCCACACAGCCCGGCTACCCCGCCGACGTGGCCGTGGCGCGCTTGCCGGAGCAGGCAGAGTTCGGCGTATATGTCGCCAGCGAGCATCCGCTGGCGAGCCTGGCGCAGGTACAGGCGCAGCATCTGGAGAACGCCCGACAGCTGTATATCAAGACCTATGCCCCCAGCCTGCACCATGGCCGTGGCCAAGCGTGGTCGGCACCGGATTACCTGACCCTGCTGGAGTTCGCCGTGCGCGGGTTTGGCTGGGCCGAACTGCCCAGGGCACTGGTTAAACGGTTTGGCAACGAGCTGGTGGAGTTGCAGATAGCGGGTTACCCCCGGCGGGTGGATATGGATGTGGCCTGGTCGAGCCGGCGTGCCTTGGGGCCGGCCGGGCAATGGCTGGTGCGACAGATGTTGGGGCAATAGTTGTGTCGCCTGCCCGAACTTGAAGTGCGCCCAGACACAACAACCGGTACACCCAGCGACAAGCCTTCCCCCCACCCCGCCCCTTAGCCTGTCACCACGCGCCGCCCCGCTGCGGCACGCACCCAAAAAGCACAAGAACAAACGTTGGTGACCTATGCAGACAGTAGATCCGATCACCCTTGCGGTTGTCCGGGGTGCGCTGGAGACAGCGCAACGCGAAATGACCCTGACCCTGGAAAAGACCGGGCGCTCCAGTGTGTTCAACCTGGCCCACGACTATTCCAACTCGCTGTTCGACCACTTGCCGGAAATGATCCTGCAGGGCCAGGACATTCCCATCCACCTGGGCTCGCTGATCCCGGCCATGAAGTGCGTGGCCGAGTTCTTCGGCGACGACATCGCCGAAGGCGACGTGATCTACCACAACGACCCCGCCTACAAGGGCAGCCATATTCTCGACTGCTGCATGTACAAACCGGTGTATTACCAAGGCGAGCTGGTGTTCTGGACCGTTTGCAAGGGCCACCTGACCGACATCGGCGGCCCGGTGCCGGCGGGCTACAACCCCGATGCCAAGGAGATCTACGCCGAGGGCCTGCGCATTCCACCGGTCAAGCTGTGGGAAAAGGGCAAGCGTCGTGAGGACGTGATCAACTTCATGCTCACCAACATGCGCGCCCGCCCCTATCAGGAAGGCGACCTCAATGCCCAGTATGGCGCCTGCAAGGTCGGCGAGCGGCACTTGCTGGAGCTGCTGGACAAGTACGGCGTGGCACAGGTGCGTGCCTGCATCGCCGAACTGAAGAACATGGCCGACCGACACATGCGGGCGCTGTTGCGCGATGTGCCGGATGGTGACTACAGCGGCACCGCCGTGCTCGAAGATGCCGGCCACGGCCTGGGTGAACTGGCCATCACCGCCCATGTGCAGATCCGTGGCGACCAGGCCCATGTGCGCATCGAAAGCCCGCCGCAGGTGCCGTACTTCATCAATTCCTATGAGGGCAACTCGGTATCCGGGGTGTACCTGGGGCTGATGATGTTCGCCCAGGTGGCGCCGCCTTACAACGAAGGCCTGTATCGCTGCGTAACGGTCGATGTCGGCCCCAGGGGTACGCTGTGCAATGCCGAGGAACCCGCGCCTCACGTCAATTGCACCACCACGCCGATGGAAACCCTCGCCGATGCCGTGCGCACGGCACTGGAACAGGCCTCGCCACAGCGGGTAACGGCCTCCTGGGGGCATACCAGCGGCATCAACATTGCCGGCCGCGACCCGCGCAACGGCAATAGCGAGTACGTGACGATGGTGCTGGCCTCGATCATTTCCGGTGCCGGTGCCAACAAGGTGATGGATGGCTGGCACGCCTGCGGCCCGCTGTGCTGCTTCGGGGCCCTGATGAGCGGTGACATCGAGCTGCTCGAACACGCGTATCCGGTGCTGATCCACCGCTACAGCCTGATGGCCGACAGTGGTGGCGCCGGTGAGTTGCGCGGGGGTTCGGGCACCCGCCTGGAGATCGAACCGCTGGACCACGCCATGACCGTGGTCGGCTTCGGCGAGGGCCGCCAGTTGCCCACCGCCGGTGCCGCCGGGGCTCGCAATGCCCTGCTTGAGCCCAAACTGGGCCGGCTGATCCATCGCCACGCCGATGGCCGCGAAGACCACTACACACAGAACCCCATGCTCACCCTGCAACCCGGCGAACGCATCATCAACATCAACCCAGGGGGTGGTGGCTACGGCGACCCGCTGCGCCGTCGGGTCGCAGCAGTACTGGAGGACGTGCGCAACGGCCTGGTCTCGCCACAAGGCGCAGCCCTGGAATATGGCGTGGTCCTCGATGCCGATGGCCAACTGGACGAAACAGCCACCCGCCTTGCCCGCGCCCCGCGCTAACCGGAGAACACGCATGCGTAACCAATATCGCCTGGGCGTAGACGCCGGCGGCACTTTCACCGATTTCATCCTGGCCGATCGCGACGGCGGCGTGCAGCTGTTCAAGGCCCCGTCCACGCCCCAGGACGGCACCCTGGCCATTCGCGCCGGCCTGGCACAGATCGCCGACGCCACCGGGCGCAGCCCGGCCGAACTGATCGCCAACTGTGACCTGTGCATCAACGGCACCACCGTGGCCCTCAACGCGCTGATCGAGCGCACCGGGGTCAAGGTGGGCCTGCTGTGCACCGAGGGGCACGAGGACAGCCTGGAAATCCGCCTGGGCCACAAGGAAGAAGGCCACCGCTACGACGCCCACTACCCGCCGGCACACATGCTTGCCCCACGCCACCTGCGCCGCCCGATCGGTGGCCGAATCCTTGGCGATGGTCGTGAGCACAGCCCGCTGGACGAAGCCGCCATCCATGCCGCCATCGACTACTTCCGTGCCGAAGGCGTGCAGGCCGTGGCTATTTCCTTCCTGTGGTCGGTACGCAACCCCAGCCACGAACAGCGGGCCGCCGAACTGGTACGGGCTGCCCTGCCCGAGGTATTCGTCTGCACCGGCTGCGAGGTGTTCCCGCAGATCCGCGAATACACCCGCACCTCCACCACCGTGGTCAATGCCTACCTCAGCCCGGTAATGGCACGTTACGTGGCGCGCATCGACAGCCTGTTCCAGGAGCTTGGCGCACAGCAGCCAGTACGCTACTTCCAGTCCAATGGCGGGCTGGCGCCCGGGCACCTGATGCGTGAGCGCGCCGTCAACGCGATCAACTCCGGTCCGGCCTCAGCACCACAAGCCGGGTTGGCGGTAGCGAGGCCGTTCGGTATCGACAACGTCATTACCGTGGACATGGGCGGCACCTCGTTCGACATCACCCTGACCAACGCCGGACGCACCAACTTCAGCAAGGACGTGGACTTCCTGCGCCAGCGCATCGGCGTGCCGATGATTCAGGTGGAGACCCTGGGTGCCGGCGGTGGCTCCATCGCCCACCTGGACGAGTTTGGCATGCTCCAGGTCGGACCGCGCAGCGCCGGCGCCATGCCTGGGCCGGTGTGCTACGGCAAGGGTGGCCGCGAACCCACGGTCACCGACGCCAACCTGGCTCTTGGCTACCTGCCCGACGGCGCACTGCTGGGCGGCAGTATCCGCCTGAACCGCCAGGCCGCGCTGGACGCCATCCGGAGCAAGGTCGCCGAACCGTTGGGCATCAGTGTGGAACGCGCGGCATTCGGCATCACCACCCTGGTCAACCTGAACATGGTCAACGGCATCCGCCGCGTATCGATCGAGCGCGGTCACGACCCGCGTGACTTCGCCCTGATCGGCGCAGGCGGTGCGGCGGGCATGCACGTGGTGCGCCTGGCCGAAGAAATCGGCATGCACACCGTGCTGATCCCCAAAGTGGCCTCGGGCTTGTGTGCGTTCGGCCAGATCCTGTCCGACGTGCGCTACGACCAGCTCACCAGCCTGTCGATGCGCCTGGACGCCGGGCACGTCGACCTGGCGCAACTCAACCAGACCCTCACCGAACTGCGTGAGCAAGGCCTGGCCAACCTGCGCGAAGACGGTTTTGGCGACCAGGCCAGCAGCTGCCACTACACCCTGGAGATGCGCTACCTGGGGCAGATTCATGAGTGCAGTGTGGACCTGCAGCAGCACAGCCTGGATGAGGCAGGGCTGGCCGCGCTGGTCAGCCGCTTCCACAGCCGCCACCAGACCCTGTACTCGTACAGCGAACCCGACAGCCCGGTGGAGCTGGTGAACCTGGAGTGCTCGGTGATCGGCCACCTGCCACGCCCGCCGCAACCCGAGCTGCAGGGGCCGGCCGAGCCCCCCGCCCCCACCGCGCAATCCGTCCGCCCGATGCTGTTCAGTGCCGACGGTGAATGGCAGCCCACACCGGTGTTCAACGGTAACCACCTGTTGCCAGGGCAGACCGTGCATGGCCCCTGTGTGATCGAGGAAGACACCACCAACATTGTCCTGCCACCCGGCTGGCAGGCGCGCCTGGAGCCTTCGGCCACCTACCGGGTGACACGCGGGGGTTGATCTTGGGGTCGGCGCGCGCCGATCATGGGCCTGACAACCGCCCGGCAGTTTTGCGCTGCCGGGCGGTTCGTACAATAACAAGAGCTGCTTGAGTAGCTTGCCTGCAGTTCCTTTTTTCAATGCTGCCCTCTTTGAAAAAGGACCCACCATGCCCACAGAACTCTCGACCCACGGCTGGCCACAGCCAGAGCGCCAGGTACGCTGGGCCGAAGCCATCAGTGACACCTATTTTCCGCTAAGCCTTGAATTTGCTGCCGGACAGCCGTTCGATGGCCACCTGCAGCGCTGGAGTACGCCGAGCACACCGCTCAGCCTGTCGCGCCTGCGGTCCAGCCAGCTGGGTTACTCGCGCAGCAAAGCGCACATCGGCCAGGACCATGAAGCGTTCTACCTGGTGACCGTGCCGCATGGCAGCGAGGTGCACTTTGAACAGGACGGCCACCAGATCAGTTGCAGCCCGGGCGGTTTCATCGTCGAGCGCGGCGATGCACCCTACCGCTTCCACTACGGCACGCAGAACGACTTGTGGGTGCTCAAGCTGCCCGAGCGCGCGCTCAAGGCCAACCTGCTGGGGCACAAGCGCTATACCCGGCATTGCTTCGATGCCCGTCAGGGCCTGGGGCGTATCTTCGTCGAGCAACTCGACCTGTGTGCCCGCCATTTCGACACCAGCCCCCCGGCAGCCCGGCATTTACTGCTGGAACAGGCCTCCGCCACCCTGCTGCTGGCCTTGCAACAGGATGAGCGCGTGCTGGGCAGCGAAGGCAGCAACCTCAGCACCCTGCACCTGACGCGGGTCGAGCAGTACGTGCAGCAAAACCTGGGTGACCCCGAGCTGTCGCCACAAACCATCGCCAGCGCCTGTGGGCTGTCGCTGCGTTATCTGCACAAGTTGTTCGCGATCACGCCCTACACCCTTGGCGAGTGGGTACGCCGTCAACGCCTGGAGGCCGTGCACCGGCAACTGCTTGACCCGCATTGCCACCTGGCGATCGGCGAACTGGCATTTCGCTGGGGCTTTGCCGATCAGGCGCAGTTCACCCGAGCGTTCCGCCAGCAGTATGGGTGCACGGCGAGCGAGGTGCGGGCTACGCGTACGCACTGATCACAACAACGGAAAATTGCCCGCGCTCACAAGGGGCGCGGTCGCGTTGGCTTGGCGGGCTCAATCCCCCGCCGCCACATCCACCACTTTCCAGCTGTCATCCGGGTCGAAGCGTTTCATCTCCTTCGCCAGCCTGTCGCCATGCGGCCCGAGGTCTTTCTCGAACACTTGGCCGTCATGGCTGATCATGAAGCTCATCACCCCGGTGTCGTCGTACTTGGCCGGCCAGGCGACCATGGCGAAGCCACGGCTCATCTGGTTGCCGATCAGGTAGCTGTAGGCACCGCCCGGGGCGGATGGGCCCTGTGCATCCAGGATGCGGAAGTGGTAGCCATACCAGGCGTCACCGACCACATCCTGGCCGAACAGCGGGCCCAACGGGCTGACGTCACCGTCGCCATCGTCATCCCAATACAACCCGTCATGCTTGCCCGGCTCGCTGAAAATCTTCTGTGCGTACTCCAGCGCACCATTGCCGTTATGGTCCTGGGTGGCGTAGTCCATTTGCGCATCGTGATAGGCCAGCAGCGACTGCAGGACACCCAGCTCGTTGCGCCCGATACGACGGGCGCGGATTTCGGCACTGCCCGCCTTGAGGTCGAAGCGCCAGCCCTGGCTGCTCCTGGTCAGCGGTATGGGCAAGGTCCAGTGACCGGTGCCCACCGCCAGGATGGCCTTGCCCTCGCCTGACATGTCGATGCTGTGCTGTGCGCGATACTGCTCGAGAAAGGTATCCACATCGCTGCGTTGCACACCACCGCGCGGTATATAGGTGCGCCAGTCATCGCCCAGCAACTGGGCCAGACGGGCTTCATCAGGTTTTTCCTGGCCCAGCGCCGCGACAAAGGCTTCCACGGCCTTCTCCGGCGTTGGGAAGGCTTGCTGGGCAGCGGCCATGAACGACCAGGCCAGACCTGCCGTCAGCAGCAATGCAGCCAGTGTTGGGCGCTTCATCGACGGCCTCCTGCGCCGCGACGCGCGGGCGCACTGGGCCGGGAGATCGGGTGCCCGGCGGCACGCGACGCACCGGGCCGCTGAGCGAACGACTGGCTGGTACGGCCGCGGTTGGCCTGCACGCTGGTGCGCGACGGCGAGCGCACACCGTCGAAGGCATTGTTGCGGGCACGGCCTGCCGTATTGGCAGGACGGCTCTGCGCCGGCTGCCGCACCTGGCCGTCGCCCTGCCGGCGTTGATTGGCCAGGTTGCCGTTCTGCTGGCGGACTTGGTCATTGCGGGTTTCCTGCCGACGGTCAGTCGCCCGCGCGCCATCATCACGGGACGGCATGCGGTTGCCGTCAGGATTGCCTGCCTTGGCCTCGCGCATTTGCTCGCGGGCCTGACGGTTACTGGTAGCCGGCCGTTCGATACCTGCGCGGTCCATCGATGCCCGGGCTTTGTCTCGGGCCTGGGCCCGTTGGGCGTCGTCGCCGCGGAACGCGGTGCGCTGAGTGGCACCGTCCAGCTGGCGGCCGTACTGCTGACGGCTGCGAGAATCACGGTATGGCACACCGTCGCGGTTGGCGGCATTGTGCTGCCATTTGTTCTGGTTGTTGGTGATGCGGTTGTTCACGTTGAGGTTGTTGTAGCGGTTGACGTCAATGTCGATGTCATTGTTGTCCCAGTCGCAATCGCCCCACAGCGAGGCGACGATCGCCACGCCGGTACCGAAGGCCAGGCCGGCCACCAGCGCGGAACCGGGGTAGTACATGGGCGGCGGCGGGTAATACACCGGCGGCGAGGCCGGGTAGGCCCAAGTGCCATAGGTGGTGGTCGGGTTATAGCTGGGCACATACACCACTTGCGGGTCGGCCGGCTCGATGACGATGGTGGTGGGCGGGCTGCTGGCCGCTGCCCCTTGGGTGCTACTGCCGCTGGCGGCTGGCACAGGTGCGGTCTGCACGGTTACGTTCTGGTACTGGCTGCTCTGCAGATTGCCGGCGGCCTGCGCCTGGTGGCGCAAACGCTGCACGCTGCCCATGACATCATCGGGCTGGGCTAGGAAAGCATCGCCCAGGCGCTGCACCCAGACCGGGTCCTGGCCAAGCGTTGCCAGCACCTGCGGGAAGGCCACCAGTGCCTGTACGCTAGGGTCCCAGGGCTGCTTGGCCACTTGCCTGACTGCATCGTCACCGGTGGCCTTGGGGTTGGCCTTGGACCAGGTCACGGCTTCATTGACCTGCCCCGGGTAGGTTGACGCCATCAGCACCTGAGCCAGCAACTGATCGGGGTACAAGGCAATGGGGGCAAGCATCTGGTCCAGTTGCTCCTGGGAGAACACCGGGTCCTTGGCTACGGGCGTGGCAGCGGAAGGCGCCGGATCCGGCGCGGGCACGTCTTCGGCCAGCACCAGGCCCGGGGCAGCGCTCAGGCAAAGCAGTGCCGACAGGACAGCAAACAATGGCATGCGCATCGCTTATCCCCATGAGGTCAGACCGCGTGGGTTAAGGGTAGCAATGGCGGTGCTTTTGACCAGACGAGGGGACGCAAACTTTTCGCGCTTCAACGGTGGGATGGTTGATGCGTTCGAGTCTATAGGTGGACTTCGCCGGAACCGTCGATAGTCACTATCGAGCAGGGCAATTTCTACCGAACGCTGTGGCCGCATAACCTAGCGTCATCCCCACGATGCCTCCTAGACTGCCCTGGAGCTAACCGATGAATACCTTGGCCCGCCAGCTGTCCGCCACCCTTGTCGTTTTTGCCATCGCCGTGATCAGCGGCTGTGCCAGCCACCCTGAACTGCGCCCGTACACCGCCGAGGAAACCCGCCAGTTGCAACTGGAAGCCTTACAGCGCCGCGGCCTGTCGCTGGACAATTACGAGCAGCAACGGCGGGTGATCCTGCGTGCCGGTAACCTGCCTGTCGTGACCGAGGCTGCCGACGCTGAACCTTCGACCAAAGGCTGAACGGGCTAACCGGCGGTTCCCTCCCTCCACTTGCGCAGGTATCCTCTACCGCTCAACCGCAAGCCTTCCAGGACGGAGACCATGATCAGGCCCCTTCTGTTGCTGAGTGCTGCACTGCTTTTAAGCCCCGCGTCGCAAGCCCAGCAGATGAAACGCCAACTGGGCGATTTCGACTTCACACTCGGCACCACCCCCTCACGCAGTATGGCGCAAGGGCTTATCTCACCCAGTGCCGTTGGCGCATTCCATGGCGGGCTCGACCTCAGCCACCCCAGTGGCTGGTACCTGGGCCAGTACGCCCCAAGCATGGGCGTCACCCCCGACTCGACCCTGCGCCTGGACAGCTACCTGGGCTACAAGCACCATTTCGACAGCAGCCTGGGCTATGAGGTAGGGTTGATCCATTACAGTCAGCCCAATATCGCAGGCCCCGACAGCTACGCCCTGTATGGGGGTATTTCGGTGCTGGGCAGCCGCTTCGGCGGGGCGCTGCGCGACAACCCCGACAACCGCACGGGCACGCTGTTCGCCGACTTCGGCCATCTGCCGATGTTCGACGTCGACTTCACCGTCAAGCTCGCCCACCACCGCTTGGGCACGCCGTTCACCATTGGCGATGGCAGCCAGGTGAATACCTTTTCCGATTGGTCACTGGAGCTGTCGCGGCCCTGGCTGGGCATCGACCTGAACCTGATCTACAGCAACTCCAGCCTGAGTGGCGCGAGCTGCGATGCCTATTCGGGCATCAATACCTATTGCGACAGCGTGGTCACACTCAAGGCCCAGCGCAGTTTTTTTTAACGGCGCGGCGCCAGCGCCAGGGCAATACCGCCCAACACCACCACACAGGCGATCAACAAACGCAACGACACCGGTTCGCCAATCAGCGCAACCCCACCCAGTGCGGCAATCACCGGCACACTCAGTTGCAGGGTCGCCGCCTGTTGCGCTCTGATCTGCCTGACCACGCCATACCAAACGGCATAGCCTGCGCCAGAAGCCAGCACACCGGAACCCAAGGCATACAACAAGCCAAGTGGCGTGAGGTGCGGGCCGGCACCCAGCAACAGCATCGGTAGCAGCAGCACCAGGCACGGCAAGCTACGGGCAAAATTGCCGGCAGTGTCGGCCAGCGGCCTGGGCGAGCCTTTGCCCAGTAGCGTATACACCCCCCAGGCCACACCGGACAGGGCCATCAGCAAGGCACTGGCCAACGGCGGCGCCGAGACGCCAGGCAACAACAGCACCAGCAGGCCGGCAAAGGCAATCAGCATGCCCAGCAGCATGCGTACAGTGATGTGTTCGCCCCTGTACCACGCAAAGCCGAACATGGTGATCTGCACGGCACCGAACAGCAACAACGCCCCTGCACCTGCGCCCAGTTGCAGGTACGCCGCAGAAAACAGGAACGCGTACAGGAACAGGGCCAGGCCGCCCCACCAACTGCCGCCCATGGCCTGCACCGGCTTGCGCAGGCGAATCAGCAACAGCAGAAACAGCGCACCACTGGCCAGACGTACCACGGTAAAGGATACCGGGTCGATCGCCCCGTCCTTCAGCGCCAGCCGGCAGAACACCGAGTTGGCGGCAAACGCCACCAGGCTGAAAAGAGCAGGCCAAAGCCAGGCGCTGGTCTTGCGGTCAGTAAGCGTGGTCGTGCCTGTACTCATGGTGTGGTCACCTCTGAGTGGGATTGTTGTTATAGCGGCATTTAGTCAGGACCGGCACCGATATACAAGGAAGAACCACCGTGAGGATGGCACCGGCTACGCCGGTGTTCGCGGGTAAACCCGCTCCTACGGGCGACCGCGTCGGCTTTTCAGGTTTTGAGCAAGACGGCGGCTACTGCTTCGATCTCCACCAGCATGCCGTCCAGTGCCAGCCGGGGCACCGGTATCAGCGTGCAGGTCGGTTTCATGTGCGCTCCCCAGGCCCTGTCGGCCTCAGCCACCCATTGGTGCAGGCGCGCTTCGGAGTGCTCGACAATCAGCAGGGTCAGCTTGAACACCTGGGCCAGGCTGGCACCTTTCGACGCCAGGGCCCGCTCCAGGTTGGCCAGCGCCTGCCGGGCCTGTTCGGCGAACACGGGTGACAACTGGCCCTGGCTATCCTCCCCACCCTGACCGGCGATGAACAGCAGACGGCTGTCAGCGCGCACTTCGGCGACATGGGAGTAGGCGTTGCCACTGGGGTCGTAGAGGCCTTCGGGGTTGCTCAGCTGGAATGCGCTTGATGGGGTCACGACAAGCCCTCGCTCGGTTGAAAGAGCGCCGGAGTATCGGACCTTAAGCTAACTCGAGGTCAAGCATAAAGTAGGAAATTTCGTACAAGGCATCGTCATGTCAAAACCACGCGTGTGTTTGCGCAGTGGCTGTAAGGCCGTAGGCTCTGTACGAAAAGTCTTGAGACGCAGGTCAGGCAAGGCGAAAACAGCCGAGGAACGGCCGGGGTCGCGCCCGACTGTACTGGAGTACATGAGCATTCCGAGGCTGTTTTCAACGCAGCATGAACAAGTATCAGGGCTTTTCGTACAGAGCCAAGATTGCAAAGCCCGGCATGGAGGCCTTTAACCAACAAGGAAAAACCGATGAGCAAATTTGATTTTCAGCTGGCCTATACCATCAAGCCGCACAACGCTCCACGCGATGAAACCGATGCGGCACAGGCACGTCTGCACCTGCGGGAAAAGCTCGGCCTGGACTCCGTCGAGCACATTGAAACCACGCTGCTTGGCATGATCACGCTCAATGGCACCACCCTCGCTGACCGCAAGCGGGAAGCTGAAAAGCTGGTCCGCGACTACATCCATGACGCGCTCAAGGAACTGCGCGTACTGTCCACCGTGAAGTTCTACGGCTGCCTGATGGTGGACGGGCTGGGGCCGGCCATACGCTTCGACATCCTGCCCAAATGAACCTCGACGGCCTCAGGCGCCCCCGCGCCCGAGGCCGCAAACCGTCATTTTTCCTGCAGCACCGCCCTGCCCTTCACCGCCCGCGGCCCGCGCCAGGCCCAGAACAGCAAACCGGGGAATGGGGCGTAGACCACGAAAACGATCCACAGCATCTTGCGCTCGGCGCGCCGTTCACTGCCGATGATGTGCCAGATGGCCCAGATCTCCAGCAGGATGACCAAGGCCGCGATGATGATCCAGATCGTACCGATTTCCATGAGCGCTCTCCCAATGGCATGTATTGGGTTGGGTTGCTGCAAGCGCTGAGGGTTCAGATTGATTTGACTCACCGCGCCTCTTTGCAGGCGCGGCGATAGGGCCTCATTGCCGTGGTGCATTCTCCAGTGCAGCCTTCAACGCCGCTGCATCGGTAAACGCCCGTTGGCTGACCAGCACGCCCTGCTGCAGTTGCAACCACTGCACCTGGCCCTCCTGCCCGGGGTAACGGCTGGCCACTCGCCCATCACGGTCGAGCAGCACCCGGTAGCTGTAATCGCGCATGGCCGGGACCGCGAACAGTTTGCTGATCAGCGCAGGCATGCGCTGAATGTCGGCCACGAATACAGCGGCCCGTGCTTCCAGGTAGCCCTTGGGCTGCTCGGCCAGTGCCGCCTTGACCAGCTTGGCACCGTCCATATCACGCGCCACCAGCAGAATCTGCGTGTCGGCAGCAAGGCTGTAGGCCTGGTCGTACTGGTCGAGCAGCGTGAACGGGGCGAGCCTGTCGCCCTGCTCCAGGGCGTTGGCCAGCAACGGCAACAGGCTAAGCAACACTACAGCGGCATATCTCATCAGCGGCATCCTCAATGACGGGAGGTCAGCATAGCGGTAAAGCACCAGGACAGGCTGGTTTGCCTGAACACGACCTGTAATACGACACAGCCACCGGGGAGATTGTCTTTCCTCCGGGCACCGTCCACACTCTGCGGGCCAGCCAGGAAGCGGAGTCCAGAGTGCCCACGCCACGCCAGTTCAGCCAAAAGACCAGCACCAGCAACATGCTACGGCTCAAAACAAGCAGCGCCAATGCCCAGGCGCCCTATCGGGTCGACTTCATCCTGCTCGAACACTTCTCGATGGCCAGTTTCACGGTGGCCATGGACGTACTGGTCACGGCCAACCTGCTACGTGCCGACAGCTTCCAGTTCACCCCGCTGTCGCTGGACGGCGACCGGGTGCTCAGCGACCTGGGGCTGGAACTGGTGGCCACCGAGCTGTCCGCCGCGGCGCTGAAGGAGCTGGACCTGTTGGTGGTCTGTGGCGGCTTGCGCACCCCCCTGAAGTACCCGGAACTCGATCGCCTGCTGGACGATTGCGCGGCCCACGGCA
The DNA here is from genome assembly GCF_029840855.1 of Pseudomonas sp. GD03862. Classification (NCBI taxonomy): domain Bacteria; kingdom Pseudomonadati; phylum Pseudomonadota; class Gammaproteobacteria; order Pseudomonadales; family Pseudomonadaceae; genus Pseudomonas; species Pseudomonas sp. GD03862. Next base: position 26,763 of record NZ_JAOCDI010000043.1, read on the forward strand.
TGGCCTTGGGCGGCTTGTGGAACGGCGCCTGGTTCCTTGGCCGTGCCGGGGTGCTGGACGACTACGGTTGCAGCATCCACCCCGAGCAACGGGCCAGCCTGTCGGAGCGCAGCCCGCAAACCCGCATCACCCCGGCCAGTTTCACCCTCGACCGTGACCGCCTCAGCGCCGCCAGCCCCAATGGCGCCATGGAGCTGATGCTGGGCCTGGTGCGCCGGCTGTATGGTGATGGCCTGGCCGAAGGCGTCGAGGAAATCCTGTCATTCTCCGGTGCGCGCTACCGCCAGGTGGGTCCTGGAGCGAAGAAGTCCATGAGCCTGCACCTGCGCACCATTGTCGAGCTGATGGAGAACAACCTGGAGGAAACCCTCAGCCTCGATCAGCTGGCCGCCTATAGCGGGCGCTCGCGGCGGCAGATCGACCGCCTGTTCCAGGCCCAGCTGGGCACGTCGCCCCGGCGCTACTACATGGAGCTGCGCATCACCAAGAGCCGCCGGCTGCTGCAGTATTCCGACCTGTCGGTGATGGAGGTGGCAGTGGCCTGCGGGTTTGTCTCGGTGTCGCACTTCAGCAAGTGCTATGCAGCGTATTTCGGCTACCCGCCGTCGCGCGAGCAACGGCTGGGCGAGTGACCCAGGCTTCGAGTCAGCCCAGGCGCTCGAGCAATCTCAGGTACGAGGCTCGAGCTGGATATACCGCAACACCGCATCACAGATCATGGCTTTGTGGCGCAGCTTTATTTGCTCATCAGACAGGTCGATCTGGAAGATCTCGCCAAACGTATGGCGGTTCGACACCCGGTAGAAGCAGAACGAGCTCATCAGCATGTGCAGGTCGATGACCTCGATGCCAGCGCGGAACACGCCTTCCTGAACGCCACGGCGCAGGGTGTTGCCCAAGGCCTCCAGCACCAGGCTGCTCATTTCGCGAATGGCCGGCGACTGCTTGACGTACTCGCCATAGTGGATGTTTTCGGTGCAGATGATGCGCACGAAATCGACGTTGCGGTCATGGTGATCGAAGGTGAACTCCACCAGCCGGCGGATCGCCTGCTCAGCCGGCAACGACTCCAGGTCCAGGCTCTGCTCGGTCTTGCGGATATCCCCGTACAACTTCACCAGGCACTCGCAATACAGCTGCTCCTTGCTGCCGAAGTAGTAGTAGATCATGCGCTTGGAAGTGGCGGTGCGTTCGGCAATGGCGTCGACGCGGGCGCCGGCCAGCCCTTGCTGAACGAACTCGCTGATGGCGGCCTGGAGGATGTCCTCGCGTGTTTTCTCAGGGTTGTTCTTGCGCGTTTTGCGCACCCCTTCGGTTTCAGGCTGGCCGAGGCCGACTACGGAATCACTCATACCCACTCACAGGCTGTTTATTGGAATGCGGGGGATTATCCGTTAGCGCGGCCATGCAGGGAAGCACGCTGTTGGTCGGGTAGCCATCATGCCTTGGCCATCGGCAAGCCTTTCTCGGTTCATGGCCGCTCCCGCAAGGATAGACGCCAAGCCCATACAAACAAAAGGATATAAAAATAACAAAACAATCTAACAAACTGGAATATATAAATTGAAAGCCAAACGCCACCTCCTTAGTCTGGGCAGATCGCCTCTCACCCGATTCAAGGAGCAATGCCCATGCCCAAACATGCTTTCTCCCCGCTACGCCGCCTGCTGATCGGCGGCTTGCTGGCCAGCGTCGCCAGCGCCCTGCTGCCTTGGTCCGAAGCCATTGCCGACGACGCCACGACACTGCGCATCGGCTACCAGAAATTCAACAGCATCAACATCCTCAAAGGCAGCGGCGCCCTGGAGAAGGCCCTGGCACCGCAAGGTGTGAAGGTCAGCTGGCATGAGTTCGCCGCCGGCCCCCAGCTCCTGGAGGCACTGAGCACCGGCGCCATCGACCTCGGCCACGCAGCCGATGCCCCCTCGGTGTTCGCCCAGGCCGCAGGCAAGCCTGTGGTCTATCTGGCCGCCGAACAACCCTACCCACGCGGCATCGGCCTGGTCGTGCGCGAGCAGGACCACCTGGCCAGTGTGCAGGACCTGAAAGGCAAGCGCGTGGCCACCGGCCGCGGATGGAATGCCCAGTACCTGCTGGCCGTCGCCCTGCAGCAGGCTGGGCTCAGTTACAAGGACATTACTCCCGCCTACGTCAACAATGCCGCCGATGCCGTGGCCGCCCTGCAATCGGGCAGCGTGCAGGCCGTAACCCTTTGGGACCCGTTCCTCGCCGCCGCAGAAAGCCAGCCAGGGCTGAAGAACCTGCGCGACGGCAGCGGCCTGTCCAACAACCGCACCTTCTACCTGTCCACAGCCAGCTTTGCCGACCAGCACCGTGCTCTGCTGAAAACCTTCTTTGCCGAGCTGGGCAAGGTCAGCCAGTGGGCCAACGCCAAGCCTGCCGAAGTGGCCGCGCTGCTGGCACCGCAGCTGGGGATCAGCACCCAGGTGCTGGAAGTGGCCAGCGAACGGCGCAACTACAACGCCGTCGCTATCACCCCGCAGATCGTTGCCGAACAACAGAAGCTGGCTGACACCTTCCAGGGCCTGGGCCTGATTCCACGCAAGCTACAGGTGGCCGAAGCGGTCTACCCGGCCTCTGTGTTGCCTTGAACGGAGCGCGCTGACCATGCCTCGCCCGATCCGCTTCAACGCCTTCAGCATGAACGCTGCCAGCCACCAGTCCCCTGGGCTGTGGCGCCATCCGCGCAACACCAGTGTGGCGTTCAACCGCCTGAGCTACTGGACCGACCTGGCCCGCCTGCTCGAACGCGGCCTGTTCGACGCCCTGTTCATCGCCGATGTGCTGGGCATCTACGACGTCTATCAAGGCAGCCCGCAAGCCGCCCTGCGCGGTGGCGTGCAGGTGCCGGTCAATGATCCGCTGCTGCTGGTGCCGGCAATGGCCGGGGTGACCGAGCACCTGGGTTTCGGTGTCACCTTTTCGCTGACCTACGAACACCCCTACCCCTTCGCCCGGCGCATGTCCACGCTCGACCACCTGAGCAATGGCCGGGTCGGCTGGAACATCGTCACCGGGTATCTGGACAGCGCTGCGCGCAACCTCGGCCTGGCGCGTCAACTGGGCCACGACCAACGCTACGACCTGGCCGAGGAATACCTGCAGGTGCTGTACAAACTGTGGGAGAAAAGCTGGGACGACGACGCCGTGCTGCTGGAGCGTGAAAGTGGGCGCTACATCGAACCCTCGCGGGTACACCCGATCAACCATGTGGGCGAGCACTTCCAGGTGCCCGGCATGCACCTGTGCCAGCCGTCGCCGCAACGCACCCCGGTGTTGTTCCAGGCCGGTGCGTCGGCACGCGGTCAGCAGTTTGCCGCACGGCATGCCGAATGCGTGTTCATCAGCGGGCCAACGCCAACGGTGTTGCGCCGCTACGCCGACGGCATCCGCCAGGCCTGCGAAGCGGCCGGGCGGGGCCGTGACGAAGTGCTGATCTACGCCCAGGCGCTGTTGATCGTCGCCCCCACGCGGGAAGAGGCCGAGGCCCGCTTTAACGACTATCGCCGCTATGTCGACCTGGACGCTGCCCTGGCGCTGCTGTCAGGCTGGACCGGTATCGACTTCGCCGGCCTCGACCCCGATGCACCGATCGAGTACGTCGAGAACGATGCTGGCCGTGCTGCCCTGGCAGCCTTTACCGCCGCCGACCCCACTCGCCGCTGGACCGTACGCGAAGCCGCCGAGTTCGTTGGCCTGGGCGGTCGCGGCCCCGTGCTGATCGGCGCTGCCAGCGAGGTGGCCGACCAGCTGGAAACCTGGCTGGACCATACCGGTATCGACGGTTTCAACCTGACCTACGCCGTGCAACCGGACGACCTGGCCAATGTAGTCGACCTGCTGGTGCCCGAGCTGCAACGGCGCGGCCGCTACCCGCTGAGCTACACCGAGGGCCCCCTGCGCCACAAGCTGTTCGGCCGCGGCGGCCAGCTGCCCGAACAGCACGTTGGACGTCAGGTCAGCATTCAGTGATCAAATACCGGGTATTCCAACATTTAATTTGTGGATGCCACGCACTCGACCCTATTCTGTGGCCACATCCCCTGCGCCGCACCGGCCGGTGCGGTTCAAGGCATGGGGAGAGAACAACAAGTCGAGATCGTCCATGTCGAACCATTCGTACTTCGCCCCCCACGGTGGGCACCCGGCTCAAACCGAGCTGCTGACTGACCGTGCCATGTTCACCGAAGCCTATGCCGTCATCCCCAAAGGCGTGATGCGTGACATCGTCACCAGCCACCTGCCCTTTTGGGACAAGATGCGCATGTGGGTCATCGCCCGCCCGCTGACCGGTTTTGCCGAAACATTCTCCCAGTACATCGTCGAACTGGCCCCGGAAGGCGGCAGCGAGCGCCCTGAGCTGGACGCCGATGCGGAAGCCGTGGTGTTCATCGTCGAAGGCGAACTGGACATCACCGTCGAAGGCAAACACCACACCCTGGTACCTGGTGGCTACGCCTTCCTGGCCCCGGGCGCCGAGTGGAGCCTGCGCAACAACAGCAAGTCCAACGTCACCTTCCACTGGCTGCGCAAGCACTACCAGAAGGTTGAAGGCCTGGACGTACCGGAATCCTTCGTCACCCACCGCGACAACGCCACCGTCATCGAGATGCCGGGCACCGAAGGCCGCTGGAAAACCACCCGCTTTGTCGACATGGCCGACATGCGCCACGACATGCACGTGAACATCGTCACCTTCCAGCCGGGCGGTGTGATTCCGTTCGCAGAAACCCACGTGATGGAACACGGCCTGTATGTGCTGGAAGGCAAGGCAGTTTACCGCCTGAACCAGGACTGGGTCGAAGTGGAAGCCGGCGACTTCATGTGGCTGCGCGCCTTCTGCCCGCAAGCCTGCTACGCCGGCGGCCCAGGCAACTTCAGCTACCTGCTGTACAAGGACGTGAACCGTCACGTACACCTGACACTGAACCCTAAGCGCTAAGCCCAGGCTGATGCCCGCAAGCCCGCCAACCTGGCGGGCTTTCTGTTTGCCGCGCATACTGAAACACCCACCCCTGCAGGGTACCGGCCATGAACCGCTGCCTGCTGCTCGCGGCCTTGCTGCTGTGCGCCTCTGCCCTGGCCGCCGATGACTGGCACCTGGCCTACGACCGCGAAGGCATTCGCGTGTACCTGAAAGATGCAGGCGACTCGCCCTACCAGCAATTTCGTGGTGTCAGCACCATGAAAGCCAGCCTGCGCACGCTCACTGACCTGCAGGATAACCTGCGGGTGGCCTGCAAGTGGCTGTACGCCTGTGACCAGATGCGACTGCTGGATGTGGAGGGTGACAACACCTGGGTGTACCTGACCACTCAGCTGCCTTGGCCGGCGAGGCCACGGGACATTGTGCTGAAAGTGACCAGCGAACGCCTGGTCGACGGTACCCTGGTGCGCCACCTGAGCGCCGATCCCGACAGGATCCCCAGGGTTGACGGCCTGATCCGGGTAGAGCACCTGAGTGGTGTGTGGCAGATGAAACCGCTGGGTGACCGGGTGACCGAGGTGACCTACCAGTTGCAAGCCGCCCCTGCCGGGGATGTGCCAGGGTGGCTGGCCAACCGGTTTGTGGTGGATACGCCGGTGGTGACGTTGCGTACGTTGCGAGCGGTGGCTGAGCGCCAACCTTGAAGTGCCGGCAGGCCATAGGCCGACAGCAGCAGGGCCAGCAGCTTTTTATGCAATACACCTGGCAAAAGGCCTGGCTCAGCGGTCACATCTTGTAGGTCGACAGCAGGATGCTGGTCTCGGTGTTCTCGATATGCGGGATCGAGCGGATGGCGTTCAGCGCCCGGTCGAACGCTTCGAGGGTGTCGGCGCGCAGCTCTGCCATCAAGTCCCAGCGGCCATTGGTGGTGTGGATGGCCACCACATTGGGATGCCCGCGCAGCGCGTGCTTGACCTCTGCGGCATGGTGGCCGCTGATGCCGATGCTGGTGATTGCCCGCACCCCCTGGTCCAGCGCATCGGAGCGCAGACGCACCGTATAACCGATGATCACACCCTGCTCTTCAAGCCGGGTGATGCGGTTATGCACCGTTGCCCTGGCCACCTTCAGCTTCTTCGCCAGGGTCAGCACAGGGGTACGTGCGTTGTCCCGCAACAGTGCAATCAGTTCCCGATCGATCGTGTCCATAAGCCTGCCAAATAATCAGATTGCTACGTTGGGTTGGCAGATTGTCCAGAAGCCTGACGAAACTGACAACCTGTATGCTTCCGATTGGCGCAACCTGTCATCAAAATGTTCATGCGGCTTCACTTCGATAATCTCAAGCGCTGACCCCGCACTGCTGGGCAAGCGCACAATAACAAGGTGCAAGAGCATGACGTATTTCATTGATGTTCCAACCATGTCGGACTTGGTGCATGACATTGGCGTAGCGCCGTTTATTGGCGAGCTTGCCGCTGCCCTGAGGGACGATTTCAAACGCTGGCAGGCGTTTGACAAGTCCGCGCGCGTTGCCAACCACTCGGAAGTAGGCGTGATCGAACTGATGCCGGTCGCCGACAAAAGCCGCTATGCCTTCAAATACGTCAACGGCCACCCGGCCAACACTGCACGCGACCTGCATACGGTGATGGCCTTCGGTGTGCTGGCCGATGTCGACACCGGTTACCCGGTGCTGCTGTCCGAACTGACCATCGCCACCGCCCTGCGCACCGCAGCGACTTCGCTGATGGCAGCCCAGGCACTGGCCCGCCCGAACGCGCGCAAGATGGCGCTGATCGGCAACGGCGCGCAAAGCGAATTCCAGGCCCTGGCCTTCCACAAGCACCTGGGCATCGAAGAAATCGTCGCCTACGACACCGACCCGCTGGCCACCGCCAAGCTTATCGCCAACCTCAAGGAATACAGCGGCTTGACCATCCGCCGGGCCAGCTCGGTAGCCGAGGCAGTGAAAGGCGTGGACATCATCACCACGGTAACGGCCGACAAGGCCTGCGCCACCATCATTACCCCCGACATGCTGGAGCCCGGTATGCACCTGAACGCCGTGGGTGGTGACTGCCCTGGCAAAACCGAGCTGCACGCCGATGTGCTGCGCAACGCGCGGGTGTTCGTCGAGTACGAGCCACAAACCCGTATCGAAGGTGAGATCCAGCAGCTGCCGGCGGACTTTCCGGTGGTCGACCTGTGGCGCGTGCTGCGCGGAGAAACCGAGGGCCGCCAAAGCGACAGCCAGGTCACTGTATTCGATTCGGTGGGCTTCGCCCTCGAAGACTACACCGTACTACGGTACGTACTACAGCAAGCCGAAAAGCGCGGGATGGGCACCAAGATCGACCTGGTGCCGTGGGTGGAGGACGACCCGAAAGACCTGTTCAGCCACACCCGAGACCGCGCTGGCAAAAGGCGTATCCGACGGGTTGCCTGACATTGAATCGGGTTGGTCGAAAGTGTGTGTGGGCTTTGGGTCATGTACAAGCGCATCGACCACAGATCGTCAGATCCCACCGCCCGCCAGCAACTGCGTCATCACCTCAGCCAGCGCCTTGACCATCACATCCGCCGTCGGCCGGTGCACGATGACGATCTCATAGCTGTCGACCTCCGGCAGCCCTTGCCCGGCCCCCAACACCCTGTGCTCGCCGGTGGCCGCCCTGGGTGGCAGCAGGCTGATACCCATGCCATCGGCGACCGCAGCCTGGATGCCACTGAGGCTGGAGCTGGTAAAGCTGATACGCCAGCGCCGGCCCATGCCTTCGATGGCGTTGATCATGTCCTCGCGGTACAGGCCGCGTGGCGGAAAGGTGACCAACGGGATCGGGTCCAGCTCGAAGGCGGGCGTGCGCGCACTGTCGATCCACTGCAGACGCTCTGGCCAACAGGCCACGCCCTCACGGCTGTTGCGCCGCTGCTTGAGCAGCACCAGGTCAAGTTCGCCATTGTCATAGGCCTGGCTCAGGTCACGGCACAAGCCACTGGTCACTTCGAGCTTCACCTGTGGGTGCAGCCGGCTGAATGCCGATAGCGCATTGGTGGTACGCCCGCCCACGAAGTCCTCGGGCACGCCAAGCCGTACCGTGGTGCCCACCATCGCCCCGGCCAGGGCTTCAAGCATCTGATCGTTCAGGGCCAGCATGTGCCGGGCATAGCCGAGCAAGGTCTGCCCGGCGTCGGTCGGCAGTACGTCACGGTTGCCCCGCACCAACAGGCGGTGGCCGACCATGTCTTCCAGGCGGCGCACCTTCTGGCTGATCGTCGACTGGGTCGAATGCAGCCGCGCGGCAGCGGTGGTGAAGCTGCCGCAGTCTGCCACCACGACAATGGCGCGCAGCAGGTCGAGGTCGAACAGAGCTCTATTCGATTTCACGCTGATAGACATCTAGATATTCAACGACTGAATGGCAAGTCTGCGTTCTATCACGGCTAGTCACCGAGGGCCACTCCTTCCCGCCGGGGATCGGCACCGCCTGACCAACCCTCGCCGCTGCGCTGGATGATCTGCATGCCGCTGGTCATGGTCATCGGTGTCACCTCATGCCCCCACGCTGCCAACTGGCGGATCAGCGCCGGGCTGCTCAGCCCTGCTTCCACTTCGGTGCCGGCATTGCGGCTGCCGAAGTTGGGCAGGTCGGCGGCCTGCTGCGGGTCGAGCCGCCAATCCAGCAGGCCGACCAGCGCCTTGTTCACGTAACCGATGATCTGCGAGCCGCCCGGCGAACCGAGGCTCGCGACAAACTCGCCCGTGGCACGCGAGAACACCAACGTCGGCGCCATGGCCGACAGCGGCCGTTTGCCCGGCTGCACCCGATTGGCCACCGGCTTGCCGTGCTCGTGGGGGATGAACGAGAAGTCGGTCAGCTGATTGTTGAGCAGGAAGCCCTTGACCATCAGGTGCGAGCCAAATGCGGCCTCCACCGAGGTGGTCATGGCCAGGGCCTGGCCGTTGTCATCCACCGCACTGAGGTGAGAGGTTGAGATGCGCAGTGGCGAGCGGTCGGGCGCAAGCGTCAGGTCCGCCCCTTGCGGCTGGCCCGGGCGGGCGCGCTTCATGCTGTGCTCGCCGATCAGCGCCGCGCGGCTGGCCAGGTAAGCAGAATCGGTCAGGGCCTTGACCGGGACGGGCACGTAGTCGCTGTCGGCCAGGTACTGAGCGCGGTCGGCGTAGGCCAGGCGTTCGGCCTCGGCAATCAGGTGCACGGCCAACGGCGGGGCTTCCAGGCGGGCCGGGGACGAGGTGGCCAGCGGTCGCAGCGCTGCCAGGTCGCGTTGCGGCGCGGTGCGCTGCACGGCTTCGAGCAGGCCCAAGGTTTGCAGGACGGTCACCCCACCCGATGAGGGCGGCGGCATGCCGCAGATCTGCCAGGCCTTGTAGGGACCGCACAACGGCTCGCGCTCCTTGGCCTGGTACCGCTGCAAGTCCTGCAACGACAGATACCCGGCATTGGCATGGCCACGCACCTTGGCGACGATGGCTTCGGCAATTTCACCGCTGTAGAACACCTCGGGCCCCTGTGCGGCGATCTGCTCGAAGGTCTGTGCCAACTCAGGGTTGCGCAGAATTGTACCCACGGCCAGCGGCCTGCCCTGTTCATCCAGGAAGTAACGAGCCATTGCGGGTGAGCGGGCAATGTAGGGGTCCCCGGCCAGTAGCGTGTGCAGGCGCTCGGAAACCGCGAAGCCGTTGCGTGCCAGGGCGATGGCCGGGGCGAACAGGTCGTGCCAGGGCAACTTGCCGTGCTGCTCGTGGGCCTGTTTCAGGGCACGCAGCACCCCGGGCACGCCCACCGAACGCCCACCGATCTGCGCCACCCGAAACGGCATGGGTGTGCCATCGGCTTGCAGGAACAGCTTTTCCGTCACCGCCGCAGGTGCTGCCTCACGCCCGTCGAATGCCTGCACGCGCTTGCCATCCCAATACAGGATGAACGCCCCGCCGCCGATCCCACTGGACTGCGGCTCGACCAGTGTCAGCACCATCTGCATGGCGATGGCGGCGTCAATCGCACTGCCGCCGGCACGCAACATCGCCCGCCCCGCTTCACTGGCCAGCGGGTTGGCTGCGGCGACCATGTGCCGGCTGGCGTGCACAGGCTGCAAACCGCTGCGGTAGCCGGAGGCCAGTTCCGGTGGCGCGGGCAATACCTGGTCGGCACCGGCCCAGTTACTGGTAACCAGCAGGCACAGAGCGCCGATCAGCGGGGTGGGATATTTCATCGTCATGCATCCTGCCATCACCTATTCAGCGAAGCACTGTCGGTCATACGCAGTCTCGACTTCAAGCCTTGGTGTAATTACCGGCAAGCCATTCGCTGACCAATGCAGCCCTTGCTCCCTGCATGAGTGCCAGGTTTGCGCAATGACGGATCAGGTCACTTCTTCGAACGGCAGCCCCACATAGTTCTCGGCAATGTTCACCAGCCCCGCCGGCGAGGTCAGGAAGTACTCGCGGTCAGCTTCCTGCATCTTCTGGTCCCAAGCGTCCTTGTGGCTACCGAAGTCATGCAGCAGTTGGGTCATGAACCAGCTGAAGCGCTCGCCCTTCCACACGCGGCGCAGGGCCAGCGGCGAGTATTGCGCAAGCAGGTCGACGCGCCCTTCGTGGTACACCTTGACCAGAATGCGGTACAGGTAGTTGACGTCCGAGGCCGCCAGGTTAAGGCCTTTGGCACCCGTAGGGGGGACGATGTGCGCCGCGTCACCCACCAGGAACAGGTGACCATACTGCATGGGTTCGACCACCAGGCTACGCAGTGGCGCAATGCTTTTTTCCAACGCGGGGCCTGTGACCAGGTCCGCCGCCACCTCGGCGGGCAAACGGGCTTTCAGTTCGTCCCAGAAACGCTCGTCAGACCACTCCTCGACCCGATCTTGCAAAGGTACCTGCAGGTAGTAGCGGCTGCGTGTTTGCGAGCGTTGGCTACACAACGCGAAACCGCGCGCATGGTGGGCGTAGATCAGCTCGTGATTGACCGGCGGTGTGTCCGACAGCAGGCCCAGCCAGCCAAACGGGTAAACCCGCTCATACTGTTTCAGCACGCCCTCCGGGATGCTCTGCCGCGAGATGCCGTGAAAGCCGTCGCAGCCGGCGATATAGTCGCAGTCAATCCGCTGCACCCGGCCATCCTTTTCGAACGTCAGGTAGGGCTTTTCGCCTTTCAATTCATGCGGCTGAACGTTGGCGGCTGAATAAATGATCGGCGCACCACTGGCTTCGCGGGCCTGCATCAGGTCACGGGTGACTTCGGTCTGGCCGTAGACCATCACCGTCTTGCCGCCGGTCAGGGCTTTGAGATCCAGACGCTGGCGGCGCCCGCCAACCAGCAGTTCGACCCCCTCGTGCACCAGGCCTTCACGGTCCATGCGCTCGGCCACGCCGGCCTCGCGCAGCAGGTCGACCGTGCCTTGCTCCAGCACCCCGGCGCGGATGCGGCCTAGTACGTACTCGGCGGTCTGGCGTTCGACGATGATGTTATCGATACCGGCCTTGTGCAGCAGCTGGCCCAGCAGCAGGCCAGACGGACCTGCACCAATAATTGCAACCTGAGTTTTCATTGTTGTTGTCTCTGTTCGGACGATACCGGCCTGGGACTGGCAGCGGGGCGGCATCTGCTGTTAGGGTTTGCCATTGCATTTTTACTGGCAGAAAACGCCGTTTAAGTGTGCTATTCCATAAAAAACCTGCACTTTTACGAAAAGCGTTCGATTAACGGACAGGCCAACCCAGATGAAATCCACCCTCCCCGGCGTCCCGTTGTTCAAGCTGTATGGCGAAAATCAGGCCTGGCCCGGCACCGACCTGCTGCACTGCGAGTCGATCCCGGCACGCAGCCGCCTGCATCACTGGGAGATCAAGCCGCACCAGCATGCCGAGCTGTTCCAGCTGCTGTATGTACAGCGTGGCCAGGCCCAGGTGGAGATCGAGGGGGTGCGCAGTGCCATCGGCGAAGCGGCGATCCAGGTCGTGCCACCGATGACCGTGCATGGCTTTCGCTTCAGCGCCGATATCCAGGGCTATGTCCTGACCTTTGGTACTGCCCTTGTAGCGAACCTGGAACAGCGCCTGGGCGCGCCACTGACGGTGCTGGCACAGCCTGCGTGTTATCCGTTGGGCCATGACCGCGTGCACCTGCGCAGCCTGGTCGACACCTTGCAGCGGGAGTACCAAGGCAATGCCCCGGCACGCGCCGCGATGTTGGAAGCGTTGGTGACCGCGCTGATGGTGTGGATCAGCCGCCGTCAGCAGCAAGGGCAGGCACCGCGTAACCGTGATGAACGTGACCGCCTGTTGCTGGGGCAATACTTGCGCCTGGTCGAAGCGCATTACCGCGAGCATCTGTCGGTTGAAGACTTTGCCGCGCGGCTGAATATTCCGAGTTTGCAACTGAACCAGCTGTGCCGGGCACTGAGCGGTCAGACTGCATTGCAGGTGGTGCACCAGCGGTTGTTGCTGGAGGCGCGACGCAACCTTATTTACACGCGGATGAGCATTGGGCAGTTGTCGGATAGCCTGGGGTTTACCGACCCGACCTACTTCGCCCGGTGGTTCAAGCGCTTGAGTGGGCAAACGCCCAATGCGTATCGCAGATCAGGGTTGTCGGAATAATCCTTGGCGGCCTCTTCTTGACGTATACGTCAACCTGCCCTCAGGATATCCGCATACCCCACGCCGAGCCCGAGCATGAGCACTCAGACCTACAGCATCTCCGACCTGTCCCGCGAACTGGACATCACCACCCGCGCTATCCGCTTCTACGAAGAACAGGGCCTGCTCAGCCCTGAGCGTCGCGGGCTGGAACGTATCTACTCACCGCGCGACAAGGTCAGCCTGAAGCTCATCCTGCGCGGCAAGCGCATCGGCTTTTCCCTGGCCGAGTGCCGCGAGTTGATCGAACTGTACGACCCCACCAGCGGCAACCTCAAACAGCTCAACAGCATGCTGGCGAAGATTGCCGAGCGCCGCGCCCAGCTGGAGCAGCAGATGCTGGACATCCACCAGATGCAACTGGAACTGGACACCGCCCAGGAACGCTGCGAACAAGCCCTGGCCGCCACCCTGAACAACAAAGACAACCGCTGAACGCCACAGGAAACCCGCCATGTCCTTGCCCAAACACGTCCGCCTGGTTGAAGTCGGCCCACGCGACGGCCTACAGAACGAAGCCCAGCCCATCAGCGTCGCCGACAAGGTACGCCTGGTCAACGACCTCACCGAAGCGGGCCTGGCCTATATAGAAGTGGGCAGTTTCGTGTCCCCCAAGTGGGTGCCACAGATGGCCGGCTCTGCCGAGGTGTTCGCCGGCATCCAGCAGCGCCCCGGTGTGACGTATGCCGCACTGGCGCCGAACCTGCGCGGTTTCGAGGACGCCCTGGCTGCCGGGGTCAAGGAAGTAGCGGTGTTTGCTGCCGCCTCCGAAGCGTTCTCGCAACGCAACATCAATTGCTCGATCAGCGAAAGCCTCAAGCGCTTCGAACCCATCATGGACGCTGCGCGCAGCCACGGCGTGCGCGTGCGCGGGTATGTGTCATGTGTGCTTGGCTGCCCTTACGAGGGCAAGGTCAGCGCCGAGCAGGTGGCCCCGGTGGCCCGCGCCCTGCACGACATGGGCTGCTACGAGGTCTCGCTGGGTGACACCATTGGCACCGGCACCGCAGGCGACACCCGACGCCTGTTCGAGGTGGTGTCGGCCCAGGTACCGCGCGAGCAGTTGGCCGGACACTTCCATGACACTTACGGCCAGGCCTTGGCCAACGTCTATGCCAGCCTGCTCGAAGGCATCAGCGTATTCGACAGCTCGGTAGCCGGGCTGGGCGGCTGCCCTTACGCCAAGGGTGCTACCGGCAATATCGCCAGCGAAGACGTTGTGTACCTGCTGCAGGGGCTTGGCATTGAAACCGGCATCGACCTGGGCCGGCTGATAGCCGCCGGCCAGCGCATCAGCGACGTGCTGGGCCGCGACAACGGGTCGCGGGTAGCACGGGCGTGCAGCGCACGATAGGTCACACGGGTGTCACATTGGTGTGGGTGAAGTGTTACCTCCCGCACATTTCACAGCAAAAAATCGGGTAACAGGGAAACAAATCGGCAGAATTTCAGGCTGGGTGGTGTCGACCAATATTCTTAACTCATTGATTTTAAAGGGTTTCCAAAAGTTGGCACGCACCCTGCTATATCTCTGGTACAACAACAAAAAAAACGCGATACCCAATAAAAACAACAGGTAACGGCTCTGACATAACAAGAACAACACGGCAGAGGCGTAGCAAGCAGATTTTTTTGGAGTCGACACGCTTTTCAGGGGTTCGCCCCGCGGTCTGGCACAGAACAATAAAACTACCTCAAGGTAGCGGCAGCCAGGTTCGGATCAGCAATGATGAAAGCAGGTCAGCGCTCAAAAAAATACGTTTGCTCTTGACCCCGCATGGGGGTCGCCCGCAACACCAGGACAAGCCGACAAAAACAACAAAAGGCCGGTCCCAATAATAAAAAAAGAGCAGGCAACAACGCTTTGAGGGGAGCTTCGGCTCCCCTCAGTGCTTCCTGCCCTCTTCCTCCTTCTGCTTCTCCTCATCCTGCCCTTCGACCTTCTCCACCAGCAACGGCATCGTGCCCAGTACCAGCAGGGCCAGTACCGTGCTGATCAGCGCCGTGGCTTCGCGTCCCATGCCAGCCGCCGTACCGATGGCAGCGGTCATCCATAGCCCGGCAGCGGTCGTCAGGCCCTTCACATGGCTGGTGTCCTGGCCGTTACCCTTCAGAATGGTACCCGCACCGAGAAAACCGATACCGGCAACGATGCCCTGGATCACCCGACTGAGTGCCTGTTCGTCGGACCCCGCCATACTGGGCGACAGAACGAACAGGGCGGCCCCCAGCGACACCAGCATATGGGTACGCACCCCGGCAGACTTGCCCTTGTGTTCGCGCTCGAAGCCCAGTACTGCGCCAAGCACAGCAGCCATCAGCAAGCGCACAAGGATTTGCGTCACCTCGCGCTCATCGGTGACATCGGCGAATTCCGCCTGGATTGCTTGCCAGATGACGTCCATCGCAGTTGTTTCCCCTGCTTGAGCTTTATGAATCCGCCTGCCACGTCAGCAGGCCTGCCCTATGCAAGGTTGACCGTCACACGTACTGCAAAGTGCCGCTCAGCTTGCTGATGCAGCAACTGGCCCCTGACCGTGGTCCACCCTGTAATCACCCCGGGAGGACCTCACCATGCCCATTGAAATCGACGAAACCACCCGCCGCTGCACGCTGATCGGCGAAGGCCTGCGCATCGAGGGCGAAGGCCCGGATATCGAGATCATCACCGACGAGCAGTTGCGCATGTCGGTGGCCATACTGGCCGGCCAACGCGTGCCCATTACCGAAACCGAGGCCGATGCACTGACCGTGGCGGGTGCGGTGGATAGCCGCAGGCATCTGAAGGCCAGCGCGCCAGGCTCGGTGATATGAGGCCTGCCGGGGCTATGCGGCAAATCTGATATGGTTTTTATCGTAAAATCTGAACCTGTGCTGATAACAGCTTCAGCGCCATAGTGCTCATGCCTGATCGAGGCCTGATGAGCACCGAACCATGAACGATAGAATCCCTTTTACAGAGATCGCCACCGCCCCAGCCAGCATCCAAGCACGACGCACCGACAGCGGCATCCATACCCGCAGCTTTACCGGGCTTTACCGTAACCTGCGCATCGGCTTTGCCGGCGCCCTGTTCGTGCTGTTCTTCGGCACGGCCTGGCTGAACTGGAACGGCCGCCAGGCCGTACTGTGGGACCTGGGAAACAGCAAGTTCCACATCTTCGGCGCCACCTTCTGGCCCCAGGACTTCATCCTGCTGTCGGCGCTGCTGATCATCTGTGCCTTTGGCCTGTTCGCCATCACCGTCTACGCCGGTCGCGTCTGGTGCGGTTACAGTTGCCCGCAAAGCACCTGGACCTGGCTATTCATGTGGTGCGAAAAGGTTACCGAGGGGGACCGCAACCAGCGCATCAAGCTGGCCGCGGCGCCCTGGAGCCTGAACAAACTGGCCCGTCGCACGCTCAAACACAGCCTGTGGTTGGCCATTGGCGTGCTCACGGGGCTGACCTTCGTCGGCTACTTCACCCCGATCCGGCCACTGGCCGCAGAATTGCTCACCTTGCAACTGGGCGGTGTGGCACTGTTCTGGGTGCTGTTCTTCACGGCCGCTACCTACATCAATGCCGGCCTGCTGCGTGAAGCGGTGTGCCTGCACATGTGCCCGTATGCGCGCTTCCAGAGCGTGATGTTCGACAAGGACACCCTGGCGGTCGCTTACGACCCGCGTCGTGGCGAAGCCCGTGGTCCGCGCAAGAAAGGCAGTGACGTCGGTGCCCAGGGACTGGGCGACTGCATCGATTGCACCCTATGCGTGCAGGTGTGCCCCACCGGCATCGACATCCGTGATGGCTTGCAGATGGCTTGCATCGGCTGTGCCGCGTGCATCGACGCCTGTGACGGAGTAATGGACAAGATGGGTTACGCCCGCGGCCTGATTGGCTACAAGTCCGAGCACAGCCTGCAAGGCGGTACCACGCACTGGCTGCGCCCGCGCCTGTTGGGCTACGCTGCCGCACTGCTGGTCATGATCGGGGCACTGGTGGTGGCCCTGCAGATGCGCCCGATGGTATCGCTGGATGTGATCAAGGACCGCGGCCTGTTCCGCGAAAACGCCCAAGGCCAGATCGAGAACATTTACCTGCTCAAAGTCATCAACAAGACCGAACGTACCCAGCACTATCAATTGCGCCTGCTGGACGCTGACGGTTTCACCCTGCAGGGCAATAGCGCACTGGTCATCCCTGCTGGCGAAATGAGCGAACTGCCGGTGTCGGTGGCGATGCTCGCCGAGCGCCCGAGCAGCAGCTCGCAGACGCTGAGCTTTGAAATCAGCGAGCGAGACGACCCCACTATTCGCAGCGTGGCGCACAGTCGCTTCGTCGCCCCCATGAACCGCTGATCCTTTACACTCACGCCACCTTGCCTGCCAGGCTTGGACAGAAGGCCAGAATGAAACGCTACGAACGCTTCGCCGATGACATTGCCGAACTGATCCGCTCCGGGGTGCTGGGCCCCGGCCAGCGCGTGCCGTCCGTGCGCTACGCCAGCCAGACCCACGGGGTCAGCCCGTCTACCGTGTTCCAGGCCTATTACCTGCTGGAACGGCGCGGGCTGATCCGCGCCCGGCCGCGCTCCGGGTATTTCGTCAACGCCCACGTTCCGCGTCAGTTCAGCGAGCCGCAGGCGCTGCAACCGGTGAGCGAGTCTACCGATGTCGACGTCAGCGCCTTGGTATTTTCGATCCTCGACTCGATCAAGGACCCCAACACCATTGCCTTCGGCTCAGCCTTTCCCAGCCCTGAACTGTTCCCGCTGCAACGCCTGTCCCGCTCACTGGCCAGTGCCAGCCGCAGCATGGACCCGCGCATGGTGGTGACCGATCTGTCCCCCGGCAACCCGCAGCTGCGCCGGCAGATCGCCCTGCGTTACATGGTCGGTGGGCTGATGCTGCCGATGGAAGAGCTGCTGATCACCAACGGCGCACTGGAGGCCCTGAACCTGTGCCTGCAGGCCGTGACCCAGCCGGGCGACCTGGTCGCCATCGAGGCCCCGGCCTTCTATGCCTGCCTGCAGGTGCTGGAGCGGCTCAAGCTCAAGGCCGTGGAAATCCCCGTGCACCCGCGCGAGGGCATGGACCTGGGGGTGCTGGCGCAGACCCTGGAAAAGCACCCGGTAAAGGCCGTGTGGTGCATGACCAACTTCCAGAACCCGGTAGGTGCAAGCATGCCGGAGGCCAAGAAACAGGCCCTGGTGGAGTTGCTGGCGCGCCATCAGGTGCCGTTGATCGAAGACGACGTGTACGCCGAGCTGTACTACTCGCAACAGGCGCCCAAACCCGCCAAGGCCTTCGACACCCAAGGCCTGGTCATGCACTGCGGCTCGTTCGCCAAAAGCCTGGCACCGGGCTATCGCATTGGCTGGGTGGCCGCCGGGCGCTTTGCGCAGAAGATCGAGCGGTTGAAACTGATGACCTCCCTGTGTGCCTCCATGCCGGCTCAGGCGGCCATCGCCGACTACCTGCAACACGGCGGCTACGACCGCCACCTGCGCAAGCTGCGCTACGCGCTGGAGGGCCAGCAGGCCAACATGCTGGCAGCCATCGCCCGCCACTTCCCGGCGCAGACACGGGTCAGCCAGCCCTCCGGCGGCTACTTCCTGTGGCTGGAACTGCCCGAGCAGATGGACGCCCTCAAGCTGTTCCACATGGCCCTGGCCCAAGGCATCAGCATCGCGCCCGGGCCGATCTTTTCGCCCACCCGACGCTTCGGCAATTGCATCCGCCTGAACTACGGCAGCCCCTGGCATGACGGCGCCGAACAGGCCATGGAAACCCTCGGGCGGATCATTCGCTCGTTCTGATAGCGAGGGGCCCGAGGGGCAACTATAGTTGCTCGATCCGATCATCAGGCCTTCGTCATGCAGCCAGATACGCTTGCGTCCTTTGCACAATTGCAAGCGCGTGTCGCAGAACTGGAAGCACGCCTGGCAGAGCGCGAAGACAGCGTCCAGGCGCATGACAGGCTGCTTGGAGAACTGCTCGACAACAGCCCGGCCAACGTGTTTGCTGCCGACCGCAGGATGCGCCTGTTGGCCATCAACCGCACGGCGCGCGAAACCTTCGAGCGTTACCGAGGCTTCGTGCCGCAGATTGGCGACTACGTACCCCAGTTCCTGACCGGTCAACCCGACATCATGGGCCGCCTGGCCCCGATATGGCCGCGCATACTGGCGGGGGAAGCGTTCATCGACACCGTCACCTTCGGGCTGGACGACGCACCACGCCACTACGAAATTCGCTACCACCCGTGGCTCGATGCTCAGCAGCGAATTCAGGGCGGCTACCTGTTCGCCTATGACATCACGCAGCGCGTGACCGAACAGGAACGCCTGCAGCAGGCCGAAGAAGCACTGCGCCAGGCGCAGAAAATGGAGGCGGTCGGCCAGTTGACCGGCGGGATTGCCCATGACTTCAACAACCTGCTGGCCAGCATCCTTGGCGCCCTGGAACTGGCCGGGCAACGTCTGGTGCAGCAACGCCTGGCGGACACCGCGCAGCTGCTTGAACTCAGCCGGCACAATGCCCAACGCGCCGCAGCCTTGGTGCAGCGCTTGCTGGCATTCTCACGGCAGCAGACGCTGGTCCCGCAACGGGTCGATGTACAGCAACTGGTGGCCGGCATGCACGACCTGATCAGCAGCTCCACCGGCCCCTATGTCGACTATCACGACCAGACGCATGCCGGACAATGGCCCATCCGAATTGACGCACAGCAACTGGAAAATGCGCTGCTCAACCTGTGCATCAACGCCCGAGACGCCATGCCGCTTGGCGGCACCTTGAGCATTGGTTGCGCCAATGTCGAAGTGCAAGGCGCCGAAGCCAGGCAACTGCGCCTGGCCGCTGGCCGGTTTCTGCGTATCCGCGTTGAAGACACCGGCATGGGTATGTCCAAAGCAGTGATGCAGCGCGCCCTTGAGCCCTTCTTCACCACCAAGCCGCTCGGCCAGGGCACTGGCCTTGGGTTGTCCATGGTCTACGGCTTTGTGCGGCAATCCGGTGGCCAGTTGGTCATCGACAGCACGCCTGGCCAGGGTACCGCCATCAACCTGTATCTCCCCTGCGATGAAAGCGTCGCCGCCGCTTCACCCTGCCCCCACGTCGAGGGGACTGCACCTGCGGTCTCACTTCAGCAGCGCGTGTGCAAGGTGATGCTGGTGGAAGACGAGCCGGCCCTGCGCCTGGTCATGCTGGAGGTATTGCTGGACCAGGGCCATGAAGTTCAAGCATTCGAAGATGGCCGCCAGGCATACAAGGCCTTGCAGGAAGCCCCTGCGCCAGACTTGCTGATCACCGATGTCGGCCTGCCCGGGGGTATCGATGGCTACCAACTCGCGGACGCCTGTCGAGATATTGCACCGCATGCCGCGGTGCTGCTGATCACAGGCTATGACCTTGCGCACAGTACGGCAAATGCGCGGCCCCACCGGCGCACCGAACTGCTGGCCAAGCCCTTCGATCTGCAAGCACTTGCCCAGGCGCTTGAACGGCTGCTGGGGAGCACCGCCCAGTCACCCTGAGTGGCTATTCGCCTGCAGGTGAACACGTTAAAGTCAGGACTTTTCATTGGCCGGACGCAGGCATGCCTTCTCGTGATCTGAACTCACTGCGCCAACAAGTCGAAGACCTCCAGCGACAGAACACACTGCTGGAGCAACGGCTTGCAAGCCACCAGGCGCACGACCAGGACTTCTATCGCTCACTGTTCGACACCATGGACGAAGGCTTCTGCATCATCGAGTTCTTCGATGGCCCCCATGGCCCCCTGAGTGACTACGTGCACGTGCTGGCCAACGCAGCCTATGCCAAACACGCCGGCATCCCCAACGTGGTCGGGCAAAAACTGCGCGAGATGGTGCCCGATGAGGCGGATGACTGGGTGGCCCGCTATGGCGCGGTGCTTCGCACCGGCGAACCGCTGCACTTCGAGCAGGAACTGATTGCCACGGGCCACGTGCTGTCGGTGACCACTTTTCGCATAGAACCTGCCGAGAAACGCCAGGTAGCGGTATTGTTCAAGGATGTCACCGAGCGCCGGCGTGCAGAGCAGGCCCTGCAGCGCCTGAACGAAGAGCTCGAACAACGGGTGAATGCCGCACTGGCGGAGCGACGCTTGTTTGCCGAGCTGGTCGATCACAGTGTGGTCAATGTGCATGTGGTCGACAAGGACCTGCGCTGGCTCGCTGTCAATCGCCAAGCCAGGCATGACTTCCACCTGCTGTACGGGAGGACACCCGAAATCGGCGACTACCTGCCCGGGTTGTTCGAGGATGGCACCGCCGGCCAGACGCCTATTCTGCCGATGTGGCAGCGCGCCCTGGCAGGCGAGCAGTTCATCGAGATCGGCACCTTCGGCAAGCCCCCCGCGGTGCGTCATTATGAGTTGCGCTTCAACGCCTTGCGCGACCCCATAGGCGAGGTACAGGGCGCGTTTCTGTTCGCCTATGACATCAGTGAGCGAGTGCAGGAGCAGGAACGCTTGGCCAAGGCCGAAGCGGCGCTGCGCCAGGCACAGAAGATGGAGGCCGTAGGCCAGCTCAGTGGCGGCATTGCCCACGACTTCAACAATTTGCTGGGCGGCATCCTGGGCGCCCAGGAGTTGATGCGTCAACGCCTGGACCAGTCACGCTTCGACGCCCTGGCGCCCTTGCTGGAGCTGTCCAGCAGCGCGGCGCAGCGGGCCTCGTCGCTGGTGCACCGGCTGCTGGCGTTCTCCCGCCAGCAGACCCTGCAACCCTGCTCCACGCAAGTGGCCACCTTGGTGGCTGGCATGGAAGACCTGCTGCGCCGCACCATCGGCCCGGCGATTACCCTGAGCAGCCGCTTCGCCAGCCAGCTGTGGCCGACCTTCATCGACCCTCCCCAACTGGAAAGCGCCTTGCTCAACTTATGCATCAACGCGCGCGATGCCATGCCTGCCGGGGGTGTGATCGAGATCATCGGCGACAACCTGCTGCTTGACGACGAGCAGGCCGTGGCAATGGAACTGCCGGCCAGCGAGTTCGTGCGGCTGAGCATCGTCGACAACGGTAGCGGCATGTCGGCTGAAGTTGTCGAGCGCGCAGTCGAGCCGTTCTTCACCACCAAGCCGATGGGCCAGGGCACCGGCCTGGGTCTGTCCATGACCTATGGCTTCGTGCGCCAGTCGGGTGGGCAATTACGGGTGCTGTCGGCGCCTGGCGAGGGTACCCGCATCGAGCTGCTGTTACCCCGCCACCACGAGCAAGCCCAGGCGCCAGTCAGTAAACCTCCGCGCGCGCCCTTGCAAAGAAGCAGCGAGGCTGCCAAACGCATTCTGTTGGTTGAAGACCAGACTGCCTTGCGCCTGGTGATCGGCGAAGTGTTGGAAGAGCTGGGCTATCGGGTGGACGCCTTCGAGAACGGTCCGTCTGCCCTCACCCACCTGCAAAGCGGCGAACGGCCAGACTTGCTGCTGAGCGATGTCGGCCTGCCTGGCGGCCTGAATGGCCGCCAGGTAGCCGAACGCTGCCGTGAGCGCTACCCGGACCTCAAGGTGCTGTTGATCACCGGCTACGATGAGAGCGCGGCGCTCAGCGACGGCCAACCGCTGCAAGGTACGTTGGTGTTGACCAAGCCGTTCGAACTGGAAGCACTGGCAGAGCGGGTTCGCGAGCTGCTGGAACCTTGACGGGCGCTCAGCGCCCGCCGCCCAGGTCGATGAAGCTGCCGGTGGCATAGGAGGCTTTGTCCGAAAGCAACCAGAGGATGGCCTCGGCCACTTCCTCGGGATGCCCTCCTCGGCCCATGGGCAAGCCAGGTTCAAGCTTGCTGACGCGATCCGGGTCACCCGAAAGCGCATGGAAACCGGTATGGATATAGCCTGGTCGTACGCCATTGACGCGCACGCCCTCGCCTGCCACTTCTTTGGCCAGGCCGATGGTGAAGGTGTCAAGCGCGCCCTTGGAGGCGGCATAGTCGACATACTCGTTGGGCGAACCCAGGCGTGCGGCGACCGATGATACGTTGACGATGGCCCCGCCTTGCCCGCCATGCCGGCGCGCCATGCGCAGCAGGGCGTGCTTGGCGCAGAGCATGGGGCCGACGACGTTGGTCTTCATGACGTTCAGCAGCCGGAACTCGGACATGTCCTCGACCCTGCTCTGCTGGCCGATGGTGCCGGCGTTGTTGACCAGTGCGGTGACCGGGCCGAGCTCATCGTCGACGCGCAGGAATAGCTGGATGATTTCATCTTCGACGCTGACGTCGGCGCGCACCGCGATGGCCTCGGCGCCCAGGGCGCGGACCTGGCTGAGGATGGCTTCGGCGGCCTGGTCATCGGCGTGATAGTTAATGCAGATGCGGTAGCCCTGGCGGGCGGCCAGCAGCGCAGTGGCGGCGCCGATACCGCGGCTGCCGCCGGTGATGACAATGACGTTCTCCATGGGTTTGCCAATGGTTTGGGGAAGGGAGCATCGACAATAGGCGAAATGGCGCTGCGTTGGAATGACGAAGATCAGCACAGCCAACCCTCTGCTGTTGATGTGGCTGTTGATCTTGGCTGTTGATCTGGCTGTTGATCTGGCTT
>NZ_JAOCDI010000044.1:0-48749 GCF_029840855.1 Pseudomonas sp. GD03862
CAGCACCACCTGCGCCGGCAGCGAGCGCTGGATCTGATGCTTCTGCTTCAGCTCGAACCCACTGTCAATCTTGCGCACGCGCTTTTCCAGCAAGGTCTTCAGCCAAGGCGCATCCTCGGTGCGCGGTACCTGGAATACCACCTCACACTGGTAACTCACCACATCGGCGGCAATGTCGTCCAGTTGGCGGCGCAGCGCACGGCTGTCAGTGGTCTTCAAGGCCACCACGGTACTTGGCGCTGTCGGGTCGATGATGCGTGCCTCGGGCTTGGCCTCGGCGGCTTTCAGCGCCGCTTCAGCCTTTTCCAGCTCGGCCTTGCGGGCCTGGGTCACGGCATCCCCGCCGGTGACCGCTGGCGCCTGCGGCATCAGTGCCCGGGCACGGGCCAGCGCGGTAGCTGCCGCGTTTACATCGCCCTTCTGCAGAACGATCTGGCTACGTTGCAGGTAAGCTTCGGCCAGTTGGCGCTGGTATTGCTCCAGGCGTGCATCATCCGGCGACTGGGCCTGCAGTGCAGCAAGCTGGTCTTCGGCGGTAGCCAGCTCATTGCTGGCGATGTTCTGTTGCAACTGCTGCCAGGCATCTGCTTGAGCAGGTGCGGTGGCCTGTTCGACCGGCGCATTGGAACAGGCAGCCAGGATCAGGGAAAACGCGGCAACAAGCAGATAACGGGAGGCGAACGGCTTCATTCCTGCGACTCTCTATTTGCGCAAAAAGCGAGCAAGTCTACACCCAGGTGCGCACGCTCGAAAATAGGCCTTACAGACCCTTTACGGGCCGAAGGTTGCAAGGCGTGCCTGCACACGCCTTGCTTTTCAGCGTTTTGGCAGAGCCAGGCTCAGCAAGAATAGCACCGCGGCGCAGACCACGATCGAGGGCCCGGCGGGGGTGTCCTTGAACCAGGACATGGCCAGGCCGCCGCACACTGCGGTGACACCCAGCAGGCTGGCACCCAGGGCCATCTGCTCTGGTGAGCGGGCGTGACGCTGTGCCGCAGCGGCAGGAATGATCAGCAGTGAGGTAATCAGCAACACGCCAACGATTTTCATGGCAACCGCAATCACCACCGCGATCAGCAGCATCAGCGCCATGCGCAAGCCGGCCACGGGCAGGCCTTCTACCATGGCCAGTTCTTCGTGCACGGTAACCGCCAGCAGCGGCCGCCACAGCACAGCGAGCAGCAGCAGGACCAGTGCACTGCCGCCGAGGATCCAGGCCAGGTCGGTGGTGCTGATGGCCAGCAGATCGCCGAACAGGTAAGCCATCAGGTCGATGCGCACATCGTGCATGAAGCTCAGCACCACCAGGCCCAGCGACAAGGTGCTGGGGGCCAGGATACCCAGGAGGGTGTCGGAGGCCAGCGGCTGGCGTTGCTGCAATGTCACCAGCAGAATCGCCAGCAACAGGCAGCCCACGGTTACCGCCAGTGCGGGGCTGACATCCAGGGCAAAGCCCAAGGCCACACCGAGCAGCGCGGCGTGAGACAGGGTGTCGCCAAAATAGGCCATGCGCCGCCATACCACGAAAGAGCCCAGTGGGCCTGCAACCAGTGCCAGGGACAAGCCGGCAAGCAAGGCGTAGAGAAGAAAATCAGCCATGCTTGCAGTGCTCTCCGTGAACATGGGTGCCAGGGGCGACCACCGAGCCATGCAGGTCATGGCTGTGGTCGTGATGGTGGTGGTAGATGGCCAGGCTCGGTGCGGTCTTGCCGAACAGCTCGACGAACGCCGGGTCACCGCTGACTTGCTCAGGGTGGCCCGAGCAGCACACGTGGCGGTTCAGGCACACCACCTGGTCGGTGGCGCTCATGACCAGGTGCAGGTCGTGGGACACCATCAGTACGCCGCAGCCGTGGCGGTCGCGCAGGCGGGTGATGAGGTTGTAAAGCTCGGTCTGGCCGACCACGTCCACACCTTGTACCGGTTCGTCGAGCACCAGCAGCTGGGGTTCGCGCAGCAAGGCGCGGGCCAGCAGCACGCGTTGCATTTCGCCGCCGGAAATAGTCTGGATCGGGCTGTCGATGACCTGCTCGGCGCCCACTTCCTGCAGCGCCGACAAGGCTGCCGCGCGGTCTACGCCGGGCACAAGGCGCAGGAAGCGCAGCACCGACAGCGGTAGCGTGGCATCAACCTGAATCTTCTGCGGCATGTAGCCAATGCGCAGCTTGGGCTTGCGCCATACCTTGCCGCGATGTGGCTTGAGCAGGCCAAGTACGGCGCGCACCAGGGTCGTCTTGCCCGCCCCGTTGGGGCCAATCAGGGTGACGATCTGGCCTGGGGCGACCGACAGGTCGATGCTGTCGAGCACCGCCTCGCCGCCAAAGGTGACGCCGACCTGATCCAGGCGAATCAGGGCGTCGCTCATGCCGCGCTCCGGCAGTTACCGCACAGGCCGACCACTTCCACGGTCTGGGTCTCGACGGTGAAACCCACGCCTTTGGCGCTGTTGATGATGGCCTCGCTGATGCTGCTCTGCTCGAGCTCGATGGCCACATGGCAAGCCCGGCAGATCAGGAACTGGCCTTGGTGCACGTGCTCGGGGTGGCTGCAGCCGATGAAGGCGTTCAGCGATGCGATGCGATGTACCAGGCCGTTTTCCAGCAGGAAGTCCAGCGCGCGGTACACCGTGGGCGGCGCGGCGCGGCGGCCGTCCTGCTCACTGAGCACAGCGAGGATGTCGTAGGCGCCCAGTGGCTTGTGGCTCTGCCACACCAGCTCCAGCACACGGCGGCGCAGGGCTGTCAGGCGCAGGCCCTGGCGGGTGCACAAGGTGTCGGCTTCAGCCAGTGCGCTGTGTACGCAATGGGAGTGGTCGTGAGGACGGTTGGCCAGCGGTGTGATGGACATGGGCAGCGACGGTTCTGGACAGAGACGTTATTATGTTACCTGTTTCTGAAGATTCGAGTATCCACCGTGTCCCGATTCCTGGCTCTGTTTGTCGCTTTCATCGCATTATCCGCGCAGGCCGACGTGCGTGTGCTCACCACTATCAAGCCCTTGCAGCAGATTGCCGCTGCCGTGCAGGAGGGTGTTGGCAGCCCTGACGTGCTGCTGCCGCCCGGCGCTTCACCCCACCACTATGCGCTGCGTCCCTCCGACGTGCGGCGGGTAGGCGATGCCGACCTGCTGTACTGGATCGGCCCGGACATGGAGAACTTCCTTGCGCGTGTGCTGGGAAGCCGCAGCAAGGCCACAGTGGCTGTGCAGTCGCTGCCGGGCATGAAGCTGCGCCACTTTGGCGAGGACAGCCATTCCCATGAGGAAGAAGACCATGACGATCATGACCACGATCACCGCCCAGGCAGCCTGGATGCGCATTTGTGGCTATCGTCGGTCAATGCGCGAGTAATCGCGGCAAAAATGGCAGCTGACCTGGCCCAGGTCGACCCGGCCAATGCGGCTCGCTATCAGAGCAACCTGAAGGCCTTCGATGAACGCCTGGATGCGTTGGATGGGCGTATCAAGGCGCGCGTGACCGGTATTGCCGGCAAGCCGTACTTCGTCTTCCACGAAGCCTTCGACTATTTTGAAGCTGAATATGGCTTGAAGCACGCGGGCGTGTTCAGCGTGGCATCCGAGGTGCAGCCTGGGGCGCAACATGTGGCGGCCATGCGCAAGCGTCTTCAGGAAGTGGGCAAGACCTGCGTGTTCAGCGAGCCACCACTGCGGCCGCGATTGGCCGAGACCCTGACTGCCGGGTTGCCGGTTCGCCTGGCCGAGCTGGATGCCTTGGGTGGCACCGATCCGGTGGATGGCAAAGGGTATGAGCGCTTGCTGGAGAAGCTGGGCGGTGACCTGGCAGGCTGCCTGGAGCAGTTGTAAGCCTGTACCGGCCCCTTCGCGGGCGTGCCCGCGAAGAAGCAGGCGCGGTCTACAGCGCGAACGGCAGGTGCAAAGCCACCTGCTGGCGCTGCGCCAGACGCACTTCGAACTCGCTCGGATCGTGGATCATCACATCCATCCCGGCGAACGACTCGGCCGCAATCAGGCGCGACAGCCAGAAACGCACGCAGCCTACCCTCAACATTTCCGGCCACAGCTCGGCTTCGGCTGCAGTGAACGGCCGCAGCGCCGCGTAGGCTGCCAGCAGTGCCTGGGCGCGTGGCACATCCACCGCTCCCTGCTCATCCAGGCACCAGTCGTTCACGGTGATGGCGATGTCATACAGCATCGGCCCGGAGCAGGCATTGTAGAAGTCGATCACGCCGGTCAGGTGGGTGCCTTCGAACATCACGTTGTCGCGGAACAGGTCGGCATGCAGGTTGGCCCGCGGCAAGGCCAGGATCTGCGCCTTGTGTGCGCTGATTTCGTCCAGCGCTGGCTGCAGCAATGCGGCTTGCTCCGCAGTCAGGCGTGGCAGTAGCTCGGCACCCGAGGCCAGCATCCAGTCCAGGCCGCGGTCGGTGCGGCGCTCGATGATGTGCTCGCGGGTGGCCAGGTGAATGTGTGCCAGTAGTTCGCCGACCTGGGCGCAGTGCTGGTTGTTGGGTGCCTTGATGTGTTTGCCCGACAGCCTGGGCTGCAGCAATGCCGGCTTGCCGCACAGCTCGCGCAGGCCGTTGCCGTCGCGATCACGAATGGCATAGGGCACCGGCATGTCGGCACCGTGCAGGGTATCGAGCAGCTCGATGAAGAACGGCATGTCCTCGCTGGGCCCACGCTCGATCAGCGTCAGGACGAACTCCCCCTGTTCGAGGCTGACGAAGAAATTGCTGTTCTCGGTACCGGCGGCAATGCCCTGGAAGTCGAGCAGACGGCCCAGCTCGTACGGCGCCAGAAAGGTTTCCAGCTCAGGCCGGGTCACGGGGGTGAAGACTGACATGATGAAAAATTGCCCATACGGGCACTTCCGCCGGGAAGTGCCGGGTTGATGTGAACGGTGCGCGTCAGCTTACCACTCGAAGATCTTCCAGGACGGAATCAGCATGTCCGGCTGGTCGGATCGAATGAAATTGGCATCAGTGCCATCAGCGCGTACCAGAAAATAAGGCTTGCCGTTTTTCGGCGTGATCTTGATCGCATACAGGAAGCCGTTCTGCCGGTATTCCTGGATGGTTTTATCGCCTTCCGTGCGAATGGTCACCTCGGGATCGGCCGAGGGGGCGTCGTCCGCCGCCAGGGTGACGACAGGCATGGTTGCCAACAGGCCGAGCAGTAACAGGCGATTGAGTGTGCGCATGATAACCTAGTCCCTTTGTCGTCAATGATTCTGGCTATTCTAGCGCCGGACCCGTCGAAAAGGTTGATTCTGCTCATGAGCCAAGCGCCCCTCGTCCTGGTGGACGGTTCCTCCTACCTTTATCGCGCCTTCCACGCGCTGCCACCGCTGACCACCTCCAAGGGCATGCCGACCGGCGCGGTGAAGGGTGTGCTGAACATGCTCAAGAGCCTGCGCAAGCAATACCCCGACAGCCTCTTCGCCGTGGTGTTCGACGCCAAGGGCGGCACTTTCCGCGATGCCATGTTCGCCGAGTACAAGGCCAACCGCCCCAGCATGCCGGACGACCTGCGGGTACAGATCGAGCCGCTGCACGCCAGCGTCAAGGCGCTGGGCTACCCGCTGCTGTGCGTGGAGGGCGTCGAGGCTGACGACGTGATCGGCACCCTGGCGCGCAGCAGCGCCGCCCTGGGTCGCCCGGTGATCATCTCGACCGGTGACAAGGACATGGCGCAGCTGGTGGACGGGCACATTACCTTGGTCAACACCATGACCGGAAGCGTGCTGGACGTGGCTGGCGTGCACGAGAAATTCGGCGTCGGCCCGGAACACATCATCGACTTCCTGGCCCTGATGGGTGACAAGGTCGACAACATCCCCGGCGTGCCGGGTGTGGGCGAAAAAACGGCGGTGGGGCTGCTGACCGGTATCGGCGGCGGTCTCAGCGACCTTTACGCCAACCTGGACAAGGTGCCAGCGCTGGCCATTCGCGGCGCCAAGACCTTGCCGGCCAAGCTGGAGGAGCACCGCGACGCGGCATTCCTGTCCTACGAGCTGGCCACCATCAAGGTTGACGTGCCGCTGGATGTGGAGGTCGAGGCGCTGGTGTGCGGTGAACCTGACCGCGAGGCGTTGCTGGCGTTGTACACCGAGATGGAGTTCAAGAGCTGGGTCGCCGAAGTGCAGCGCGATGCGGCCAAGGCTGGTGATGATGTCGCCCCGGCCGTGGAGCCTGCGGCCAAGATCGAGCCCAAATACGAAACCATTCTCGACCAGGCCCGTTTCGACGCCTGGCTGGAGAAGCTGCGCCAGGCACCGCTATTTGCCTTCGACACCGAGACCACCGGCCTGGACGCCCAGCAGGCGCAGTTGGTCGGCCTGTCCTTCGCAGTCGAGCCGCATGAAGCGGCCTATGTGCCGCTGGCCCACGATTACGAAGGCGCGCCGGCCCAGCTGGACCGCGAGGCCGTGCTGCTGGCGCTGAAGCCACTGCTGGAGGACCCGGCCAAGGCCAAGGTCGGGCAGAACGCCAAGTACGACATCAACATCCTCGCCAATGGCTCCCCCGCCATCGAGATGCGCGGCGTGGCCTACGACACCATGCTCGAATCGTACGTGCTGAACTCCACCGCCACCCGTCATGACATGGACAGCCTGGCGCAGAAGTACCTCGACCACACCACGATCGCCTTCGAGGACATCGCCGGCAAGGGTGCCAAGCAGCTTACCTTCAACCAGATCAACCTGGACAAGGCCGGCCCCTACGCCGCCGAAGACGCCGACATCACCCTGCGCCTGCACCATGCATTGCAGGCCCGCCTGGCACAGACGCCGAGCGTGCAACCGGTGCTGATGGATATCGAGATGCCGCTGGTGCCGGTGCTGGCCAGGATCGAGCGCCAGGGTGCGTTGGTCGATGCCGAGCTGTTGAAAGTACAGAGCGGTGAGCTGGGCGTGAAGATGGCTGAGCTGGAGCTGCGTGCCTACGAGCTCGCCGGTGAGACGTTCAACCTCGGCTCGCCCAAGCAGCTGGGCACGATTCTTTACGACAAGCTGGGCATGCCGGTGCTGAGCAAGACCGCCAAGGGCCAGCCATCCACCGCCGAAGCAGTGCTCGACGAACTGGCCGAACAAGGCTACCCGCTGCCAGAGGTGCTGATGCAGTACCGCAGCCTGAGCAAGCTCAAGAGCACCTACACCGACAAGTTACCGGGGCAGATCAACCCGCGCACCGGGCGTATCCACACGTCCTACCAGCAGGCCGTGGCGGCCACCGGCCGGTTGTCGTCGAGCGACCCGAACCTGCAGAACATTCCGATCCGCACCGCTGAAGGGCGGCGTATCCGCCAGGCGTTCATCGCCAGTCCGGGTTACAAGCTTCTGGCGGCGGACTATTCACAGATCGAGCTGCGCATCATGGCCCACCTGGCCAAGGACGAAGGCTTGCTGCATGCCTTCCGCAATGACCTGGACGTGCACCGCGCCACAGCAGCCGAAGTGTTCGGTGTGGCCCTGGAAGACGTGACCACCGACCAGCGCCGCAGCGCCAAGGCCATCAACTTCGGCCTGATCTACGGCATGAGCGCCTTTGGCCTGGCCAAGCAGATCGGCGTCGACCGCAAGCAGTCACAGGACTACATCGACCGCTACTTTGCCCGCTACCCAGGCGTGCTGGCCTACATGGAGCGCACCCGCGCCCAGGCGGCCGAGCAAGGCTTTGTCGAAACCCTGTTTGGCCGCCGGCTGTACTTGCCAGACATCAATGCCAAGAACCCTGCCCTGCGCAAGGGCGCCGAGCGCACGGCGATCAACGCCCCGATGCAGGGTACTGCTGCCGACATCATCAAGCGTGCCATGGTCAAGGTAGATAACTGGTTGAGCGAGAGCGGGCTGGATGCCCGGGTGATCCTGCAGGTGCACGACGAACTGGTGCTTGAAGTACGCGAGGACCTGGTGCAGCAGGTGAAAGATGAAATTCGCCAGCACATGAGTCAGGCCGCGCAGCTGGATGTGCCGCTGCTTGTCGAAGCAGGCGTTGGTGCGAATTGGGACGAAGCTCACTGATTGAGCAGGTAAAACTGTGTAGGATCTGCGACGTAGTGACGCGGATCCGAGCACCGCTCAGTGCCGGGGGTGCTTAAGTTTCATGAAACTATCGCAAATAGTTTTATGGGCTTCGGAACTAAACCGGTGAAGCGGAACTCAGAGTAACTGAATGGCTGGTGAAGCCCTTCGATGCTCCTATGTTGTGTTAAGTGTTGGCAGATATCTGGACCCCGCCCTAGCGGTCCGGACTTGGACCCCGAACTTCCCCCTCCCCATACGAAGTCCGGGGTTTTTTTTGCCCGGAATTTGCCGGATGGCTTGTACTGAGCCCCCGTAGGAGCGGGTTTACCCGCGAATGCGATGTCGAATTCACCGCTGCATTCGCGGGTAAACCCGCTCCTACAAGGACCTGCGCCCAATCACCAAAGCGTGTCCAACCCCGATCAGGTGTAGGAGCGGGTTTACCCGCGAATACGGTAGTGGCGGCAACGGTGAACGGCGGGTGGAGAGCAGGCCCGGCCCTTTCGCGGGTAAACCCGGGTCAGGCGCAAACCACTAAACGACCGGCTTGTCTTCCAGTTCCATCCAGTCCGCCAGCACACGGTAGGCGTCTTCCACGCCCAGGCGCTTGGGTGCCGAGAACAGCTGGATGGTCACGCCATCCCCCCAGCCCTTGCGGATTTCCGACTGCACTTTCAGCAATGTGTTCTTGCCCGCGCCGTGGGTCAGCTTGTCGGCCTTGGTCAGCAGGATGTGCATCGGCATGCTGCTGGCCTTGGCCCAGTCGAGCATCATCTTGTCGAAGTCGGTCATCGGGTGACGCACGTCCATCATCAGGATCACGCCACGCAGGCACTCACGGCTGCCCAGGTAGGCTTCCAGGTGTTTCTGCCAGTGCTGCTTGAGCGGAATCGGGACTTTTGCATAACCATAGCCCGGCAGGTCGACCAAACGCCGTTCATCGTCCAGACTGAAGAAATTCAACAGCTGGGTGCGCCCGGGAGTCTTCGAGGTACGCGCCAGGCTGGCATGGGTCAGGGTATTGAGGGCGCTGGATTTGCCGGCGTTGGAACGGCCGGCAAAAGCCACCTCGTAACCCTGGTCGTCCGGGCATTGTTCGACCTTGGCTGCGCTGAGGGCGAATTTGGCTTTCTGGCAGAGGCCGAGGATGGGGTTCTTGACTTGCATGGGATATCCGATGTGGGTGTTGCCTGACTTTGTAGAGCCAAGCCTGGCAAGCGGTGTCGTTTCCGTTTGGATGGCGGAAGTATATAATGCCCCAGTTTTTGTGTGCTCATTCTCCCAGCGAAGGAGAACGGGCATGGGGTGTCGAACAATAGCTCGCGCAACAGAACGCAGCGCGGCCCCCAACCCTGAAGGTCGTTCCGCATGGCGAAATGGCTGCTTGCTGTCGGTATGTTCCTGCCGTTTTTCAGCGCACAGGCTACACAGGATCCCGAGGTGTTGTACAACCGCACGTGTGCGGCCTGTCACACCGGGCAGTTGCCACAGGCACCCAGACGGGGTGACCGGGCAGCATGGGAGCCAAGGCTGGCGCAAGGCATGGATGTACTGGTGAAGCACGTGACCCAGGGTTTCAAGGCTATGCCGCCGCGTGGATTGTGCATGGACTGCAGTGCCGAGGACTACCGTTTGGTCATCCTTTGGATGAGCGGCAGTCCCGATACATAACATTTCACCCTTAGCCGTGTTGGATTAGCTGATGAACAAACTAGTCGTGAGTCTGCTGTTGACCTTGGGTGTCGCTGGTGCGGCCACTGCTGCGCAACCTATCAAAGGCGATGCCGCCGCTGGCCAGGCCAAGACCGCCGTGTGTGGCGCCTGCCACAACCCCGACGGCAACAGCCTGGCACCGAACTTCCCGAAACTGGCCGGCCAAGGCCAGCGCTATCTCGAAAAACAACTTCACGATATCAAGTCGGGCAAGCGTACCGTGCTGGAAATGACCGGCATGCTGGCCGCATTCAGCGACCAGGATCTGGCCGATATCGCCGCCTACTTCTCCAGCCAGAAAGGCAGCGTGGGTGCCGCCGATCCCAAGCTGGTCGAGCGCGGCCGCGCGTTGTTCAATGGCGGCGACCTGGAAAAGGGCATGCCGGCCTGCACTGGCTGCCACTCGCCCAACGGCGCGGGCATCGCCCTGGCCGGCTTCCCGCACCTGGGCGGGCAGCACTCGCAGTACGTGGCCAAGCAGCTCACTGACTTCCGCGAAGGCAACCGCACCAACGATGGCGATGCCATGACCATGCGCACCATCGCTGGCAAGCTGAGCAACCATGACATCGAAGCGTTGGCCAGCTACATCCAGGGCCTGCATTAACTTTCGGTTAATGTTGTAGGTCAATGATGAAAGGGCGGCCGGGCTGCCCTTTTTTCCGTCCGCAGCCGTTACACTACAGAACTCGAGCCCTTCCCGGCCTGTCTCAGTGCAGGTCGCGTCGTGGCGACCCATGACTGCTCAGGAGTAAAGCATGCGTAAACTGATTCTCAGCGCTGCGCTGGTCGCCGCCAGCGTATTCGGTATGACTGCCGTTCAGGCTGCCGAGCCTGTCGCCGGCAAGGAATACATCGAGCTGAGCAACCCTGTTCCGGTTTCCGTGCCTGGCAAGATCGAAGTCGTCGAGCTGTTCTGGTACGGCTGCCCACACTGCTACCACTTCGAGCCGACCATCAACCCTTGGGCTGAAAAGCTGCCGAAGGACGTCAACTTCAAGCGCGTACCGGCCATGTTCGGTGGCCCGTGGGATGCACACGGCCAGATGTTCCTGACCCTCGAAGCCATGGGCGTCGAGCACAAGGTTCATGCTGCGGTGTTCGATGCCATCCAGAACCAGCACAAGCGCCTGACCGACAAGAACGAGATGGCCGACTTCCTCGCCACTCAAGGTGTGGACAAGGACAAGTTCCTCGCCACCTTCGACTCGTTCGCCATCAAGGGCCAGGTCAAACAGGCCAAGGAATTGGCGAAGAAGTATGAGATCACCGGCGTACCGAGCCTGGTCGTCAACGGCAAGTACCGCTTCGACCTGGGGACTGCCGGCGGACCGGAAGGCGTGCTGAATGTCGCCGACCAGCTGATCGACAAGGAGCGCGCTGCCAAGTAGGCGGCGTCACCCATGCCCCGCTTCAGAGCTACGCGTGGCATTGGCCTGCACGAGCCGCAGGTCAACGAGCATCACCTGCAGGCCCCGGGCCTGCCCGAGGATGGCCGTCTGCGGCTGCTCAGTTTCAACATCCAGGTGGGCATCAGCACCGAGCGCTACCGCCATTACCTGACGCGTAGCTGGCAGCACCTGCTGCCGCATAACGGGCGTGCCGGTAACCTGCAGAAGATCGGCAGGCTGCTGGGCGACTTCGACCTGGTGGCCCTGCAGGAAGCCGATGGTGGCAGCCTGCGCTCGGGCTACGTCAACCAGGTCGAACACCTGGCCCACTTGGGGGCCTTCCCCTACTGGTACCAGCAGCTCAACCGCAACCTTGGGCGTTTTGCCCAGCACAGCAACGGTGTGCTCAGCCGCCTGAAGCCGCAACTGCTCGAAGACCATCCGTTGCCTGGCCCGGCCGGGCGTGGCGCGATTCTGGTGCGGTTTGGCGAAGGCGAAGATGCGCTGATAGTGGTGATGATGCACCTGGCATTGGGGGCCAAGACCCGCGCCCTGCAGCTGGGTTATATCCGCGAGCTGATAGGCGGTTACCGTCACCAGGTGCTGATGGGTGACATGAACACCCATGCCACTGACCTGCTGGAGCATTCGCCGCTGCGCGATTTGGGCCTGGTCGCCCCACAAGTCGAGGCCACCTTCCCCAGCTGGCGACCGCAGCGTTGCCTCGATCATATTCTGCTCAGTTCAAGCCTCACGCTGGAGCGTGTCGAGGTGCTGGCGCAGCCAATTTCGGACCACCTTCCCGTTGCTGTCGAGATTCGATTGCCTGATGCATTGACTGTGGATACGCTGCCGGTTTTGAGCTAATTGCCATCACCGTTTGCGGACCCGGGCATGACTGAAGACGCTGAGCGCTGGAAAGAAAAATACCTTAAAAGCATCGAGCAGCAAGAAAAGCTCGAGCGCCGTTGGGATGCCCGTCTTGACCTGCTGCGCCGAGGCCTGGTGCGCAGCACCCTGGCTGCTGAAGGCAGTGACAAGGTGGTAGACGAGTGCATGAAGGAAATGCGCGATGTCATTCGCAGCGACAATATGGACGCCGGCCTCGCTGGCTTGATTCCGCGCCTTGAGAAAGCGGTACTGGATTCCGAACAGCGTCGCGAAACCCGCATGAACCAGGTCAGCGATGCGCTGACCGCACTGGTTGGCCAACTGCAAGGCCTGCCCCTGCCCAGCGATATCTCGCGGCCATTGAAAAAACTGGCGAAGAAGCTCGAGGGCGGGGTTGCCCAGTCACGCGAGCTGCCGCCGCTGTTGGGCGAGTTGAGCGGCTTGCAGGGGCGCGCGCTGTCGGCCCTTGGCAAGCCGAGTGAAGAAGCCCGACCCGGTTTTCTGCAGCGGTTGTTTGGAAGCCGTGAGGAAGATGCACAGGCAGGAGCAGAGCTTGCGCCGGTAGCGTTGCCTGCAGCCGCGGTTGTGCCCCAGGCAGCCGGCAGTGCCGAGCCATTGCGGCACGATGACGTCGATGCGCTACAACCGTTGCCGGCCCCTGCTGCTCCGACTGCCGAGGTGGCCGAAGCGCCCGAGCTTGAGCTGGAGGCATTTGGCCCGGCGCTGATCGAAACGGCCGAAATGCCGCCAGCCCCGTTGCCAAGGGACAAGGCGCCATTGCCGGAAGCTGAAGTTTCCGCCAGCGAGCCGTTGGCAGAGGCAGAACCCTTACAAGCCCTTGAAGAAACCTTTGGTGAAGACGGCCCCTATGCCCTGCCCTACGCAGTGGAGCCCCCTTACAGCCAGGTTGCCGCGCACATCGAGCAGACCCTGATCGGTCTGCTCGATGACCTCAGCCTGCCCGAGCGACACAAGGCTCAGGCGCAGGAAATGCGCGAGCGGGTTGCTCGCGGCTTGAACTGGTATGAATTGATCCCGGTGTTGGATGACTTGGCAGTACTCATGCTGGCGATCACCGACAGCGGTCAGCACGAATTCGAAACCTACCTGCAGCAGCTCAATGAACGCCTGGAAGGTTTCCAGAGCCACCTGCACGAGGCCAGCGCCGGCCACGCGGACAACAGCACCGCTGCCCGCGAGCTGGATAGCCAACTGCGTGAGCACGTCGACGGCCTGCAGAGCAGCGTGCAAGGTGCCGCCGATGTAGACAGCCTCAAGCACATTCTGGAAAACCGCCTGGAAGGCTTGCTGGTGACGATGGACGAACACAAGCACGAGCGTGATCGCCGCGAGCAGGAACTGGCCGGTCGCCTGCAAGGCTTGTCGGAGCGGGTGGCGAGCATGGAGCATGAGGCGCTTGGCTATCGCGAGCACCTGGAAGAACAGCGCCAGAAAGCCCTGCTGGACCCGCTCACCGGCCTGCCCAACCGTGCGGCCTGGAGCGAGCGAGTCGAACGCGAAATGCTTGACTGGCAGGAAAACGGCGGCCATCTGGCGATGGCGATTCTTGACCTGGACCATTTCAAACGTATCAACGACAACTATGGTCATCTGGCTGGGGACAAGGTCCTCAAGATCGTGGCCGACCAGTTGCGCAAGCGTCTGCGGGGCCGGGATTTCATCGCCCGTTTTGGCGGCGAGGAATTCGTCTTGCTGCTGCCGCAGACTACGCCCGCAGTCGCTGCGCAAGTGGCCGAGGTGTTGCGTGCCACAGTCGAAGCCTGCCCATTCCACTTCAAGGGAGAACGGGTGGTGATCACCACCTCCATCGGCCTGGGTGCATTCCGTTCTGGCGAACGCAGCGACCAGGTGCTCAAACGGGCCGATGCAGCGCTGTACCGGGCAAAGGAGCTGGGGCGTAATCGCGTCGAGCATGGCTAGCCAGCCGCTGTCCGGCAGGCACAGCGCAGGTGAGCACGTTATACTGTAGCGCTCATACGCTGAGGCCACTGACGTGCTTTCCACGCTTAAAAAAACCCTGATTTCCTTTTTGCTGTTGTCTGTCGCCGGTTGCTCGACGGGCCTGCGTATCGACCGCAGTCACCCTTCGGCCAATCAGGACAACCGCATCCAGTTCGTTGTCCTGCATTACACCAATGCTTCGCTGGAGCGCTCCCTGGCGCTGCTTACCCATGGTGAAGTCAGCAGCCATTACCTGATCGGCGATGGCCCGGCTACTGTGTATCAGCTGGTGGATGAAAACCGTCGCGCCTGGCATGCCGGTGAGAGCCAGTGGCAGGGGCGCACCTGGCTGAACTCCTCGTCCATTGGTATCGAGATCGTCAACCCGGGCTTCACCGACACCCCGAACGGCCGGGTCTGGCACCCTTACAGCGAGGCGCAGGTCCAGGCGCTGATCGCGCTGCTCAAGGACATTGTCAAACGCAACAACATCGAACCACGCCATATCATCGGCCACAGTGACATCGCCCCGCTGCGCAAGCTGGACCCGGGGCCATTGTTCCCGTGGAAGCGCCTGGCCGACGCCGGGCTGGGTATCTGGCCGGATGCCAACGCCGTGGCACGGCAGCAAGCCTACTTCAGCGTCAACCCGCCAAGCGTTGGCTGGTACCAGCAGGAGCTGGCACGGTTTGGCTATCAGATCGAGCAGACCGGCGTGCTGGATGTCGCCACACGTCATGTGATCGCCGCCTTCCAGATGCGCTTCCGCCCGCAGCGCTTCGACGGCATGCCTGATGCGCAGACAGCAGCGATGCTGCAGGTACTAAACCGCATGCGTTGAGTCACGGCGGGCGGGGTCCTTGTTGCAAAGCCTTGCGCTGCGAAGAGGCGAGTTGGGTCGACGCAGTTGTATCGACTTAACGGTCGCATCGCAGCCACAAGGCTGTTTCTACAAAGCGCGTGGGTGGATTGCAGCGAAGCGCCAAACGGTGAGGGTGATTATTGATTCCGTTGCTATACCTTGGTTATCAACTGGATGCCTTCGATGTCAGCCTTCATCGCCTTGCTGCGCCAAATTTTTTACCGTCCCTGGATGCTGGCCACTTTGGCAGCGCTGGCCAGCGCCGCGGTGTTGCTCTCTGCCAGCATCGGCATTGCCCTGCAACAAATGAAACAAAGCGAAAGCGAACAGATGAATGCCCAGGGCGAGCGTTTTCTGGAACGGCTCGAACAGGTGTTCGGCCAATTGCGCGAAGGGGTCGACCTGCTGCAGGCCCAACCCTTGCGCGGCTGCAGCCCGGCAATGCTGGCAGCCTTGCAGCAGGTTGGCCTGAACTCGCGTTTCATCTATGAAGCGGCTTATGTAGATGGCAATGTTGCCTGCTCCAACCGCGGTGATGAGCGAGCGTTCGTTCCCTTGCGGGCGCCAGATATCCAGGGGCCGACGTACAGCTACTGGCTTAACACCACCACCGAGCCGAACGAGAACCTGGCAGCACTGATGCTGGGTCGGGGCAAGTTTCTGGTTTCCACCTCCCGTGGGCATTTGACCGATGTGGTGGACCTGCCCCCAGGTGGCAGCCTGGTGGTGGTGCTGGACAACGGCGCCCGGGCCATTCCGGTGCTTGGCCCGCCACAGGTATGGCCACCACCCTCGGCCTGGTCGACCAGCCACAAGTCGCTGTTGGAACTCAGTGATCGGCTGATCTACCGAATGCCGACCAAGTCGCCGGATTACCAGTTGGTGCTGATTGCCCCGAGGGCCAGTCTGCCGTTGAAGATGAACGGCATGCTCTGGTTGCTGTTCCCCGGTAGCGTGCTGGCGGCCTGCTGCATCGGTTGGTTGGTACTGCAGTTGATTCTGCAACGACGGTCGATGAGTTCAGAGTTGCAGAATGCCTTGCGCCGTGGAGAGCTGCAGGTGCTCTACCAGCCAATCATCGAGCTCGACAGCCGGCGCTGTGTGGGCGCCGAGGCCTTGGTGCGCTGGCGCCGCCCGGACGGCACCCTGACCAGCCCGGACCTTTTCATTCCGCTGGCGGAGAATACCGGGCAGATTCGTCAGATCACCGACTTTGTCCTGCAGCGTGTGCTTGAACAGCTAGGACAGCTACTGCGCTCGCACCCCAAGCTATACATATCGATAAACCTGGCGGCCTGCGATGTGATGGTGCCACGTATTGGCCGGGTGGCGGCGCGCTTGCTGGCCTTGCATCGAGTGGCGCCCAGCCAGATTGCCTTCGAGGTGACCGAGCGCGGCCTGATCGACGTGGTGGTCGCCCGTGACAATCTGCAGGCGCTACGTGCCGTGGGGCACCAGGTGCTGATCGACGACTTTGGTACCGGTTATTGCAGCCTGGCCTACCTGCAAACCCTGCCAGTGGACTGCCTGAAGATCGACAAGGCATTCATCGACGCTCTGGGCCACGATGCCGCCAGTAGCGGTGTGGCCCCGCATATCATCCGCATGGCCCATGACTTGCACCTGCGGGTAATTGCCGAAGGAATCGAGTTCGAGGACCAGGCGGTGCTGCTGAACAGCGAGGGGGTCAATTATGGCCAGGGCTGGTTGTTTGCCCGGCCGCTGAACGCCCGGCAGTTTGCCGAGTTGGTGACTCGTGGGCACCTGCCGCGGCGGGTGTAGGCGCGTTGAAGCAATCAGACCGGCAACGCCATGTAGAACTGGGTCCCCTGCCCCGGCCGCGAAAACACGCCCATGCGCCCTCCGTGCAGTTGCACAATTTCCTTGCACAGCGCGAGCCCCAGCCCAGCGCCGCCTTTCTTGCGACCTACCTGCACGAAAGGCTCGAAGATGCGCGCTTGTTGCCCATAGGAAATGCCCTCTCCGTTGTCCTCGACGCTGATGATCACCCGTTCTGCATGCCGTCTGGCATGCAGGCGGATGCGCCCGCCGTTGGCGGTATGGCGGATGGCGTTGTGCAGCAGGTTGTCCAGCACCCGGTCCAACTGGGCGACGTCGGCCTGGATGCGCGGTAGCGGCGGGTCCAGTTCCTTGATCAACTCGATCTGCTTGTGCGCGGCCTGTTCGGCAAAGCGCGATTGCGCGTGGTCCAGCAGGTCGTCGATGGCACAGGGGGCCAGCTCGAGCTTTTGCAAACCGCTCTGATAACGGGAGAAGTTGAGCAGGTCGTTGATCAGTTGGGTAAGACGCTGCATTTCTTCGCCGATGGTTTCCAGCAGGTCGTTCTCGCGGGCTTCGGGCGGGAACTTGACCCGCTCGCGCAGCAGGCCGAAGGCCATGTGCATGCCGGTCACCGGGGTACGCAGTTCGTGGGAGGCGCGCAGCACGAATTCGCTGCGCACCCGCTCGAAGGCCCTTTGCTCGGTCACATCGTGCAGCACCATCACCGCGCCGAGGATTGGTCCCTGCGGGTGGCTGACCGGGGTCAGGCTGTAGGTGAGCAGACGTGATTCTTCATCGACCTCCATGTTCAGGTCGTCCGGTGGCCGGTCGAGGCTGCCCCCGCGCAGAACCTGGCGCAGTTGTTGCTCAAGCTCGGGGCGCTGCAGGGCTTCGACCAGGCTGCTGCCCAAGCGGCTGTCGTTCCAGCCCAGCTGGCGCTGCGCCACCGGGTTGAGGTGCTCGAGGCGGCCCTGACGGTCGATGATCAGCAGGCCGTCGTCGATGCTGTCGAGTACCGCCTGTAAACGCTGCTGGCCGGCCAGCAGCTCGTCGACGTTGGTGGCCTGGTGCTTGCGCAAGGCATCGGCCATCAGACCAAAACGGCGGGTCAGCTGGTTGAGCTCGGCGGCCTGGGTGACCGGCAAGGTCACATCGAAATTGCCCTTGCCCAACTGGTCGGCCGCCTTGGCCAAGGCTTCGATCGGCTGGCCGAAACGCCGGGCGATGTTGTGCGCGGTGATAAAGCCCAGTACCAACACCACCAACCCCATCAGGCCGAGTACACCACTGACCAGCAAGGCGCGGTCACGGGTGCGTTCCTCGCTACGGGTAATCAGGTCCAATGCCTGCTTGTGGGAATCGATGAGGTCGGTGCGCACCTGATTGAACGCGGCCCCAAGCGGCTGATCGACACCCATGCTGCGAGCGGGTGTGGCGCTGTCGCGATAGGTCTGGAGGAAGGCCTGGTAATTGCTGCTCGCCTTGCTGAAACCGGTGCGCTCACCGCCTTGTTCCAGCCCTTGGTTGAGCAGGTCCTGGAAGTTGTCCTGCAGCAGCCGCAGGCTTTCTGGGGCGGTGTCTTCATCGAGAATCAGCATCAGCTGTTCGCCCAGGTTCTGGCGCAACTTCAGCCCCACTTCCAGGGCATGGGTGGTATCGCGCACCAGTCGCTGTTGCACTGTAGCCATCTGCAGCATGCTGACCAGACCCAGCAGCAGCCCCAGCAACGCCACGGTGACGAGCGTCGAGATGCTGAGGAAAAGCCGCGTACGCAGCTTCATGGGCGGCCATTTCATAGGTTGTACTGCTTGCGCTTGCGGTACAGGGTAGAAGCATCGATGCCCAAGGTCTTGGCGGCTTGGTCGAGGGTATCGCTGGCGGCCAGTACGGCACCGATATGGGCACGCTCCAGCTCATCCAGGCTAAGCGCGGCACCTACGCGCGGGGCATTGCCGGCGGGTTGTTCACCCATGCCCAGGTGGCTGATTTCCACGCGTTCCTGCGGGCAGATGATGCTGGCCCGTTCCACTACGTTGCGCAGTTCGCGAATGTTGCCAGGCCAGCGGTAGTTGAGCAGGGCAGTGCGCGCCTCGTCACTGAAACCGCGGGCGGGCCGGGAGTATTCCTTGACGAAACGGGCGAGGAAGCGGTCGGCCAGGATGAGGATGTCTTCACTGCGCTCGCGCAGCGGGGGCAGGTGCAGGGTAATCACGTTCAAGCGATACAGCAGGTCTTCGCGAAAGCGGCTTTCGCGCACCATCTCTTCAAGGTTGAGGTTGGTGGCAGCCAGGATACGTACATCGGCACGCCGGGTAACCGGGTCGCCGACGCGTTCGTATTCCTTGTCCTGGATGAAACGCAACAGTTTGGGCTGCAAGGTCAGCGGGAAATCGCCGATCTCGTCGAGGAATAGCGTGCCCCCGTCAGCCTGGCTGACCCGCCCGAGGGTGCTTTCGCTGGCGCCGGTGAAGGCGCCGCGGGTATGGCCGAATAGCTCGCTTTCCATCAGCTCGGCGTTAAGCGACGGGCAGTTGATGGTCACGCAGGCTTTGCGTGCACGCTTGCTCCAACCATGGATGGCCCGTGCCAGCTCGCCCTTGCCGGTACCCGATTCGCCAAGGATGAGGATGTTGGCGTCAGTGATGGCGACTTGGCGGGCGGTTTCAAGCACCGCCATCATGGCCGGGCTATGGGAGTCGAGGCCGTCCTTGGGTTTGCGTATTTCACCTTCCAGCGCTTCCAGGCGTGCAGAAAGCTGGCGCACCTCCAGTTGCTTGGCAGTGGCCAGGCGCAACTGGTCGGGGCTGCATGGCTTGACCAAGTAGTCGGCAGCGCCGGCCTGGATTGCGTCTACTGCGGTGTCGATCGCCGAGTGTGCGGTGACGATCACCACCCGCATCCACGGGGCCTGGATACGCATCTGTGCCAGCACGTCGAGGCCGTTGTCTTCACCCAGGCGCAAATCGAGGAAGCATAGGTCGAACACCTGGCGTTGCAGTAGGGTTTCTGCCTGGGCGGCGCTGTTCGCCGTGGCCACGCTGTAGCCCTCGTCTTCCAGGCAGTAGCGGAACGTGCGCAGGATCGCGGACTCGTCATCCACCAGCAGAATTCGGCCTTGGTTGTCCTGGGCTGATTCCATTTCCTGTGCTCCTTAGGGAAAGATCTTTATTTAGTGTGGGAAAAATCGGGCAAGTTGCATGGTCAATTCTGAAGGATTCTGTCCTTTGCATGCTAGCCAGTGGCCAAACGATGTCTACAAGCCGTGATTCTTCAATGATTTGCTTAGAGGCACGCGCTGGCACATTGGTTGCGATGATTTTCAGATTTTGCCCACGAAGGAGGCGCTGTCATGCCCTTTTCCCTGCGTACAGCCGTTTTGGCCGCCACCCTGCTGCCAATCTTTACCCCGGCATTCGCCGACCCTGTGCAGGACGCGCGCCTGGAAGGCGCCCTGCAAACCGCCTTGTCACTGAACCGCATGCTTGATTCATTTCGCATCAAGGTTGAAGTGGACGGCAAGCAGGCGCGGCTTTCCGGTGAGGTGGAGAACGAGGTCGAGCGGCAGCTGGCCGAGGACGTGGCCCGTGCTACCCGGGGCATCGAACAGGTAGAGAACCTGCTGCAACTCAATGCCCAACTGGTGGAGCGTCCGCAGGAGCTGCGTGCCTACGCCCAGCGCCTGGAGGACGTGACCCTGGCGGCGGTGATCCGTGCTCGGCTGTTGTGGAGCCGTACCACCGAAAAGGCACCTATAGAAGTACAGAGCAGCGAGGGTGTGGTGACGTTGCGTGGCAAGGTCGACAGTGCCGAAGCCAAGGAGCTGGCGGGCGTGGTAGCGCGTACCACCGACGGCGTGTACCTGGTCAACAACCTGGTCAGCCTCGATACCGCCGCCATGGCCAAGGCGCGGGAAACACCGGCGGGCGCGCCAATCGGGCCGCAGCCAAGCGACAGCTGGATCGTCGACAAGATCCAGAGCAGTTATCGCTTCAGCCGCAACCTCGATGGCCTGAACCTGAAGGTGGCCAGCG
The DNA here is from genome assembly GCF_029840855.1 of Pseudomonas sp. GD03862. Lineage (NCBI taxonomy): Bacteria > Pseudomonadati > Pseudomonadota > Gammaproteobacteria > Pseudomonadales > Pseudomonadaceae > Pseudomonas > Pseudomonas sp. GD03862. Next base: position 20,638 of record NZ_JAOCDI010000044.1, read on the forward strand.
AAGCAGGCATGGTGCGGCTCTCGGGCGAGGTGGTCAGCGCGGAGCAGAAAACCATCGCCGTGGAGATCGCGCGGCAGATCATCGGCGTACGGGGCGTGGATGCTGACCTGCTGAAAGTCGCGACCAAGGTGGAAGGCTGATCGTGCAATTCGCACGACCACACAGGCGTCATCGTGCAGGATACGTCCTCACGGTGTCTTTTAATAATCACTAACTAGTTGATTTGTAAGGGTTTTATTTAAATCAAAAGGCTGGCATGCAGGCTGCAATTACCTGTTCAGGTTTGAACAAAAAATACAGCAGGAGGAGCCAGCATGAACCGCCAATCCGTCAACCGCTCGCAGAGCGCTGCACTGCCTTTGCGCCAGATGCTGACACTCGGCATGGCGATGCTGCTGACCTTGGCCGCTGGCCTCTTCTATTACAGCTTGCAGACGGCGCGTCTGGCTGAGCAGGTGGCGGCTCAGACTGCCCTGTTGACGCAAATTCAGGCAACTCGTGCCAACACCTTGGTCAAGGCCGCTGACTGGCAGCCCGCTGGCCAGGCCATTGCCTCACCGGCCACTGTGGAAAAAGTTGTTCCCCAGGAACGCTGGGTTTTTTGACCAGGCGGCCGGATCGATTCCGCAAAAAGAAAGGAGAACTACCATGCTGAGTTGGGCTATCACTTTCCTCATCATCGCCATTGTCGCCGCTGTACTGGGCTTCGGTGGTATCGCGGGCGCTGCTACAGGTATCGCCAAGATCCTGTTCATTGTCTTCCTGGTGTTGTTTGTAGCCTCCTTCTTCTTTGGACGCGGACGAGGTTGAAGATGAGCAGGAAGCTTCGTTCAGCCGTGGTCGCCGCCCTGTTGCTGGGCGGCAGCGCGGCGGCCATGGCGGCCAATGACGGCCAGGTTCGGGTCGACCAACTGCTCGGCTCCGACCCGGAGTACCGGGAAACCTGGCAGGACACCCTCGAAGGCGAGGAACGCCTGCCCGATTGGGTGGTCAATCTGACCGGCAGTGCCCAGCAGCAGATGTCTGCCGTTACTGAGGACGGCGACAAGTACCTGGTCGGCCCGCTGTGCGAAAAACAGGACAATTGCACCTACAAGCGGCTGATCGTGGCGTTCAGCTGGGACAAGGATGATGCCTACGGGATGCTCGTCGAGGTGCCCGAAGGTTTGCCGAGCGACAAGTCGCCCACCCGTCATGCGCAGTACCGCTGGCTGGGCGAACCTGACGACGGCATGAAGGCAATGCTGCAGGAGCAGCTCAAGCGTGACCCGAACTGGTACTGAGCATGGTTGCCGGTACGGATAAAAGGTCACTCACTGTCACGTAATAGAAGCTGAAGCTTTCTATAGTTCAGCCTTCTATGATGCGCCGCCCCGAGGAGGGGTAGCACATGACCAAGGGGTCGGGCTGCTCTGATTGTTACAGGACCGGAGTGGCCTAGGGGTACAGGGAGTGCCTCCAGTAATGGGCCGGGTCAGGAAAGGCGGAATCGGAAGTCTCAGGTCGGCGGTGTCACAGGGATACCTTGCCAGACCTGACTTCCGAGGAGCCATGTAGGAAACGTCGCCTCTCTTGCGCGTTTTTTCCCCTGGGACACATTTTGTCTCGACCGTACATCAATTTTTTTTCGACCTTCCTGGCGCTGCTACAAGTGGCATTTCCGCCATTCGGATTGTCGAACAGGCCATCTTTCGTGTCCTATCTGTCCCGCCAAATCTGCCGAAATATGGCGGTTTGGTCTTGTTCGGGATTCCGAATGTTATAAATCAAGCACTTGCGAAGCTGCCGGCTAGGTCGAAAACAGTATGCATAAACGGCATGGGCTATGCATTTCAGGCATTAGCTTTCGCCCCTTGCCGTCGCAATAGTTGCCGCCTTTTTCGCTGGCCAGAGCGCCCTGTCGCTCGCCTGCGGTGTCCTTACATGACGTCGCCTGACGGAAGTCCTTACTGCTCGTGACCTTGCCTATGGCTCTGTTACGCGTGTTTCCGCCAGGTGCCATGACCACTAAAACAAAGGGTAAAGACATGAAGAAGGCAAAACTGAGCCTCGCCTGGCAGATCGTTATCGGTCTGGTCCTGGGTGTTGCAATCGGCGCGCTACTGAATCATTTCAGTGCAGAAAAGGCATGGTGGATCAGCAACGTCCTTCAGCCCGCTGGTGACATCTTCATCCGCCTGATCAAGATGATCGTCGTCCCGATCGTGATTTCGTCGCTGATCGTGGGCATCGCCGGTGTTGGCGACGCGAAGAAGCTGGGCAGCATCGGCCTGAAGACCATCATCTACTTCGAAGTGGTGACCACGATCGCCATCGTCGTAGGCCTGGTGCTGGCCAACCTGTTCCATCCGGGTGCCGGCATCGACATGAGCACCCTGGGCACTGTGGATATCTCCAAGTACCAGGCGACAGCGGCCGAAGTGCAACATGAGCACGCGTTCATCGAAACCCTACTCAACCTGATTCCGTCGAACATCTTCGCAGCGCTGATGCGTGGCGAAATGCTGCCGATCATCTTCTTCTCGGTGATGTTCGGCCTGGGTCTGTCGAGCCTGCAGGCAGAGCTGCGTGACCCGCTGGTGCGTACCTTCCAGGCTGTTTCGGAGACCATGTTCAAGGTCACCCACATGATCATGAACTACGCCCCGATCGGCGTGTTCGCCCTGATTGCGGTGACCGTGGCCAACTTCGGTTTCAGCTCGCTGCTGCCGCTGGCCAAGCTGGTTGTGCTGGTGTACTTCGCCATCGCCTTCTTCGCCTTCATGGTACTGGGCCTGGTTGCCCGCCTGTTCGGCTTCTCGGTGATCAAGATCATGCGCATCATGAAAGATGAGCTGATCCTGGCCTACTCCACCTCCAGTTCGGAAACCGTGCTGCCGCGGGTGATCGAGAAGATGGAGAAGTACGGCGCGCCGAAGTCGATCTGCTCGTTCGTGGTACCGACCGGCTATTCGTTCAACCTCGACGGTTCGACCCTGTACCAGAGCATCGCGGCGATCTTCATTGCCCAGTTGTACGGTATCGACCTGTCGTGGAGCCAGCAGCTGCTGCTGGTGCTGACCCTGATGGTCACTTCCAAAGGTATCGCGGGTGTGCCGGGCGTATCGTTCGTGGTACTGCTGGCCACCTTGGGCAGCGTGGGCATTCCGCTGGAAGGCCTGGCCTTCATCGCGGGCGTGGACCGCATCATGGACATGGCCCGTACTGCACTGAACGTTGTGGGCAACGCCTTGGCTGCATTGGTCATTGCTCGCTGGGAAGGCATGTACGACGCGGTCAAGGGCGAGCAGTACTACGCCTCGCTGATGGCCGAGAAGCAGGGAGCTGCAGTGGTTGGCGAAACCGCCAAGCGCTGAGCCTGATGGCTGTTTGACCAAGAGCCCCGACTTGTCGGGGCTTTTTGCTATCTGCGAGAACCTGGGCCTCTAGTGGCAGCGACAGTCTTGCTCGAACGCTGAGGGGGCGCGCAGTCTTAAGGGTTATACAGTCCCTGTGTCAGGCCCGCGGTCTCCAGTCACCAGCTGCGATACGCTATTATTCGGGCACTTTTCAGGGGGAACATACGGATGCTCAACGGCCTTTGGCTCGGCTTTTTCCTGGTGGCGGCGTTGTCCGCCATAGCCCAATGGCTGGTGGGTGGCAACGCAGGCATCTTCGCGGCAATGGTCGAAAGCATCTTCGCCATGGCCAAGCTGTCGGTCGAGGTGATGGTGCTGCTGTTCGGCACACTGACCCTGTGGCTGGGCTTTCTCAAAATCGCCGAAAAGGCCGGCATCGTCGAATGGTTGGCCAGGGTGCTGGGCCCGTTGTTCGCCCGCCTGATGCCGGAGGTGCCGCCCGGCCACCCAGCCCTGGGCCTGATCACCATGAACTTCGCTGCCAACGGCCTGGGACTGGACAACGCTGCTACGCCGATTGGCCTGAAGGCCATGCGCGCGCTGCAGGAGCTGAACCCCGGCAGCACCACCGCGAGCAACGCGCAGATCCTGTTTCTGGTGCTCAACGCCTCGTCGCTGACCCTGCTACCGGTAACTGTCTTCATGTACCGGGCCCAGCAAGGCGCGCCAGACCCGACCATGGTGTTTCTGCCAATCCTGCTAGCGACCAGCGTCTCGACCCTGGTTGGTCTGCTGTCGGTGGCAGTGATGCAGCGTTTGCGTCTGTGGGACCCGGTGGTGCTTGCCTACTTCATCCCCGGCGCTTTGCTGCTGGGAGGCTTCATGGCTTTTCTTGGCACCCTGTCGGCCGCCGCGCTGGCCAGCCTGTCGTCGCTCCTGGGCAACCTCACGCTGTTTGGCGTGATCATGCTGTTCCTGGTGGTGGGCGCCCTGAAGCGGGTGAAGGTGTATGAAGCCTTTGTCGAAGGCGCCACGGAAGGCTTCGATGTGGCCAAGAGCCTGCTGCCCTACCTGGTGGCGATGCTGGTGGCGGTGGGTGTGCTGCGCGCCTCTGGTGCCCTGGAGCTGGCCCTGGACGGTATCCGCCATGCGGTTAGCTGGATGGGACTGGACACGCGCTTCGTCGAGGGCCTGCCCACCGCGCTGGTCAAGCCGTTCTCTGGCAGCGCAGCGCGGGCAATGCTGATCGAGACCATGCAGACCCAAGGCGTGGACAGTTTCGCTGCCTTGGTGGCAGCGACGATTCAGGGCAGCACCGAAACCACCTTCTACGTACTGGCCGTGTACTTTGGTGCCGTGGGCATCCAGCGCGTGCGCCATGCGGTCGGTTGCGCACTGCTGGCCGAGTTTTCAGGGGTGGTCGCGGCGATCTTCGTCTGCTACTGGTTCTTTGCCTGAAGCTTCAGTTGTGCCTGGTTGGCCTGGGTGATGGTCCAGTTCACGACTTGCCCCACCAGCTGGTCGCTGGCCTGGCCGAAGCCGGCGACCACTGCTGATACCTGTTTGTCGTCCAGCGGTTGGCGGATTTCGAAGCGCTTGCTGGCCAGGATGCGTTGGTTGCGGCCCTGGACCAAGCGAGCGTCATAGCGGATCACCACCTCCACTGCCCCATCCGTGCGGTATTCACTCTGAAATGCCTGCAGCTCGCCGGCCAGCTCGTAGTCTGCCTGCAGGTTACTGTCGTCAGCGCTCAGGCGCTGTACCTGGCCCTCACGCTGGAACCCGTCGAGCAAGCGGTTACGCAGCAGCACCGGGGCCGCATCGCTCCAGCGCGCGCCCTTGTAGCTGCTCACCACATTGCCCTGGGGAACCACGGCAATCCTTGGCCCGGCCAACACTTCACTGGCCAGCGGCTTGTTCAGGCGCAATGACCAGTCCAGCGGCGGCGCTGTGCGGCTGGGCTGGTTCACCGGCAGGCGATAAAGATCCACAGGTTCGCTCTGCGGCAGGATCGAGCAGGCACTGGCCAGGCTCAGCGAGGCCGCCAGGGTCAGCAGGCGCAGCGACGGATTCATGGCTGGAACTCCTTGTTGTTGTCGCGGCCAAGCAGGTAGCCGCTTGGGTCGGCCTCCAGTTGCCGGGAAATGCCTTTGAGTGCGTTCAGGGTTTCGCGCAGTTCACGAATGGCCGGGGCGAGCTGGTTCAGGCTCTGGGCGCCGTCACCGATAGCCTCGCTGTTGTTCTGGAGCAGGTTATTGATGGTTGCCGTGCTTTGGGCCAGTGACTGCATGGCCTGTTCGGCGCTGCCGATCGCCTGTTTGCCTTCGCTATCCAGCAGGCCGTTGGCATTGCGCATCAATGCCTGGGTTTCGGCCAGGGTGGCGCTGGCCTGCTTGCCCACCTGCACCAGCTGTGCGATGGCCTCGGCGATGCTGCCGTGCTGGCCGGCAAAGGCGCCGGTGGTCTTGTCGAGGTTGGCCAGCGTGTTGCTGAGGTGGCCTATGTTGTCCTCGGAGAACATCTGGTTGGCGTTATGGAGCAGCATGTTGATGTTGGTCACCAGGTCGCTGCTGTCGTTGAGCAGACGCGAGATTGGCGATGGCGAAGCGATGATCACCGGCAGCTTGCCATCCTTGCCTTTAAGCTCGGGGCTTTGCGGGGTGCCGCCGCTGAGCTGGATGAACGAGTTGCCGGTGACGCCGGCCAGGGTCAGCTTGGCCTGGGTGTCTTCCTTCACCGGGGTATCGGCGCTCAGGCGCACGCGTGCCAGTACCCGGCGCGGGTCTTTCGGGTCCAGACGCAGGGTGGACACGTCGCCCACCTTGATGCCGTTGTACTGGACCGTGCTGCCGGGAGAAAGGCCGGACACGGCTTCGTTGAACACCACTTCGTAATCCTTGAAGGCGTCGTCGACACTGGACTTGGCCAGCCACAGGCCGAACAGCATGGCCCCTGTCACCACCAGAACGGTGACCAGGCCTATGAGGACGTGATGGGCTCGGGTTTCCATTGCTCAGCGCTCCTGCCCGGCACGGGTGGCAGCCTGTTCGGCTGCGCGCCCGCGTGGGCCGTGAAAGTATTCTTGGATCCAGGTGTCGTTGGTCTTCTCGACCTCGGCCAGCGGGCCGGCCACCAGGACCTTCTTTTGCGACAGCACCGCGATGCGGTCGGTGATGGTGTACAGGGTGTCGAGGTCGTGGGTGATCAGGAACACCGACAGGCCCAGCGCATCGCGCAGGGTAAGGATCAACTGGTCAAATGCCGCGGCACCGATCGGGTCCAGGCCTGCCGTGGGTTCGTCGAGGAACAGGATGTCCGGGTCCAGGGCCAAGGCGCGGGCCAGCGCTGCGCGCTTGATCATGCCCCCCGACAACGAGGCCGGGTACTTGTCGGCAGCCGAGATCGGCAACCCGGCAAGGGCCAGTTTCACCCCGGCCAGGTGCTCGGCATCGCTACGGGACAGCCCGGCGTGCTCGATCAGCGGCAAGGCCACGTTTTCGGTCACCGTCAGCGAAGAGAACAGCGCCCCCTTCTGGAACAGCACGCCAAAGCGCCGTTCGACCAGTGAACGCTGTTCTTCGCGCAGGCCGGTCAGGTCCTGGCCGAGCACCTTGATCTGCCCTTCATTGGGCCGGCGCAGCCCAATGATGCTGCGCAGAAGCACCGATTTGCCGCTGCCTGAACCGCCTACCACGGCGAGGATTTCGCCGCGGTACAGGTCAAGGTCAAGGTTTTCATGCACCACCTGGCGGCCGAAGCGGTTGCAGATGCCGCGGGCTTCGATTACGCAATTCTGGCCACTCACCAGCCCATCTCCATGAAGAACAGCGCTGCCACCGCATCCAGCACGATGACCACAAAAATCGACTGCACCACTGCCGAGGTGGTGTGTGCCCCCACCGACTCGGCGCTGCCGCTGACCTTGAAGCCTTCCAGGCAGCCGATGGCGGCGATCAGGAAGGCGAAGAACGGTGCCTTGGCCAGGCCTACCAGGAAGTGCTGCACGCCAATGTCGGTTTGCAGCAGCGACAGGAACATGGCCGGTGAAATATCCAGTGTCAGGGCGCATACCACCGCCCCGCCAACGATGCCGCAGATCATGGCGACAAAGGTGAGCAACGGCAGCGAAATCAGCAGAGCCAGTACCCGCGGCACCACCAGCAGCTCCATGGGGTTGAGGCCCAGCGTGCGGATGGCGTCAATTTCTTCGTTGGCCTTCATCGAGCCGATCTGCGCGGTGAACGCGCTGGCAGTGCGGCCGGCCATGAGAATGGCTGTCAGCAGCACGGCGAACTCGCGCAGGAACGAGAACGCGACCAGGTCGACGGTGAAAATGGTCGCGCCGAAGTCGGCCAGCACCGTGGCACCGAGAAAAGCGACTACGGCGCCTACCAGAAAGGTCAGCAACGCAACGATGGGCGCGGCGTCCAGCCCGGTCTGCTCAATATGTGCCACCACAGGAGTGAAGCGCCAGCGATGTGGCTGGAAGGCGCGGCGCAGCAAGGTTTCCAGAATCACACCGACGAAACCAAGCAGCTGCATGCTGTCCTGCCACAGCGTGCCGACGGCGCGGCCGATACGCTCCAGCAGCAGCAACAGCACATTGCGCTCGGGCTCCTTGACCGGGATGCAGTAATCCTGGACCGAACAGTAGACGTTTTTCAGCAGCGCCTGGCTGGCTTCAGGCAGCGCGTGGGTGCAGTGCGACAGGCGCTCGGAGCCTAGCAGTTCGGCCAGCAGCGAAGCGCCGGCAGTGTCCAGGCGGCCCAGCTGGCTGAGGTCGGCGACGGTGTCGGCAGGGCACTGCGAGCGCAGGCGCTCGCTCTCGCGCTTGAGGTTGGCGTAGTGTGCCAGGGTCCAGTCACCGGTAATACGCAGGCAGGCCGGTTGGCTGCTGGTGTCCAGGGTGGCGCTGGGGTTGGTCATAGGCTCCATGCAATTGACTCGGCGCTAAGGCTTAGGGGCTGATCATAGCGCAGGGGGCATGGGCTGTTTGGTGATTATGTGCTGTGTGTACGCTTGGCAACAGTGACCTGGAGCCGCCTTGTGCTGCGCAAGGCAGGGGGTCAACTACTCGCGGGTGCATCATTGACCACCTTGAAGCGCAGCACGCCGATCACTTGCCCATCCTCGGTCAGCACCCTCACCTGCCACTTGCCTACCGGGTTGGGCGGGAAGTTCTGCTTGTGGGTCCAGGCACGATAGCCTTCCTTGCGCCCGCCGTGGATGTCCAGGGCAATGCGGTCGACCTCTTGGCCGTCCTTCTGCCACACGTGGTAGATCCGCTCGTTCAGGCCGCGTGGCGCGTTGATGGCGGTGTAGGCATACAGGCCACTGCTGCGGATGCGGCTGGCGGCAATTTCGTCCAGCGAGTCGCCCGGTTGGCGGTTCATTACTTCGGTACTCACCGCCACCTCGGTCATCCACAGGGTTGCCGGCGGTACCCAGGAGCGCAGCAGCCAGCCGCCGGCACCGACCGACAGGGTAACCAGCACCAGTGCCACGGCGCGGCGCCAGTTGTTGATCGGGAAGCTGCTGGCCAGGCTGGGGAACGACAAGGCCATGGCTGCGATCAGGGCCAGCTTGAAGCTTTGTGCGGTGGTCAGGTGCAGGATGATCGGTAGCGCGGTCAGCAGAGCGGCGAACAACGTCAGGGTATGCAGCGCCAGGAACAGCCAGCGCCGTGGTGCCAGCCACTTGTAGTACAGCGGGTCGGTGATCGAAACCAGGCCGGCGGCGCCGAGCAAGCCGGTGAAGACCAGCTGACCGCTGTTCCAGGTGGTGGTGATGAAAAAGAACGGCAGCACGAAGAACAGCGTTTCCTGGTGGATCATCTGCGTTGCGTAGCGCAGCAGCGGCTGAGGGATCTCGCGGTTGAAAGTGCGCGCGAATAGCCCGGTGAGGGTGTTCTCCAGCATCAGCCAGACCCAGCTGACCAGCATGAGCACGGCGACCCAGCTGGCCAGGCCAGCCTGGCGGTCGACCAGGATGAAGCTGCCGATACCGGAGAGGAAACCGCCGAGCGCAATGATGCCGGGGTAGCGCTTGAGTAGTTCGATGATGCGCTGGACGATATGGGGGATTTGGGGCATTGGGGGCTACGACAGAAAAGTGAGGTGGCTGTGCCAGCCTCTTCGCGGGCAAGCCCGCGAAAGGGTCGGTACTGGCAAAAGGATACCGCCGATTTACCGCTGCCGTGTAGCACCACTGGGCCGTTCAGGTCCATGCCGCCGCCAGCGCAACAGCCCCGCCGCCAGGCCCAGCCCCACAAGCAAGGCCATCAGCCCGTAAAGCTCGTCATAGCCTAGCAACGGCTTTTCGATGCGCACATAGCCATCTTCCTTGAGCAGATCCTTCAATGCCTCGTTGGCCTGTTCCAGGCTGACCTGGCGCAGCTTGCGCATCGGGTTGGCAAAGCGCCCGTCGGTATAGTCGTTCAGCGCCCCCCAGTAGTAGTCGGCCAAGGCGCTGTTGCCTTGGGTGCTCCAGCTTTCCTTGGCGATGCTGGCTTCCTTGATGCGGGCGAAGGTGTCCGGGTCCAGGCCTTCCTTGCGCAGGTGGTCGAACAGGGCCTGCATCACCTTGACAGCCTTGTCGATGTCATCGCGCTCAAGGTCCGCATTGAGGCTGAGCAAGCCGGTGTCGCCAAAGCTCTCACGCTGCACGGAGGGGCCGTAGGACAGCTCGTTGCGCAGGCGCAGCTGGTCGTACAGCGCCCAGTCCAGGTAGCGCGACAGCAGGTCGAGGGTGGCTTGGTGGTCATTGTCCAGCACCGGCTCGATGAACAGCCAGTGCAATTTGACGCCATCACCCAGCCAGCCGCGGGTCAGGTTGCGGCGCTGCTCGGCCTGTCGGGTGATGCTTTCAAGGTTGCGGCGCTCTTCGGGTTCAGTGGCGGGCAGTTCGCCAAACGACCGCTCCAGATAGGCCGGAAGCAGGCGGTCGAGGCCACCGACCATGATCAGGGTCATGTTGTTGGCGGCGTACCAGCGGTCACGCAACGCCTGAACTTGCGCCAAGGTCATGTCGTCGAGGTTGGAGCGCTCCGGGCATTTCAGCCCCAGCTCGGTGGCCAACTGGTCGCTGGCGGGGTGGCCGATATCCTGGCGGTCGAGCCAGCGCTGCAGATGGCCATAGTGGCCGCCATCCTCGCGCTCTATGATGCGCTTGGCGGTGGCCAAGGCCTTGGCGTCGATGGTGGTATCGCGGATGACTGCCAACAGCAGGTCGAGGACCTTTCGCTGGTTGCGTGCCGGGGCCTCGATGACAAAGGTGGTGTCGGCACTGCTGGTATAGGCGTTCCACTCTCCGCCGAGCGCTTGCAGGCGCTCTTCCAGCCCGCCTTCGCCTGTTTCGTCGATGCCACTGAACAGCAGGTGCTCAAGCAGGTGTGGCAGCTCTTTCTGCTCGCAGTCGAAATCATCCAGGCCCACGCCGACCACCAGACGAATCGCCACATGGTCACGTTCGTAGCCGTCTTTCAGGATGACCTGCAGACCATTGGGCAACAGGTAGCCTTCAACCCGCGAGCGGTCGAGGGCGAACGAGGGCAGGCTGCAGATCAGCAGGCAAACGAACATCAGGCAACGCATGGGCGAGCGAGGGTCCTCAGCTAGGAGAAATCACGGCAGGCGGGCTTCATCGGGCACACTGTCGAGCATCAGCCCTCCGGTGTCCGAGCCGCCCAGTACCACATAGGCACTGCTACAGAACAAAGAGTTCAACCGCTTCATGTCGGCGATCAGCTCCAAGTGTAGCGAACTGGTCTCGATACTTTGCACGACCTTGCGCTGCAGGCGGCTGACATGGGCGTGGGCGAGGCGCCGTTCCTGGGCCCGGAACCGGCGTTTTTCCCGCAGCAGCAAGCGGGCGCTTTCCGGGTCGGCACTGAGGAACACCGACAGGCCCAGGCGCAGGTTGGCCAGCAATTGCTCCTGCAGGCCGGTCAGCTCTTCCAGGCCTACCTGGGAAAATTCCCGACGCTGGCTGGTTTTCTGCTGCTGGACCTTGCGCAGCATGCGTTCGATCAGGTCGCAGGCGAGTTTGAGGTTAATCGACAGCTCGATGATTTCGGCCCAGCGGCGGTTGTCCTGTTCGCTGAGGTCTTCCCGTGACATCTGCGCCAGGTACAGCTTGATTGCGCTGTACAGGGCTTCGGCGTCTTCGCCCAAGGCGCGAACTTGCTGTGGCATGGCGGTCTGGGTGCCACGCAGGGCTCCAAGCATGGCTTCGAGCAGGCTGTCGACGATGTCCCCCAGGCGCAAAGTCTCGCGGGCGGCGTTGGCCAGGGCCAGGCTGGGCGTTTCCAGGGCCGAGGCGTCAAGGTGGCGCGGGCGCACCTGACCATTGCCGATTTCCCGTTCAGGTAGCAGGGCGTTGCACAGCCGACCCATCGGTTTGACCGTGGGCAGCATGATCAGACAGCGCAGCGTGTTGTAGAGCAGGTGAAAGCCGATGACCAGTTCCTGAGGGCTGAAACTCAGCGAGTCCATCCATGCCACCAGCGGGTGCAGCACAGGGATGATCAGCACCAGGCCGATCAGCTTGTACAGCAGGCTGCCCAAGGCCACCCGTCGCCCGGCGGCGTTCTGCATGCTGGTACTGATGAAGGCCAGCAGCCCGCTGCCGATGTTGGCGCCGACCACCAGCCCGATGGCTACCGGCAAGCTGATCAGTTCGGCGCCGGCCAGTGTCGCTGTGAGCAGAACGGCGGCCAGGCTGGAATAGGAAATCATGGCGAACATTGCACCGACCAGAGCGTCGAGCATGATGTCGCCGGTCAGTGAGGCAAACAGCACTTTCACGCCCTGGGCATGGGTGATCGGCGCAGCTGCCTGCACGATAAGCTCAAGTGCCAGGATGATCAGGCCAAGCCCGATGCCAACTCGGCCCAATTGGCCGGCCCGTGTCTGCTTGCGCGAAAGGAAGAAGATCACGCCAAGGAAGATCAGCAGTGGCGACAGCCAAGACAGGTCGAAGGTCAGTACCCGGGCCATCAGTGCGGTACCCACATCGGCACCCAGCATGATCGCCAAGGCCGGGGTCATGGCCATCAGGCCTTGGCCGACGAAAGAGGTGACCAGCATGGCCGTGGCGTTGCTGCTTTGAACCATGGCCGTGACCAGAATACCGGCGATGAATGCCAGCGGGCGCTTGTCCATGTTCTGGCTGATGATGCGTCGCAGGTTCGAGCCGAATACCCGGAGGATGCCGGTGCGCACAATGTGGGTACCCCAGACCAGAAGCGTCACGGCCGAGAGCAGGTTGAGCAGGGTCAGCATGGCGAAGGCCCCCTGTTGCATAGGCCCATCGGGCCAAGAAAAGAAACGTGAGCGTTTGAAGAATTTTCAGTGCTCACTCAAAGCTTTAGTTGTTTTGCGCAGCTGTCGCCAGCTTCGCATGGCAGTCATTTATTTGAAACAGATCTTGAAACGAATGACTGCCCGTGGGGGCTGCTTCGCGGGCAAGCCTCCACAGTGACAACGCGCAGGAAAAAACGCACAGAAAAAAGGCATTAAAAAGGGCCCTGCGAAGGGCCCTTGTTGTGCTGCACTTCCTTGGCCTTATTGACCCGGAATGTCCTTGCGCAGTTTCACCGGTTCATGATCCTTGCCTTCCTTGCGGGCCATGGCGGTGCGCATGCGTATGTTGATGGCTTCCACCCCCAGCGAGAAGGCCATGGCGAAGTAGACATAGCCCTTCGGCACATGCACATCGAACGCTTCAGCGATCAGTACAGTACCGACCACGATCAGGAACGACAGCGCGAGCATCTTCAGCGACGGGTGCTTGTCGATGAAATTGCTGATGGCGCCGGCGCACAGCATCATCACCAGCACGGCCACGACGATGGCGGCGATCATCACTGGTACGTGGGAAACCATGCCCACAGCGGTGATCACCGAGTCCAGCGAGAACACGATGTCGATGATGGCGATCTGGATGATGGTGTAGAAGAACTTGCCACCTGCGCCTTTGGGCTCCTCTGCGTTCTCGTCCTCGCCTTCCAGACCGTGGTAGATCTCTTGCGAGCTCTTCCACAGCAGGAACAGGCCACCGAAGAACAGGATCAGGTCACGCCCGGAGATGCCTTGGCCAAAGACCACGAACAGGTCGGCGGTGAGGCGCATGACCCAGGTAATCGACAGCAGCAGCATGATACGGGTGACCATGGCCAGGGCCAGGCCGAAGATCCGGGTGCGTGGCTGCATGTGCTTGGGCATGCGGCTGACCAGAATCGAGATCATTATGATGTTGTCGATACCGAGGACGATCTCAAGCGCGGTAAGGGTGAAAAAGGCAACCCAGATTTCCGGGCTGGTCAGCCATTCCATGTATTTTCCTTCGAGCGGTAATGGCAACGCGCCCCGGTCAGGGCGCGTCGCGTACGTGATACGGATGTATTAAAGACTACTGAACAGCGGGAAAATCCCCATCAGCAGTGCGCCGAGCATTATGCACAGGCATACCAGCACTGCCCACTTGAGCGTGAAGCGCTGATGATCGCCGAACTCGATACCGGCCAGGGCTACCAGCAGGTAGGTGGAGGGTACCAGCGGGCTGAGCAGGTGTACCGGCTGCCCGACGATCGACGCACGGGCCATTTCCACCGGGGTGATGCCATAGTGGCTGGCGGCTTCGGCCAGCACCGGCAGCACGCCGTAGTAGAACGCATCGTTGGACATGAAGAACGTGAACGGCATGCTCACGATCGCGGTGATTACGGCCAAGTATGGGCCCAGCGCCTCGGGGATGACCGCCAGCAGGCTCTTGGACATGGCGTCGACCATGCCGGTGCCGGACAGGATGCCGGTGAAGATGCCGGCGGCGAAGATCAGCCCGGTCACGGCCAGTACGCTGCCGGCGTGGGCGGCGATGCGGTCTTTCTGCTGTTGCAGGCACGGGTAGTTGACGATCATGGCGATACTGAAGGCAATCATGAACAGCACTGGCAGCGGCAGCAGGCCGGCGATCAGCGCGACCATCAGGGCAGCGGTCAGGGCACCGTTGAAGTACAGCAGCTTGGGCCGGCGTGCGTCCGGGTACTGCGAGACGGTGATTTCGCTGTGGTCGATGTCGTCGGTAGGCAGATGCAGTTCGCCCAGGCGGGCACGCTCACGCTTGCCATACATGTAGGCAATGGCCAGGATCGCCAGTACACCGAACAGCATGGCCGGGATCATCGGCACGAAGATGTCTGACGGGTCTACGTGCAGGGCGCTGGCAGCACGCGCGGTCGGCCCACCCCATGGGGTCATGTTCATCACGCCGCCGGCGAGGATGATCAGGCCGGCCATGATCCGCGGGCTCATGCCCAGGCGGCTGTACATCGGCAGCATGGCGGCGCAGCAGATCATGTAGGTGGTGGCGCCGTCACCGTCGAGCGAGACCACCAGGGCCAGTACAGCGGTGCCGACCGAGACTTTCAGCGGATCGCCCTTGACCAGCTTGAGGATCTTGCGAACGGCCGGGTCGAACAGGCCGGAATCGATCATCAGGGCGAAATAGAGGATGGCGAACATCAGCATCACGCCGGTAGGTGCGAGCTTGCTGATGCCCTCTAGCATCATGGGGCCGATCTTGGCGGAAAAACCACCGAACAGGGCGAACAGGATCGGTACCAGAATCAGCGCGATCAAGGCCGAAAGGCGCTTGGTCATGATCAGGTACATGAACGTGATGACCATGGCAAAGCCGAGGAAGGTCAGCATGGCAATACTCCAGGCGTGGCGCGGCGAAAGGACAGTCGATTCGGGCGTATCAGCGCGTAGGGCGCTGTGCGGGGAGCATGCGGAGGGGGACTACGAAAAGGCGGGCACAGGAAGACATCAGAATCACCATTGTTGTTGTTGATTGGGCCGGGCGCGGTATTGACCGGGTGCCCTGGCTGACCGGTCTTGTGCCGGTAGTGGGCGCTATCCTAAAAGGGCAAGCTTTCAGCCAGCTTTCGCTGAAGCAAAGGTGACGAGAGGTAGGTGATGCAGGATGTAACCGAAGGTGGCTGCCATTGTGGAGCCCTGCGTTATCGGCTGGAGGGCAACCTGACGGACATTGCCCACTGCCATTGTTCGATCTGCAGGCGGGTCAGCGGTGGACTGGTGGTCACCTGGCTTACCCTGCCCCGTTCTGGGTTCCAGTGGTTAAGGGGCGAGCCGAGCTGCTATGTGGCGCCTGCCAGTTGCAGCCGCTACTTCTGTGGGCAGTGTGGGGCGCATGTGGCGCTGGTGACCACGCATAGCCCGCAGACGATCGATGTGACGGTGGCGACGCTGGATCACCCTGAGCGGGTACGAGCCAACCGACATATCTGGGCAGGCAGCCGGTTGGCTTGGCTGCATCTGGATGAGGATTTGCCCTCGGAAGATGAGGAGCGCCTGTAGGCGCGGGCTCGCCCGCGAAAGGGCCAGCCCTTCATACATCACAA
This sequence comes from Pseudomonas sp. GD03862, assembly GCF_029840855.1. Classification (NCBI taxonomy): domain Bacteria; kingdom Pseudomonadati; phylum Pseudomonadota; class Gammaproteobacteria; order Pseudomonadales; family Pseudomonadaceae; genus Pseudomonas; species Pseudomonas sp. GD03862. The sequence goes on from NZ_JAOCDI010000044.1 coordinate 36,400, forward strand.
CTGCAGGCCACCAGCAGCCTTGTGCAACGCTCGCAAGTGCTCGCCGATCTGCTTCACGTTTGCCTCGACCGCTGCAATTTCCTTGGCTCGCGACGGCTCCAGCAGCGCCCTCACCTCTTTGTCCAGGCTTGTGCTCAAGCGCAACAGCTGTGCCTGGCGCTCTCTGCTCACCTGCTCCAGGTGCTTGCGCTCTTCTGGCTGCGGCAGCCCGTAGCCTTTGGAATCGAGCAACTCTGCCGGGCGGCTGAGAAAACCGCTGTTGGCAAGCATTTGCTTGAGCGTGGCATCGGCTTTGTTGATGCTGCCATCCTTCAAGGCTGCGGCATTCAGGTAACGCTGCTTGACCTCGTCCTGGGCCAGCAGAAGCTGCCGGCGCAGGCTGGCCTGCTCAAGCAGAAGCAGTGCCGCACTGGTGCGCAGGTCAGCCTTGGCGAACCAGCTACGGCGCTGCTCGGCATTGAGGGCCAGCCAGTCTTCAACCAGAGCTTGCTTGATTGGCAACTGCTTTCTCAGCACCTCGAACATGGCCTGGTACCGGTCGCGGTAAGAATCGAAGCGGTAGCCCAGGCGTAACGCTTCGCGCGGGTTATCAAGCACGCTGGTGTCTGCCAACCCCCTGCCCTTGAGCACTGCCAGCAAACCGTTGGGCATGATGCTGTCCAGGTCGTTGAGGCGTGGATTGGCGGTGCCGCTGCGCAGCAGCTTCAACGACTCCACGGCACAGTTGTTGGACAGGAACCAGTAGTTGCCGTCATAGCTCCAGTGCATCTCGGCGGCCTGGCGCACCAGGTTCTCGATTTCGTCGCGGCTGAGCTTCAAGGGCACCGAGGCCAGGCTGCGCAGCTCGGTCTTGGTGTATTCGTCGATCACCTGGCCCAGCGGCAGCACGAATAGCCGCGACGGGTAGTTGCCGACCAGGCCGTCCCAGCTGGACAGTTGCACGTCGTTGACGAAGGCGCGGTACGACAGCACCAGGCTTTGATCGAGGTCCAGGCGGCAGTCTGGTCCGCGTGGGCGGCCCGGCTTGCAGATCACCAGGCGCAGCATGCTGTGCCCCCAGCGGCTGACCAGGTTCTGATTGGCTTCAGCCAGCAGATAGTCCACTTCGTAGACCCTTTCCGGGTCTATTTCACCTAGGGGCTGGCGGGCGAAGTCGCTGCCGGCATTGATGAATGGCAGGCCCTTGGCACAGGTGTCCTGTTGGGGTGCCCAGCCGAAGTGTTCGCGAAGGTACTGATACAGCGCCGGGCGACGGCAGCTGTAGCTCGGGTCGAGGAGGAAATACTCCATGTTGACCGCGATGTATTCCTTGGAGCTGCTCAACTCATAGCTGTCGGGGCTGCGCACGAATTGGCCATTGTGCTGTTCGCGCTCGCCTCGTCGGCCCACGTACTGCTGCCACCCGGCCAGGTCGAGCAGGCGTGGGTCGTCGCTCAGGGTGAAGCGGCGCTCGGCCTGCCCGCGGCATTCTTCCGGCAGGCCGACCTTGCCCAGCGTGCCTTGCTGGCGTTTGCAGCGTGCAATCAGCGCATTTTCGGCGCTGGGCCACAGGCGGGCACGGTCGTAGAGATGGGTGAGCTCGTGCAGCACGGTGGCCAGCAGCTCTTCACGCACCGTGCCATGTGGGCGGTCGGTGCGCTTAGCGGCGGCGCTGCCATCGGCGAGGCTGGGCAGCAAGCGGCGGTTGAGCTCGAGGGTGGATATCAGTGATGCCTGCCCATAGGCGTCGGCAGGCATGTTGTCGCTCCAGCTGACCCGCACGCGGCGGTCCAGCTGTTGCTTGAAGCGCGGTGGCAGCTTGCCCATGGCCTCGTCGAGCAGGGCTTGGGAGGCTTTTGTTTGTTGTGGGTCGAGGCCGGACGCCTGCAGCTCAAGCTGCAGGTCGGCCAAGGCGGGCGTGCCGAGCAGCGTCAGGGCGCAGCCAAGCAGCCAGGCACGCACGCGCTTCACAGTGCGAGTATGGCTTCAGCCAATACCTGGTCGCTGGCGCCGCGCGCTTCCGGTACTCGCTCGCGCAGGGTACTGAAGGCCGCCTCGAGTTGGACGCCGCGGATGTCACCGTTGCTGGCGACGAAGCTTGCAGCGTCGTCGTGGGCTTCGCGCACCACTTTGGAGTCGCGGATCGAGGTGGTGGTGTCTGAGGTGAAGTCGATCGAGCGGCCAAAGGCACGCACGATGATGTTGCTGGTGGCCACCAGGGTCTGTGCCTGGGCCAGGTCGGCCAGCAGCAGCATGCCGAGGGAAGCGGCAATCAGCGGTTTGCGCATGGAGCATCTCCGAAAAATACAGGGAGTCAGATGTAGTTATTGGACGAGAATTGCCTGCGCCAGTTCCAGATCGCCGACGGCGTGCCGTGCGCAATTGTGGCGTAATGATTCCAGGGCGGCTTCCAGGCGTGCACCACGGATCAGCCCGTCGCTGGCAACGAATGCGGCGGCATCGTCGCGGGCCTGTGTAAGCAGTTTGCGATCGAATGGTGCGACTGTGACCTGGCTGGTGACATAGCCGGTGATGACCAGGCTTTGTGTGGTGGTATCCATGGCATGGGCGCTGGCCATGCCTGCGGCGGCGAACAGCAATGGCAACAGATAACGCATGAGCTTTCTTGAAGGCTGGAAAAATGAACGGCGAAGCCTACCTCAGGTGCGAGGGCCGAAGCCAACGCACCTGTTGTGCATGGCGCGTATCAGAGTGCCAGGATGGCCTGGGCCAGCTGTGCATCGCTGGCTTGCAGGGCCGGCATGTTCGAACGGATGTGCACAAAGGCGCTTTCCAGTCGGGCGCCGCGGATAGCGCCCTGAGTGCCGACGAAGCTGGCTGCGTCATCGCGGGCTGCCTGGACAATCTTGTCGTCGCGGAAGGAAGAGCTCACGTCGGATGTGGCGTCGGTGGAGGCAGCAACGGCGCCCACTACCGCGTCGGTGGTGACAACGAAACTGGTGGCATTGGCAGTGCCAGCCAGGCCAAGCAGCAGGGCGGCGCCAAGCAGGTGTTTACGGTTCATGATGTGGACTCCTGGGTAGGTCAGGTTGGTTCTGCTGTATCGGACGTTTGCAGGGCTCGTCACGGTACGTTTTCATCAACGGGTTCTAGCAGACGGTTAGGCCAAGCGTATCACGCAGTGCTGCGTAGAGATGACAACGACTGCTGTGCCAGACAACTGTTAAGGCGAATTTTCATTTTTGTAAAACTGTACTGGTCGCAATCTGAAGCACGCGACTGCGCGTCTCTCGGGCAATAAAAAACCCGCTGCAGTCACCTGCAACGGGTTTGAGGAATTCACGGTGCCGGCGAAGCCGGCAAGCCGGGAGCTTAGCGCCAGAAAGGCTTGCTCAGCTCTTCGTAACGCTGCGACTCGCTGATACCGGCGTCTGCCAGCAGGCGGGAGTCCAGGCGAGCCAGTTGACGACGGCTGGTCATACGGCGCTGCCACAGCAGCAGGGTCGACAATGCGCGCAGTGGCAGCGAAGTGTTGGATTGCTGGGCGTTGCTTTCAAAAACCAGACCGGAACTGAGGGTACGTTCCATGATGCTTCATCCTTCCGCTTATGGCGGCATTAGGTAGTGATTTAACTGATGCCAATGATCCTCCTCTGTCGTCCATAACAGTAGATACAGTTCGGTTGAAAGACGATGGCTCAGTTAACTGTGTAACCCTACTGTTGCACTCGAAATAGGCGTAACTGTACTGGTCCGCACTTATTTGGTGCGTTTTGATTCGAAGAAGGGGATTTGTCAGTCGGGAAGGTCTGAAAGAACCAGTACAGTAGTACAGATTATTCTACTAGTAGAGGAGTGGCGTAGTGATAGAAGGGTTTGACTGTTATGGCCCATTCGCGGGCAAGCCCGCGAAGAGGCCGGAACAGCGGAAGCAGGGCCGCCGTTCCGTACCACATCTGGATCAGCTGGCCAGCATGCGCCCGGTTTCTTCCAGGTTTTCGTGCCAGCTCAGGGCTTCACGCAGGATGTGCGGGGTATGGCCGCCACGCTGGCAGGCGCGGTCGAAGTAGTCGTTCAGCGCAGCGCGGTAGTCTGGGTGCACACAGTTGTCGATAATCGCTCGCGCCCGTTCGCGCGGCGCCAGGCCACGCAGGTCCGCCAAGCCCTGCTCGGTGACCAGGATGTCCACGTCGTGCTCGGTGTGGTCGACATGGCTGACCATTGGCACCACGCTGGAAATCGCCCCGCCTTTGGCAATCGACTTGGTGACGAACACCGCCAGGTGGGCGTTACGGGCGAAGTCGCCGGAGCCACCGATGCCGTTCATCATCCTGGTGCCACAGACGTGGGTGGAGTTGACGTTGCCGTAGATATCGAACTCCAGTGCGGTGTTGATACCGATGATGCCCAGGCGACGCACTACTTCCGGGTGGTTGGAGATTTCCTGCGGGCGTAGCACCAGCTTGTCCTTGTAGCGCTCCAGGTTGCCGAACACATCGGCATTGCGGCGCGTCGACAGGGTGATCGAGCTGCCGGATGCGAAGCTAAGCTTGCCGGCGTCGATCAGGTCGAAGGTGGAGTCCTGCAGTACTTCGGAGTACATGGTCAGGTCTTCGAACGGCGACTCGATCAGGCCGCACATCACCGCATTGGCAATGCTGCCAATGCCGGCTTGCAGCGGGCCGAGCTTGTTGGTCATACGGCCTGCATCCACTTCCTTCTTGAGGAAGTTGATCAGGTGGTCGGCGATGCCCTGTGTTTCATCATCTGGCGGCAGCACAGTGGACGGCGAGTCCGGCTGGTCGCTGATGACGATACCGACGATCTTGGCCGGATCGATCGGGATCGCGGTGCTGCCGATACGGTCGTCCACCTTGACCAGCGGGATTGGCGTGCGAGTCGGGCGGTAGGTTGGGATATAGATGTCGTGCAGGCCTTCGAGGTTGGTGTTGTGCGAGAGGTTGATCTCCACAATCACCTGCTTGGCGAAGATCGCGAAGCTGGCCGAGTTGCCCACCGAAGTGGTTGGCACGATGTGGCCTTGCTCGGTGATGGCCACGGCTTCGATGACCGCGATGTCCGGCAGCTTCAGCTGCTGGTTGCGCAGTTGCTCGACGGTTTCCGACAGGTGCTGGTCAATGAACATCACCTGGCCGTCATTGATGGCTTTGCGCAGGGTGCTGTCGACCTGGAACGGCATGCGGCGGGCCAACACACCGGCCTCGGTCAGTTGTTTGTCCAGGTCATTGCCCAGGCTGGCGCCGGTCATCAGGCTGATTTTCAGTGGCGATTGCTTGGCACGTTCGGCCAGTGCATGCGGTACGGCCTTGGCTTCGCCGGCGCGGGTGAAGCCGCTCATGCCGACAGTCATGCCGTCCTCGATCAGACCAGCGGCATCAGCCGCACTCATTACCTTGCTGTGCAGGGAGGACAAGCGGATACGATCACGGTACATGGATTGTTATCTCGGGCTACTGAAACTACTGCAGCGCAGTCTAGAGATTTCGCCCATTGCCGTCCCACGACCATGGTCGTATGAGAAGCCTTGTATTTGAGCCGTTGATCCGGATCAATAAAAGAAAAGCCCCGGCAGATTCTGACCGGGGCTTCCTTTATATCAGCTGGTTTGCAGCGGCTGGTGTCACTCCACCGCCTTGACCATGTCCTCGATGACCTTCTTGGCGTCACCGAACACCATCATGGTCTTGTCCAGATAGAACAGTTCGTTGTCCAGGCCGGCATAGCCGCTGGCCATCGAGCGTTTGTTGACGATGATGGTCTTGGCCTTGAACGCTTCGAGGATCGGCATGCCGGCGATTGGCGACTTGGGATCGTTCTTCGCCGCCGGGTTGACCACGTCGTTGGCGCCCAGCACCAGCACCACGTCGGCCTGGCCGAACTCGGCGTTGATGTCTTCCATTTCGAATACCTGATCGTACGGCACTTCAGCCTCGGCCAGCAGTACGTTCATGTGCCCGGGCATACGGCCCGCCACCGGGTGAATCGCATACTTCACGGTCACGCCGTTGTGGGTCAGCTTCTCGGTCAGCTCTTTCAGCGCGTGTTGTGCGCGGGCTACCGCCAGGCCGTAGCCCGGAACGATGATCACGCTGTCGGCGTTGCTGAGCAGGAAGGTGGCATCGTCAGCCGAACCGGACTTCACCGGCCGCTGTTCTTGCGAACCTTGCGCCGCGCCAGTGTCGGTATCGCCACCGAAGCCGCCAAGGATGACGTTGAAGAACGAACGGTTCATCGCCTTGCACATGATGTACGAGAGGATGGCACCGGACGAACCTACCAGGGAACCGGCGATGATCAGCATCGAGTTGTTCAGCGAGAAGCCGATGCCGGCCGCTGCCCAGCCCGAGTAGCTGTTGAGCATCGACACCACCACTGGCATGTCGGCGCCGCCGATCGGAATAATGATCAGCACACCCATGATGAAGGCCAGGACCAGCATCAGGGTGAAGGCACTGTAGTGGCCAGTGAAAGTGAACAGCAGGCCCAGGGCGATGGTGGTCAGGCCAAGGATCAGGTTCAGTTTGTGCTGGCCAGCGAACTGTACCGGTGCGCCCTGGAACAGTCGGAACTTGTACTTGCCCGACAGCTTGCCAAAGGCGATCACCGAACCGGAGAAGGTAATGGCACCAATGGCGGCGCCGAGGAACAGTTCCAGGCGGTTACCGGTGGGGATCGGGTCGCTGATGGCAGCCACAATGCCCATCGACTGCGGCTCCAGTACGGCGGCGATGGCGATGAATACCGCGGCCAGGCCGATCATGCTGTGCATGAAGGCGACCAGTTCGGGCATCTTGGTCATTTCGACGCGCTTGGCCATGATCGAACCGGCGGTGCCACCGACCAGCAGGCCGACGATGACATAGCCGATACCGGCAGTGGCAAGTTCAGCCCCGAGCTTATAAATGAGGCCAACCGTAGTGAGGATGGCGAGCCCCATGCCGATCATGCCGAACAGATTGCCGCGCCGCGAGGTGGTCGGGTGCGACAGGCCCTTGAGCGCCTGGATGAAGCACACCGAGGCGACGAGGTAGAGGAGCGTTACCAGATTCATGCTCATGCTTACTTCTTCGCCTCGTTCTTGGTTTTCTTCTTGAACATCTCAAGCATGCGGCGGGTGACCAGGAAGCCACCGAACACGTTGACTGCGGCAAGGGCCACGGCCAGGGTGCCCATCAGCTTGCCAGCCGGGGTCACGGTCAGGGCCGCGGCCAGCATGGCGCCGACGATGACGATTGCCGAGATGGCATTGGTGACCGCCATCAGTGGGGTGTGCAGCGCCGGGGTGACGTTCCACACCACGTGGTAGCCCACATAGATGGCCAGCACGAAAATGATCAGGTTATAGATGCCGTGGGAAATCAGCATGTCTTCCATTGTCGTGCTCCTTAGCCGTTTTTGCGGACGACCTGACCATCACGGCACATCAGGCAGGCCGCGACGATGTCGTCTTCGAGGTTGATGATCAGCGCGCCATCCTTGTCGAACAGCAGCTTCATGAAGTCCAGCAGGTTGCGTGCATACAGTGCCGAGGCATCGGCACTCACCTGGGCCGGCAGGTTGGTCGGGCCGACGATGATCACGCCGTTTTCCTGCACCACCTGGTCTGCGACGGTCAGCGGGCAGTTGCCGCCTTGGGCTGCAGCCAGGTCGATGACCACCGAGCCGGGCTTCATCTGCGCCACGGTTTCGGCGCTTAGCAGGGTCGGCGCCTTGCGCCCGGGGATCAGCGCGGTGGTGATGACGATATCCGCCTGCTTGGCGCGCTCGTGCACGGCCTGCGCCTGGCGCTGCATCCAACTGGCCGGCATTGGTCGGGCATAGCCGCCAACACCTTCGGCGCATTCTCGCTCCTCGTCGGTCTCGTATGGCACGTCGATGAATTTTGCACCCAGTGATTCGATCTGCTCTTTCACTGCCGGGCGAACGTCGGATGCTTCGATCACTGCACCCAGGCGCTTGGCTGTGGCGATGGCCTGCAAGCCGGCAACGCCGGCGCCCAGTACCAGCACGCGTGCGGCCTTAACGGTACCGGCAGCGGTCATCAGCATTGGCATGAAGCGTGGGTAGTGATGGGCTGCCAGCAACACGGCCTTGTAGCCGGCGATGTTGGCCTGCGACGACAGCACGTCCAGGCTCTGCGCCCGCGAGGTTCGCGGCGCGGCTTCCAGGGCGAAGGCGGTAATGCCGCGTTCGGCCATCTTGCCGATCAGTTCACCGTTGAAGGGGTTGAGCATGCCCACCAGAAGGCTGCCGCTGTTGATCAGGGCCAGTTCCTGGTCGTTGGGGGCGACCACTTTGAGTACCAATTGGGCGCCGTAGGCATCGGCGGCGCTCCCAAGGGAAGCACCCACGGCTTCATAGGCACTGTCCGGAATGGCGGCGTTGAGCCCTGCCCCCCGTTGAACGGTGACCTGATGGCCCTGGCCAATCAGTTTCTTGATGGTTTCGGGGGTCGCAGCGACCCTTGTCTCACCGGTCTGCGTCTCGAGAGGAACACCAATGTGCACGACTATTTCTCCTGCGGTGACCTTTTGTCTTTGTAGAAGCCAACACACTTCGGATGGTGCGCTGGGGCGGCTGTGGAGCGCCAACCCGCCGGATCCCGGGCGGGGCGAAGCATTTTGCAGACGAACCCGAAGGCCTTCAACCGGTTCTGGAGCGAAACGAAGTCAAAACTACAAGTCACCCTGTGACCGCTTGTCGCAGCAATAGGGTTGCAGCCCGTCAAACATGCGCCATTGGCAGATTAGGAGAAAAAATCAAAAAAAAGCGGCCAATTCGCTTACGACTAGTTGGATGTCGCAAAATAACCCGCAAAGCCGCGTACTGAGCACGGTTAAAGGGTGTTTTTGTGCTTGCGTTACAGTTTGCGAATATGCGACATATACATACATCTGTAGGTGTTTAAAATAATTGACTACAGGGTCAATTTGTCGCGTTTGTCCCTGAGCTATTTATGTAGGCCTGAGCCTGGCTTACCAGCCAGTCGCGGAAGGCGCGTAGCGACGCCGACTCCACCTTGCGCTCTGGAATCATCAGATAGTAGGCCTTGTCGCTACTCAGGGCATGCCTGTTAGCGACCACCAGCCTTCCCTCCTCCAACTCCCGCTGGATCAGGAACGGTGGTATCAGGGCAATGCCCATATCGTGCATGGCCGCCTGGGCGAGCATCGAGAATAGTTCATAGCGCGGGCCTGTCATGTCGCGCTCCACATTCATGCCCACACTGCCGAACCATTGCCGCCAGGCATACGGGCGCGTGCTCTGCTGCAGCAGTGGTAGCTGCGCGATGTGGCGTGCCTCGAGCATGCCTTGGCCGTTCAGCAGCGCCGGGCTGCACACAGGTACCGGGTTTTCACCCATCAGTTGGTGCGATTGGGTGCCTGACCAGTCCGCATCACCAAAATAGATGGCGGCATCGAAGGTAGTGTCGGCAAACAAGAATGGCCGGGTGCGGTTGGTGAGGTTGACTGTGACCTCCGGATGGCGCTGCTGGAAGTCCTTGAGCCGTGGTAGCAGCCATTGAGTGCCAAACGTCGGAACTACCGCCAGCTCGATCACATTGGCGCCTTGCTGGCGCATCACCGACAAGGTATCGCGCTCCACGGCGTCCAGTTGGGCCGCCACCTGGCGACTGTAGGACAGGCCGGCTTCGGTCAGCCTTACGCCGCGGCGCGAGCGACGGAACAGTTCCACATTAAGGAAGGCCTCCAGGCCACCGATCTGCCGACAGACGGCACCCTGGGTCAGCGCGAGTTCCTGGGCAGCCTTGGTAAAGCTCTCGTTACGGGCTGCCGCCTCGAAGCAAATCAGGGCGGCGGTACTGGGGATCTTGCGGCGCATGTACGTCAACCTCACTTGTAAGGCTGTCAATAAGGCGTTTTGCCGATTTACGGAGTGACAAAATATCACTAATCGGTGCGCAATCCTCGTTTGTCCCCGCAGCCGATCAGGCCTAGGCTCAAAGGCACAAGAAACTGACCCCTATTTCGAGGATTCGCTCATGGCCGGTAAAGCAAGCTTCAACTGGATCGACCCGTTGCTGCTGGATCAGCAACTCACTGAAGAAGAGCGCATGGTGCGTGACAGCGCTTATCAGTTCGCCCAGGACAAGCTGGCGCCGCGTGTGCTCGAGGCCTTCCGCCACGAGCAGACCGATCCGGCGATCTTCCGCGAGATGGGTGAAGTCGGCCTGTTGGGTGCAACCATCCCCGAGCAATACGGTGGCAGCGGCCTGAACTATGTGTGCTACGGCCTTATTGCTCGCGAAGTGGAACGTATCGACTCGGGTTATCGCTCGATGATGAGTGTGCAGTCGTCGCTGGTGATGGTGCCGATCAACGAATTTGGCACCGAAGCTCAAAAGCAGAAGTACCTCCCCAAGCTGGCCAGTGGCGAGTGGATCGGTTGCTTCGGTTTGACCGAGCCTAACCATGGCTCCGATCCTGGCTCGATGATTACCCGGGCGAGAAAGGTCGACGGTGGCTACCGGCTGACCGGCAGCAAGATGTGGATCACCAACAGCCCCATCGCCGATGTGTTCGTGGTGTGGGCCAAGGATGATGCGGGCGATATCCGTGGCTTTGTACTGGAAAAAGGCTGGCAAGGCCTGAGTGCCCCGGCAATTCATGGCAAGGTTGGCCTGCGCGCCTCGATCACTGGCGAAATCGTCATGGACAATGTGTTCGTGCCAGAAGAGAACATCTTCCCGGACGTGCGTGGCCTCAAGGGCCCGTTCACCTGCCTGAATTCGGCTCGCTATGGTATTTCGTGGGGTGCGCTGGGTGCCGCTGAAGCCTGCTGGCACACCGCCCGCCAATACACCCTGGACCGTCAGCAGTTTGGTCGTCCACTGGCCGCCAACCAGTTGATACAGAAGAAGCTTGCCGACATGCAGACAGAAATCACCCTGGCGCTGCAGGGCTGCCTGCGTCTGGGGCGCATGAAGGATGAAGGGACGGCTGCGGTGGAAATCACCTCCATCATGAAGCGCAATTCCTGCGGCAAGGCGCTGGATATCGCCCGTATGGCGCGTGACATGCTGGGCGGCAATGGCATCTCCGACGAGTTTGGTGTGGCCCGCCACCTGGTTAACCTGGAGGTGGTCAACACCTATGAAGGTACCCACGACGTGCATGCACTTATCCTGGGGCGTGCGCAGACTGGTATCCAGGCGTTCTATTAATAAGGAGCAAGCCATGGGCGCGCTATCACATCTGCGGGTGCTAGACCTTTCGCGCGTGTTGGCCGGCCCATGGTCTGGTCAGATTCTGGCTGACCTTGGCGCCGACGTGATCAAGGTCGAGCGCCCAGGCAGTGGCGACGATACCCGCTCATGGGGGCCGCCTTTCCTCAAGGATGTTGAAGGTGAGGATACCAGTGAGGCGGCCTATTACCTGTCGGCCAACCGCAACAAGCGCTCGGTGACCATCGACTTTACCCAGCCGGAGGGGCAGCGGCTGGTGCGTGAACTGGCGGCGAAGTGCGATATCGTCATAGAGAACTTCAAGGTAGGTGGGCTGGCTGCCTATGGCCTGGACTACCAGAGCCTCAAGGCGGTAAACCCGCAGCTCATCTATTGCTCCATTACCGGCTTCGGTCAGACCGGGCCCTATGCCAAGCGCGCTGGCTATGACTTCATGATCCAGGGGTTGGGTGGGCTGATGAGCCTGACCGGCCGTCCGGAGGGTGAAGAAGGCGCAGGGCCGGTCAAGGTGGGTGTGGCGCTTACCGATATTCTGACCGGGTTGTATTCCACGGTCGCCATGCTGGCTGCCCTCGCCCACCGGGATCAGACAGGGGTCGGCCAGCATGTCGACATGGCATTGCTCGATGTGCAGGTGGCCTGCCTTGCGAACCAGGCGATGAACTACCTGACCACGGGCACCCCTCCCCGTCGGCTGGGTAATGCGCATCCTAATATAGTCCCTTACCAGGACTTTCCGACGGCAGATGGCGATTTCATTCTTACCGTCGGTAATGACAGTCAGTTCCGCAAGTTCGCTGAGGTGGCCGGGCAGCCGCAATGGGCGGAGGACCCTCGGTTCGTTACCAATAAGCTGCGGGTCGCCAACCGGGCTGAGCTGATACCTTTGATTCGCCAGGCTACGGTGTTCAAGACCACGGCTGAGTGGGTGGCCCAGTTGGAGGCTGCAGGAGTGCCATGTGGGCCTATCAATAACCTGGCGCAGATGTTCCAGGACCCCCAGGTGCTGGCGCGCGGGTTGGCGTTGAATATCCCACATCCATTGGCGGGTAGTGTGCCGCAAGTTGCGAGCCCGATACGGTTGTCGGAGACGCCAGTGGAGTATCGCCGGGCGCCACCACTGCTGGGCGAGCATACCGAAGTGGTGCTGGGGGAAGTGTTGGGGCTGGATGCTTGCGAGGTA
>NZ_JAOCDI010000045.1:0-48571 GCF_029840855.1 Pseudomonas sp. GD03862
GATCAAGATCAAGATCAAGATCAAGATCAAGATCAAGATCAACAGCAACAACAACAGCAACAGCAACAGCAACAGCACAGTACAGTACAGTTTTGCCTTGTTATTTCCATTGACTGTACCGGCCGGTGACTCCGCATAATGACGCCTCGAATTCACCCGGAGGTGGCATGAGCAAGACAGTCCTGGTACTGGTGGAAACCGTCGACGATTACCTGCCCATGCTGGAGCAGGCCGGTTACCACCTGATCCGTGCCCCTTCGCCGCAACTGCGCGCCGATGCCATTCATCGCCACGCCGAAGAAATCGATGCGGTACTCACCCGTGGGCCGCTGGGGCTATCCGCCACCGAAATTGATGCATTACCCAGATTGCAGATCATCTGCGTGATCGGCGCCGGCTACGAGCAGGTCGACCTGGCCGCCGCCGCCGCACGCGGCATAACCGTCACCAATGGCGCCGGGGCCAATGCCGCAGCCGTCGCCGACCACACCCTGGCCCTGCTGCTGGCGCTGCTGCGCGACATCCCCCGTGCCGATGCCAGCACGCGGCGCGGTGAATGGAACCGGGTGATCAGCCCCTCGGTGAGCGGCAAACGCCTGGGCATTCTCGGCCTCGGCGCAGTAGGGCTGGCAATCGCCAAGCGGGCCCACTTGGGCTTCGACATGCACGTCAGCTACCACAGCCGCACAGCACGCCAGGATGTGCCCTATGCCTGGTACGACAGCCCCCGACACTTGGCTGAAGCCGTCGACATCCTGGTGGTGGCCACCCCCGGTGGCGCCAACACCCGGCATCTGGTCGATGCCCACGTCCTTCAGGCCCTGGGCGCTGACGGCTATCTGGTGAACATCGCCCGTGCCAGCGTGGTCGACACCCAGGCCCTGATTGCTGCATTGCAGCGTGGCCAGCTGGCTGGCGCTGCGCTGGATGTTTTCGATGACGAGCCAGCAGTGCCCGATGCACTCAAGGCCTTGCCCAACACCGTGCTCACACCCCACGTGGCTGGCCAATCGCCAGAAGCCGCGCGCGACACGGTGGACTTGGTGCTGCGCAACCTGCAGGCGTTCTTTGCCGGTGAGCCAGTTTTGACCCCGGTACGCCCGTAACCTTTTCCAGATATCTGCCCGGCAGCGCCCGGGCAACAAGGAGTGTGTGCATGCAACTCGAAATATTCCAGGTCGATGCCTTTTCCACTGAACCGTTCGGTGGCAACCCTGCCGCAGTAATCCCGCTGGAAAGCTGGCTGCCGGACGATGTGCTGCAGCGCATTGCCGAAGAAAACAACCTGTCAGAAACAGCCTACTTCGTGCGCAACGGCGAAACGTTCGACTTGCGTTGGTTCACCCCCGCCGTGGAAGTCGACCTGTGCGGCCACGCTACTTTGGCTTCGGCCTATGTGTTGTTCGAGCAACTAGGGGAGCAGGCGCAAGTGCTGCGCTTCAACACCCGCAGTGGCGAGTTGCGCGTCAGCCGTGGCACTGATGGCCTGCTGGCCATGGACTTCCCGGCCAAGCAACCCGTAGAGGTGGACATACCGGCGGGTCTGCTGCAGGCGCTGGGCTTGAGCCAGGCACAGGTGGTGTACCGTAGCGACGATTATGTGGTGGTGATCGACGACGCCTTGCTGCTCGATACGTTGAAACCAGACTTTGTTGCGCTGTCGGCCTTTGACGTCCGTGGCATTGCCGTGACCGCGGCAGGGCGTGGCTTTGACTTCGTCACCCGCTGGTTCGGCCCGCGGGTTGGTGTGAATGAAGACCCGGTAACCGGTTCGGCACACACCTCGCTGGCGCCGTTATGGGCCCAAAGGCTGGGCAAGAACGTGCTGAGCTGCGAGCAGGGCGGGGCACGCAAAGGGCAGTTGCAGTGCGAAGTGCCGGGCAATGGCCGCGTAATCATCAGTGGGCGGGCGGCGTTGTACCTGCGGGGCAATGTGTACATCTAGTACGGCGTGCGATGCCCTGGGGGGCTTCTATAATTGCAGGCCCATCTTTCCGTTCAAGGAGCCACCCATGGCCCTGGAAAAACACGGCACCTGCCTGTGCGGCGACACGCGGCTGACGGTCACCGTCGACAATACCCATATCAGCGCTTGTCATTGCAGCATGTGCCGCAAGTGGACCGGCGGCCCGCTGCTGGTGGTCCACTGCAGCAAGCCTCCGCTGATCGAGGGGCGTGCGCCGAGCGTCTATGATTCGTCCGACTGGGCCCAGCGTGCTTTCTGTGGCCGCTGTGGTACGCACCTGTACTACCGGCTCAAGGCCAACGACTTCCATGCCGTGCCGGTCGGCCTACTCGATGGCGACCAAGCCTGGGATTTCGACCTGCAGATCTTCGTCGAAGAGAAACCCGCGTGGTACTGCTTCGCCAATCAGACCAAGGAGCTGTCCGGCCAAGAGGTGTTCGAGCAGAACAGCTGATTCAACGTCATGTCTGTACGGAGGCATTCCGTCGGCGAATGCCTCCGTACAATTCTGCGTGAACTTGTCAAACCGGTGCATTCCTGAGAAAAGGGCGGTTTTGTTTTTCAGCGTTTGGAGTGTACCCGTGAGCCAAGAACTGCAGATCATCGACCTGGTCGAGGGAGACGGCAAAGCCGCCGTCAAGGGTGCCCTGATCACCACCCAGTACACCGGCTGGCTGGCCGATGGCAGCGAGTTCGACTCGTCCTGGTCGCGCGGTAAGCCGTTTCAGTGCGTGATCGGTACCGGCAGGGTAATCAAAGGCTGGGACCTAGGCCTGATGGGCATGCGCGTTGGCGGCAAGCGCAAGCTGCAGGTACCGGCACACCTGGGGTATGGCGAACGCAGCGTAGGGAAGATCCCGCCGAATTCGGACCTGACCTTCGAGATCGAACTGCTGGAAGTGCTCACGCGGGATGATTGAGTGGTCACGTTGCAACCCGAGGTTCTTGCACCTTACACAATTGCGCAACACCTAGCCCCTAACCTAGGCCTTGCCTAGGGAACGGCAATCACCTCCAGGGAGGAACCAAACGGGTTCGGGGCACTCTGACCCTCACGCGTTGCCAAGGATGGCATTCACTGCACGGGCGCCCTGCAACTGGCCGGGCGATGTGGCGGGTAAACCCGATATTCTCTGCCACACGAGCCTGCCTTGATGAAGTTGCCAACATTCTTTCGCCGTCGCCGTCACTTGCTGCTGAGCCTGGTGCTCACTGCCATCGCCGCGCCGTTGGCGCTGGAGGCTGTCGAAAGCCGGGCACAACCGGTGGATGGCACCCAGACCCTGGTGTTTCTGCGTCATGGCGAGAAGCCGGGCGAGGGGCTCGGGCAGTTGAACTGCCAAGGCCTCAACCGTGCGCTGGACCTGGCCAGTGTACTGCCCGAGCGCTTTGGCAAGGCCGACTACGTGTTTGCCGCCAACCCCACGCGGCATGTCGAGGAAGGCAGCCGGGACGAAAGCTACAGCTATATCCGCCCATTGATGACCATCACCCCCAGTGCCATCCGCCTCGGCTTGCCGGTGAATATCGACTACGGCGCCAACGACACCGCTGAACTGGCCGATGAGTTGCTGAGCGACAAATACCGCAATGCGACCATCTACACGGCCTGGTCCCACGGCTACCTGCCGGAACTGATCAACACCGTGGCCGGCAAGGCCCTGGGGGAGGAGCGGGTGATCACCGAGGACTGGAGCGGCGAAGACTTCGACACCCTCTACGTATTGACCCTGACCTGGCGCGATGGCAAAGCCAGCCTGCTGAGCCGCAATGTGCGCCAGGGCCTGAATGACGGTGCGCATAGCTGCCCGACCTGATCCGCTGGTACTGTTTGGCAAGGAAGCCGGAACAGGGATGAGCGATGAAGCAGCGGGTAACAGTGATCGGTGGTGGAGTGGTGGGCCTGGCGACGGCTTACGCGCTGGTGCGGGAAGGGTGGTCGGTTGACCTGATCGAGGCCCGCGACAGCCTGGCGTCGGCCACCAGCTTCGCCAATGGCGGGCAATTGTCCTATCGCTATGTGGCGCCGCTGGCTGATGCCGGGGTGCCGTGGCAGGCGCTGGGCTGGCTGTTGCAGGGCGAGTCGCCATTGCGCCTGCGCTTGCGCATGGACCCGGCCCAGTGGCGCTGGCTGCTGGCATTCACCCTGGCTTGCCGGCGTAGCGTCAATCGCCGTAATGCCGGGCAATTGCTTGAGCTGGCGCTGTACAGCCAGGCCGTTCTGGCGCAGTGGCGCGAAGACCAGAACCTTGGGGATTTCGCCTGGCGGCGCAATGGCAAGCTGGTGGCTTTTCGCAGTGAACGGGCCTTTGCCCAAGGCCGGGAACAGTTGACGGACCCGGCCAGTCAGCAGGTGCTGGCGGCTGCCGAGCTGCGCGGGCTGGAGCCTGCCCTGGATGGCGCACCGTTTGTGGGTGGCGTGTTCACGGCGGGCGAAGAGGTTGGCGATTGCCACGTGTTTTGCTTGCGGCTGGAAGCGCTGTTGCGCGCGTCGGGCCAGTGCCGTTTCCTGCTTGGCCGGCCGGTGACGCAATTGGTTCAGCGCCAGGGCCAGGTCGTGGCACTGCAACTGGGCGATCAGCAGCTGGACGTGGAGCAGTTGGTGCTGTGTGCCGGGCATCGCGGCCCAGGCTTGGCATTACCGGGGGTGCAGATACCGGTTTACCCGTTGAAGGGCTACAGCCTGACCGCACCGATCAGCGCCGGGCACCTGCCCCCGGAGGTGAGCCTTACCGACTATGAGCGCAAGATTGTCTATGCACGCCTGGGGCAGCAGCTGCGGGTAGCGGCGATGGTGGACATTGTCGGCTTCAACGAGTCGGTGGACATGCGCCGTTTGCAGAGCATGCGGCGGCTGGCGCTGGAGACGCTGCCAAGGGCGGCGGATTATGGCCAGGCGGTGGAGTGGGCGGGGATGCGACCCGCGACACCGACCGGGGTGCCGATCATAGGTGGGACGGTGTACCGCAACCTGTGGCTGAACCTGGGGCATGGGGCGTTGGGATTCACCTTGGCCTGTGGCAGTGCGCAGCGTCTGGCCAGGATGATGCGTTAAGCGGGCCGGCCTCTTCGCGGCTAAAGCCGCTCCTACGAGGACCCCACGGTATTCAGGCTTGTGCTGGTCCGGTAGGAGCGGCTTCAGCCGCGAAGAGGCCGGTACAGGCGAAGGATGTCTAGCGGCCGAAGCGCATCGGCCATCCCACCACTTTCTTCGCCCGTGGCGTCGCATAGGTGCGCACTTTGGACGTGCTCAAACCCATGCGCACCAGCGATTCGGCAATGGTCACCGCTGCACTCACACCATCCACCACCGGCACGCCGGTGCGTTGGCGAATCTGCTCGTCCAGCCCGGCCATGCCGCCACAACCCAGGCAGATCACCTCGGCCTTGTCGTCGCGCACGGCGCGTTCGGCCTGCTCGACAATCGCCTCCACGGCCCGCAGCGGGTCGGCTTCCAGTTCCAGCACCGCCAGCCCGCTGGCTCGCACCGAGGCGCAGCGGTCATACAGGCCCGAGAGCTTCAGGCGGTCCTCGATCAGTGGCACGGTGCGGTCGAGCGTGGTTACTACGGAATAGGCGTGGCCCAGGTACATTGCCGTGCTGGCGGCGGCGTCGGTAATGTCCACCACAGGCACGTTGAGCAGTTCCTGCAGGCCTTCGCGGCCATGCTCGCCATAACCGGCCTGGATCACGGCATCGTAAGGCCCTTCAAAGGCCAGTACCCGGTCCATCACCGCGATGGCCGCGAGGTAGCTCTCGAAATTGCCCTCCACCGATTCGGCGCCAAACCAGGGTGTCAGGCCGACGATTTCGGTACCGGGTGCGGCCACCGCACGGGCCTGTTCGGCAATGGCGTGGGTGATGGCTTCGGTAGTGTTGACGTTGGCGATCAGAATACGCATGGGCAGTCCTCCTTGATCAATGGCCGCTGTGGTCGACGGCGATGCACTCGCCGCTGACGTCGTGGTAATGGCGGTTACGTGGCGCGATAAGCAGGTACAGGGCGGCGGCGATGCCGGCACCAATCAGCCAGGAGAACGGCGCGATGCCCTGGAAGTTGGGCACCAGGGCCAGCACGATGGCCAGCAGTGCGGCCGGCACGAAGGCGGCCACGGCGCGCAGGTTGATGCCCTTGCTGTAGTGATAGGCGCCGGCCGGGTGCTCGGTATACAGCTCCGGCACGTTGATGCAGCCTTTGCGCAGCAACCAGTAGTCGGACATGATCACGCCGTACAGCGGGCCGAGCAGGGCGCCCAGGCCCGACAGGAAGTACACGATCACCAGCGGGCTGTTGTACAGGTTCCAGGGCAGGATCAGCACCGCCAGGGTGGCGCTGATCAGCCCGGCACGGCGGAAGTTCAGGTGGCGCGGCGCCAGGTTGCTGAGTACGAAGGCCGGGGCGACGAAGTTGGCCATGATGTTCACCGCCACGGTGACGATCAGGAAGGCCAGGCAGCCGAGCACCAGGAATGGCGTGCTGGGTATGGCGGCAACGATCTGCGTCGGGCTGTCGATGATCTGACCGTTGATCTGGAATTGCGCGCCGCACAGCACCACGGTGATCACGGCGAATACCAGGATGTTTACCGGCAGGCCCCAGAAGTTGCCCACGCGGATGGTCTTGCGGCAAGGCGAGGAGCGGGCGAAGTCACAGAAGTTCAGCACCAGGGTGCCGTAGATCGCCAGCCACAGTGCGCCGCCGGCAAAGATGTTGCGCCACATCTCGTAGCCGGTCAGCGGGGTTGCCACCGACCAGGCAATGCGCGCATCGGCCTTGAAGTACATGAACACCGCCAGTGCGGCGACGGTCAGCAGGATCACAGGCCCGGCAAAGGCCTCGTAACGGCGCACCATCTCCATGCCATAGGCCAGGATCACCAGCTGCACCAGCCAGATCGACACGAAACACACCCAGCCCAGGCTGGACAGGCCGAGGATGCTGTCGTGATCGTAGGCTGCCAGTTGCGGCCACACGGCGGTGAGCAGCACCCGCAGCACCACCGATGCCAGGTAGGTCTGGATGCCGAACCAGGCGATGGCGATGACGGCACGGATCAGCGCCGGGATCTGCGCGCCGTGGATGCCGAAGGCAATGCGGCTGATGACCGGGAACGGTACCCCGGTTTTCTGCCCCATGTAACCCGACAGGTTCATGAAGAAGTACACCAGTGCCGCGCCGATGGCCAGCGACAGCAGAATTTGCCAGCCGCCCAGGCCGAGGGCGAACAAGCCCATGGCGAACGAATAGTTGGCGATATTGTGCACATCGTTTGTCCACAGCGCGAAGATGCTGTAGCCGCCCCAGCGACGGCCTTCCATACGCGTTGGCGCCAGGTCGCGGTTATGCAGGCGCGGGCTGAGAACAAGGTCCGGCTGGTGGCCGGCAAGCGTGGACGCGGGGTGTGTGCTGGCGACGGATAGTTCAGGGGCAAGGTCGAGGCTGCTACTCATTCCGGCGGGCTCCTGATGCACTTGGACTGCGATGAGCGGGCATGCGCACGGGCTCGCCATCTCGTCGGTGCAGCGTTGGCATCACAGGGTTGTGGGCGCGGCGGCTGACATTGGGTCGGCGTCGCGGATTCTTGTGTATCTATGTTTTGTTTAAGTTGTATACAAAACACGAACACACAAAAGCGAGTTCCATGCCAAGGGAAGAGCAGGTTTCAACAGGCGATGATTTCGAACTTATCTTGTTAAAAGGTAAGTTAATGAAATACAGAGAATATAAGTTGACCGTATGAACAAGTTTAAATTTTTGAAAGATTGATTAGTTGATCATTTGGTCAAAATAACGGGAGGAAAGTGTGTAACGAATTGGGGCGCTACTGAAGAAAGTGCACACAAAAATGGCACCTATGGTTACGTTTTTGTGTACAAAAAATAGTCAGCTTTTCCTGTGCTGGCCTCTTCGCGAGCACGCCTGCGAGGAGGCCAGTACAGGGGCCGATCAATCCATTGGCGGCAACCGCCGCTTGACCGGGGTCTTCTTGATGATTGCGGTATTGGTCTCAGCCAGCACATTCATGAGGTCGAGCAGCGTGTCCAACTGCTCCATCGAGCGCACATGCAGTCGGGCTATGAAGCAGTCCTCGCCAATGACCTTGTCGCATTCGGTGAACTCAGGGATGGCAATGATCTGGCGCTCCACTTCTTGCAGCTTCCCCGGCAACGGACGGATACGCACGATCGCCTGCAACTGGTAGCCAAAGGCGCGTGGGTCGACCTCCACGGTGTAGCCGCGCAGCACGCCACGCTCTTCCAGCCGGCGCAGGCGCTCGCTGACGCTGGGTGCGGACAGCCCGCTGACCTGCGCCAGAGCCTTGAGCGAGCGGCGCGAGTCCTCCATCAGTGCGTTGATCAATAATTGGTCAATGGCATCGGTCATGCTCACCTCATCAGGTAATTCGTGTTATCTGCCTTGATAGTAAAGGTAGGTTGGCGAAAATGCCTTGGTTATCCGCTGGATGGCCCGCCTGCAGCCTTTGCATACTGTTGCCATTATCAAAGGGAGGTTTGAGATGGACAGTTCATTGCGCCGTGGCTCGCTGGAAATGGTCGCCGCCATGCTGATTTCCGGGACCATTGGCTGGTTCGTGCTGGTGTCCGGCCAGCCGGTGCTGGATGTGGTGTTCTGGCGCTGCGTGTTCGGTGCCGTGACCTTGCTGGCGATTTGCGCCGCGTTTGGCTTTCTGCGACCGGGCGTGATCAGCCGCACGGCATTTTTGCTGGCGATTGCCAGCGGGGTGGCCATTGTCGGCAACTGGCTGCTGTTGTTCGCCTCGTACGCACGGGCGTCGATTGCCATCGGCACGGCGGTTTACAACGTGCAGCCATTCATTCTGGTGGGGCTGGCGGCGCTGTTTCTGGGCGAAAAGATCACGTTGGCCAAGGTGACCTGGCTGAGTGTGGCGTTCCTCGGCATGCTGGCCATCGTCAGTGCCCACGGCGCAGGGCAAAGTAATGGCGAGGACTATCTGCTGGGGATTGCCCTGGCGCTGGGGGCGGCGTTTCTGTATGCAATCGCGGCCTTGATCATCAAGCGCCTGAGTGGCACGCCCCCGCACCTGATTGCGTTGATTCAGGTAACCACGGGTGTGTTGCTGCTGGCGCCATGGGGCACGCTTGGCGGGTTGCCGGTCGAAGTGCCGGCCTTGGCCAGCTTGTTGACATTGGGGATGGTGCACACCGGCCTGATGTATGTGCTGTTGTACAGCGCCATCCAGCGTTTGCCCACGGCCTTGACCGGTGCGCTGTCGTTCATTTACCCGATTGCGGCAATTCTGGTGGACTGGGTGGCGTTCGGGCACCGCCTGGTGCCGCTGCAGTGGCTGGGCGTGGGGTTGATCCTGCTGGCGGCAGCGGGCATGCAGCAGGGGTGGTGGTTCCGATCGGCGCAGCATCCTGTAGGCGCGGGTTTACCCGCGAAGAGGCCCGCAAGGTAGAATGCCGCTTTTTGCCAGCCTGCGATCCGCCATGACCTCGCCCATCGACACCCTTGAGCAACACCTGCTTGCCGCCCTTGACCCTGCACCACGGGAAACCCGCCGCCTGTTTCACGGCCGCGGCCGCTGCTGGCAGGGCCTGGAGCAGGTTACCGTCGACTGGCTGCAGGGCGTGCTGTCGGTCGCCTTGTTCCGTGAGCCGCCCGAGGGCCAGCTCGCCGAACTGGAAGCCATGCTGCGCAGCTTGGCCGAGCGCCCGCAGTGGACGGGTCAGGCAGTCATCATCCAGCACCGCTACCTGCCCGACAGCCCGGGCCAGTGGCTGCTGGGTGAGCCCTGCCAGCAACGCGAAGTGATTGAGGACGGCCTGACCTACCTGCTGGACTTGGGCGTGCGGCAAAACAATGGCCTGTTTCTCGACATGCGCTATGGCCGCCGCTGGGTGCGCGAGCAGGCGGCGGGCAAGCGCGTGCTGAACCTGTTCGCTTATACCTGCGGCTTTTCCGTGGCAGCGATTGCCGGTGGCGCTGAGCAGGTGGTGAACCTGGACATGGCCAAATCGGCCCTGTCGCGGGGCCGGGACAACCATCGCCTCAATGGCCACGATGCATCACGGGTGGCGTACCTGGGGCATGAACTGTTCAAGTCGTGGGGCAAGGTGCGCAAGTACGGGCCTTATGACCTGATCATCATCGACCCGCCGACCTTCCAGCGTGGCAGCTTTGTGCTGACCCAGGATTACGCAAAGATCCTGCGGCGTTTGCCGGAGTTGTTGAGCGAAGGCGGGACGGTGCTGGCGTGTGTCAACGACCCGGGGATCGGGCCTGAGTTTCTGATTGAAGGCATGGCGGAGCAGGCGCCTTCGTTGGCTTATGTCGAGCGCCTGGAAAACCCGCCGGAGTTTCCGGATGTTGACCCGGCGGGGGGGCTGAAGGCCTTGGTGTTCCGCCGGGTTTGATGTTGCTTGTGCGTTACTGACCGGTATAGATCTGGTCAAACACCCCACCATCATTGAAGTGGGTCTTCTGCACGGTACGCCAGTCACCGAAGGTTTTCTCCACCGACAGGAAGTCCACTTTCGGGAAGCGGTCGGTGTACTTGGCCAGTACCGTTGCATCACGCGGGCGCAGGTAGTTGTTGGCGGCGATCTCCTGGGCTGCTGGTGACCACAGGTACTTCAGGTATTCCTCGGCCACGGCCTGGGTGCCTTTCCTGGCCACCACCTTGTCGACCACCGTCACCGGTGGCTCGGCTTCGGCCGATACGCTTGGGTAGACCACTTCGAACTGATCGCGGCCGAACTCGCGGGCGATCATCTCGGCTTCGTTCTCGAAGGTGACCAGCACGTCACCGATCTGGTTGGTCATGAACGTGGTGGTGGCGGCACGGCCACCGGTGTCCAGCACGGGTGCCTGCTTGAACAGCTTGCCGACGAAGTCACGGGCTTTGCTTTCATCGCCGCCTTGCTTGAGTACGTAGCCCCAGGCCGACAGGTAGGTATAGCGGCCATTACCCGAGGTTTTCGGGTTGGGCACGATCACCTGTACACCGTCCTTGAGCAGGTCGGGCCAGTCTTTCAGGGCTTTCGGGTTGCCCTTGCGCACGATGAACACAGTGGCCGAGGTGAACGGCGCGCTGTTGTTCGGCAGGCGGGTTACCCAGTTGTCGGGTACCAGCTTGCCATTGTCGGCCAGGGCGTTGATGTCGGTGGCCATGTTCATGGTGATGACATCGGCCGGCAGGCCATCGATCACTGCACGGGCCTGCTTGCTCGAGCCGCCGAAGGACATCTGCACGTTGACCTTCTCGTTGTGCTCGGCTTCCCAGTGCTTCTGGAAGGCCGGGTTGTAGTCCTTGTAGAAGTCGCGCATCACGTCGTAGGAAACGTTGAGCAGGGTAGGGGCGGCCTGGGCGAGGTTGCCCAGGGCCAGGCCTGCGGCGAGCAGCGAGGCGGTGAAGAGTTTTTTCACGTTGCTTCCTTGTTCTTGAAGGATGTTGGGGCAGATTGCCAGCGACTATAACGGGTGGGTTTATACGGGTTAAAGAACAAAAAATGCTTTGGTTATGCTTCTGCCTGTGCCGGCCTCTTCGCGGGTAAACCCGCTCCTACGGGGGACCGCGCACGGTCCGCGCCTGTTGTAGGAGCGGGTTTACCCGCGAAGAGGCCGGCGCAGGCGCTATCACGCTTTGGGAAACAACCCATTCCCACAGCGAGAACAGAACGCCGCCCCATGCTCGTGGGTCTTCTTGTGGCAGGTCGGGCAATCATGCTGCAGCTGCTCCCCACGCATGGCATTGGCCAGCTCGGCGGTAAAGATGCCGGTCGGCACGGCAATGATCGAGTAACCGGTAATCATCACCAGCGACGACAGCACCTGCCCCAGCGGGGTCTTCGGCACGATGTCGCCAAAGCCCACTGTGGTCAGGGTAACGATGGCCCAGTAGATGCCTTTGGGGATGCTGGTAAAGCCATGCTCAGGCCCTTCGATCACGTACATCAGCGTGCCGAACACCGTTACCAGGGTCGATACGCTGACCAAGAACACGATGATCTTCTGCTTGCTGCCGCGCAGTGCCTCCATCAGGTAGTTGGCCTGCTTTAGGTACGGGCTGAGCTTGAGTACACGGAAGATCCGCAGCATCCGGATGACCCGGATGATGAGCAGGTACTGGGCGTCGCTGTAGTACAGCGCGAGGATCCCCGGCACGATCGCCAGTAAATCGACCAGACCGTAGAAACTGAAGGCATAGCGCAACGGCTTGGGCGAGCAGTACAGGCGGGTGATGTATTCGGCCAGGAAGATCGCGGTAAAGCCCCACTCGATGCCGGCCAGCAGGCCGGCGTAGCCTTGGTGCACCTCGTCGATGCTGTCGAGAATGACGGTGACCAGGCTGGCCAGGATGATCAGCAGGAGGATCTTGTCGAAGCGGCGGCCTGCTACGGTGTCGGTCTGGAAGACCATGATGTAGAGGCGTTCGCGTAAAGGCAGAGGTGCGGTCATGAAGTGCAGGTTCCGAAAGCTTGAGATGCAAGACTAGATGCACAGGGCCTGCTACGGAAAGGTGAATCATGTCACCTGCTAAAAATGCCAGTACTAAGGTTCTCGTCGAGGCCTCAGTATAAGACTGGGTATTTCATTGACAGCGAGGCGGGAAATGAACGACCAGTCAAAAGCAGTAAGCCGGCAGCGTTTGGGGCACACTTTGTTAGCTTACACACCATTTGGTTTTTTACAGTGCATCGAGAGCGCAACGCGCTTGGCGTTCAATGGGCAGTGGTTGGAGAGAGGAACGCAGGGGTATCTGCTGGGCAGTGGGAAGCGGCTGTTCAATCCTGCACTTATGCGTTTTTCCAGTCCAGACAGTTTGAGCCCCTTTGGCAGAGGTGGCGTGAATGCATACATGTATTGCGGTGGAGATCCTGTGAACCATACCGACCCCTCAGGCAACGCAGGAGTAAAAACCGGTTTCGGTAAGTTCATGAAGCAGAAGAATGTGAACTTGGCGCAGCGGACGAGAGCCAAGAAGTTCTTACGCGAGCCGATGCAGGCGATTGCCGAGCAGAAAGGAACGTTTAGATTTACGGTAAAGGTAGGTTCATCTTATATTGAGGTGAATGTAGTGGACGGGAGCTTCTCTTATGCGTCTAGAACCAGTTTCGATTTGCTGTCGAATCCTGCTAAATACCAAAAAAATGGCATTGAAGTGAGTCTCGACCATGTTCCTATGATGCCGGTTGGCAGGGGTTTTTCATCAACAATGGATCTTGTTCCTAAAGAAAAAACCAGCGCAATGCCACCGATTACTCCACAACACCCTCAACTACCGGCTGCAGGGGCGAATTTAAGAGCTAACTTGCCTATCGACGCGACGATTGATTCTTCTGAGGCTTAGCTGAGTAAACGCACTGTCACCTACATGCATTAACCAGCAGGCAACTACAAATGGTGCGATCAGCGCTGCCATAGGTAGAAGGCCGGACAGCGGTTGCGGCAGCAAGGCCAGGGCGTTCGCCAGCAGACCGGCTAGGGCAACAAACAGGGCGCCGCCGATCAGGTTGGGCGCGGTCTGCAGGATGGCCAGGGGGGTGTGCAGCAGCACCTGGCTGAAGCCGTTGAGTAACGCCGTGGCTCGATCGGGGCACGGGTTGACGAAATGTTTGGTGTACATGGGGCAGTCAGTGAGGTTGATGGGGGGCGGTGGGCCTCTTTGGGCCTCGGTTTTCCGCGGTCGGGTAGAGCGGTATTCGGGGAGGGCTTTGCCCTCCAATCGCGACACAAGGCCGCTCCCACAGGGATTGCATTTCCTTGTGCCAGCGCGGCCCTGTCGGAGCGGCCCGCGAATAGGCGGCGCAGGCGCTATCACGCTTTGGGAAACAACCCATTCCCACAGCGAGAACAGAACGCCGCCTCACCAGGAACACGATGTTCTTCTGCTTGCTGCCGCGCAGCGCCTCCATCAGGTAATGGGCCTGCTTGAGGTGCGGGCTGAGCTTGAGTACAGATGGCGGCCAGTAAGCCGGCTTAGCTCTGGTGCACTTCGTCGATGCTGTCGAGGATCACCGTGACCAGGCTGGCCAGGATGATCAACAGCAGGATCTTGTCGAAGCGGCGACCGGCTAGGGTGTCGGTCTGGAAGACCATGATGTAGCGGGTTCCGAAGGCAAAGCGGAAAGCCTAGAGGGTCTTTGCCCAAGGCTGCAACGAATGAACTGTTAAAATTGCTAGTTCTCCGGATCGGATTGGCTGGGGCAGAATCCCGTAGGGTCAGGGGGGAGGCGAGCATGAAACTGCAGAGTGGACAGTTACCCGAGCAAATTGCTGTTGAGCGTGCTCAGACGAAGTGGATACGGTCATACGCAGCTTATGGGTATTCACTGAATTGGCCGATTCCTTCATTGGGTTTCAATGGCGAACGGCACGATGGCATCTTGCAAGCCTATGCGCTGGGCAATGGTCACCGATTCTATAGCCCCATTTTTATGCGTTTTTACAGCCCGGATGGTTTAAGCCCTTTTGGGAATGGTGGGCTGAATGCTTACTGTTATTGTGAGGGTGATCCGATAAACAGCTCTGACCCGTCAGGTCAGATGAAACGTGTGAAAACTGGGCTAACTGCTGAGTTTAAGCGCTTTGGCATACCGAAAATTTTCAAAAGGGGAGTGAAGAATCATTTCGCGAACAGCTCTGAAGCTTACAGCTTGGGTATTGGTAGTGCTGGATACGAAATTTCCAGAGGTAAGGATGGTCGGTTTACGGTGGTCAAGGTTGATGGTCTGGGCGCTACTCGGAAACAGTTGGAGCGCTCTCAAGCAGACAACGTTCTCCTTCAAGAACAGAATCAAGTGCTGCAGAGCAGGCTAGATGAGCAGCTAGCGCTACGCTCTCTTCCGAAGCCTCTTCGTCCTCTACCTCCGTCTCCGCCCCCGCGCCCGCCAAAGGGTATTTCCTCGGCACCCGATCCAGCTCCCATTAGGCTGCCAGAGGCGGAGTGGATATCTGCACCCCCCGTTAGTTCGGTAATCGATGTGAGCTGTCTTTCTGTGTCCTATGACCTAGGTGATCAGCTACATGCATCAGCCAGCAGGCGGCGACAAAGGGCGCGGTCAGGCCGGGCACAGGCATCAGCTTGAACAGCGGTTGCAGCAGCAAGGCCAAGGCAATCGCCAGCAGGGTCACCCAGGGTTTTTCACCTCGCCTGCTGAAGGCCAGTGCCGCCAGGGCTGCGTTGAAACCGTATAGCCCCAACCAGGCAGCTTGCGGTTGATCGGCGAGCAGCGCCACCCCGCCGCCAATAGCCGAACCGATCACCGCCCACAGCGCCGCATAGGGGTTGGCGATGAACATGCCGACGATGATCAGCAACCCGGCCAAGGGCTGGTCGAGCAGGAAGATCTGGCCTATGCCGCGGGCCAACGCATACAGCGGGTCAGCTTCGACGAAGGCGCTGGGCGAGGGGCTGGCGATTAGCAGTGTGGCCCAGCCGAGCATGACGAAGGGGGCGGTGTAGGCGACCAGCAACTTGCCGCCACGCTTGCGCCACTGGTGCGTGATGATGCTGGACAAGCCGCCGGCGGCGATGATCAGGGGGGGCAATATGGCCGACCAGGGCAGCACGGCGCTGATCAGGATGCCGATCAGTACGCCGTTGTAGCAGTACAGCCCGGCCTGGCGGTCGGCACGGTCATAGCCGCGTGCCTGGGCGGTGAGCAGGCCGGCCAGGGCGCCAAGCAGCGCGCCGCCGACCAGGTTGGGTGCGGTCAGCAGGATGGCCAGCAGGCAGCACAGGCCGCACAGGGGGTTGCGCAGCAGCAGCACCTGGCTGAAGCCGTTGAGTAACGCCGTGGCCCAGTCGGGGCACGGGTTGACGAAATTTTTGGTGTACATGGGGCAGTCAGTGAGGTTGATGGGGGAGCGGTGGGCCTCTTTGGGCCTCGGTTTTCCGCGGTCAGGTAGAGCGGTATTCGGGGAGGGCTTTGCCCTCCAATCGCGACACAAGGCCGCTCCCACAGGGATCCCATTCCCTTGTGCCAGCGCGGCCCTGTGGGAGCGGCCTTGTGTCGCGAAAGGGGCGCAACGCGCCCCTGGCAATCTCAGATCAAAGTCTCGATCCGCAGCGTGTTAGTCGTACCCGGCTTGCCGAAAGGCACGCCAGCGGTGATCAGCAGCGTGTCGCCACGGCTGGCCATGCCTTGCGCCTGGGCAATCTCCAGGGCGGTGGAAACCACCTCGTCGACCTGACGCAGGCGGTCGTTGACCACCGAATGCACACCCCAAGCCACGCTCAGGCGGCGTGCGGTGTTCAGGTTCGGCGTCAGGTTGAGGATCGGTGCCCGTGGCCGCTCGCGTGCCGCGCGCAGGGTCGAGGCACCCGACTCGCTGTAGTTGACCAGCACCGCCACCGGCAGGATGCCGCTGATGCGGCGGATGGCGCAGCTGATGGCATCCGACACGGTCGCTTCGGCCTTTGGCCGGCCGACGTCGAGCTGGGCCTGGTAGTCCGGGCCGTTCTCCACCTGGCGGATGATCTTGCTCATCATCTGCACGGCTTCGAGCGGGTAATCACCCGAGGCGGTTTCGGCCGACAGCATCACTGCATCGGCACCTTCGGCCACCGCGTTGGCCACGTCGGTGACTTCGGCACGGGTTGGCGCTGGCGAGAAACGCATCGACTCGAGCATCTGCGTGGCCACCACCACGGGTTTGCCCAGCTGGCGGCAGGTGCCGATGATGCGCTTCTGGATCTGCGGCACGCTTTCGGCCGGTACTTCCACGCCTAGGTCACCACGGGCCACCATGATCGCGTCTGCCAGTTCGGCGATGGCTTGCAGTTGCTCGACGGCCGATGGCTTCTCGATCTTGGCCATCAGGTAGGCGCGGTCACCGATCAGCTGGCGCGCTTCGACGATATCTTCAGGGCGCTGGACGAACGACAGGGCGACCCAGTCCACGCCAAGCTCCAGGCCAAAGGCCAGGTCGCGGCGGTCTTTTTCGGTGAGCGGGGAGAGGTCGAGCACCGCTTGCGGTACGTTGACGCCCTTGCGGTCGGAAAGCTCGCCACCGTTCAGCACCTCGGTGTCGATGGCGTCGCTGTGCTTGGCGGTCACGCGCAGGCGCAGCTTGCCGTCGTCCAGCAGCAGGTCCATGCCGGGTTCGAGGGCGGCAATGATTTCGGGGTGCGGCAGGTTGACCCGGCGGCTGTCGCCCGGGGTTTTGTCCAGGTCCAGGCGCAGGGACTGCCCGCGCTGCAACTGCACCTTGCCTTCGGCGAAGCGGCCAACGCGCAGCTTCGGTCCTTGCAGGTCCATGAGGATGCCCAGCGGGTAGTTCAGCTGTTGCTCGACTTCGCGGATCCACTGGTAGCGCAGGGCGTGGTCGGCATGCTCGCCATGGCTGAAGTTGAGGCGGAAGATGTTCACCCCGGCTTCGACCAGCTGGCGGATATCGTCGATGCCGTTGATCGCAGGGCCAAGGGTGGCGAGGATCTTTACTTTTTTATCAGGCGTCATGATTGGGCAGTCTCGAGGATCAGGATGGCGCGGAAGTCGTTGACGTTGGTGCGGGTCGGTTCGGTGACGATCAGCGCATCCAGCGCGGCGAAGTAGCCGTAGCCGTTGTTGTTGTCCAGCTCGTCGCTGGCCGACAGGCCCAAGGCTTCGGCGCTGGCGTAGCTGGCCGGGGTCATGAAGGCACCGGCGTTTTCTTCCGAGCCATCGATGCCGTCGGTGTCACCGGCCAGGGCGTACACGCCCGGCAGGCCTTTCAGGCTTTCGGTGAGGCTGAGCAGGAACTCGGCGTTACGCCCGCCACGGCCATTGCCGCGCACGGTCACGGTGGTTTCGCCACCCGACAGGATCACGCAGGGCGCTTTGAGCGGCTGGCCGTGCTGAACGATTTGCCGGGCGATACCGGCATGCACCTTGGCCACTTCGCGCGATTCACCTTCCAGGTCGCCGAGGATCAGCGGGCTGAAACCGGCCTGACGGGCTTTGACCGCGGCAGCCTCCAGCGACTGCTGGGGTTTGGCGATCAACTGGAAGTGGCTGCGGGCCAGGGCCGGGTCATCGGCCTTGACGGTTTCCGAGGCCGGGTTGTTCAGCCAGTCGATGACCGCTTTGGGCGCTTCGATGTTGTAGCGTTTGAGGATGGCCAGGGCGTCGGCCGAGGTGCTCGGGTCGGCCACGGTGGGGCCGGAGGCGATTACCGTGGCGAGGTCGCCCGGTACATCGGAAATGGCATAGGTGTAGACCGTGGCCGGCCAGCAGGCCTTGGCCAGGCGCCCGCCCTTGATCGCCGAGAGGTGCTTGCGCACGCAGTTCATCTCGCCGATGGTGGCGCCGGATTTCAGCAGTGCCTTGTTGATCTGCTGCTTGTCGGCCAGGGTCAGGCCTTCGGCAGGCAGGGCCAGCAGCGCCGAGCCACCGCCAGACAGCAGGAAGATGACGCGGTCTTCTTCGTTGAGGTTGCTGACCAGTTCCAGCACGCGCTTGGCCACAGCCAGGCCGGCAGCGTCCGGGACCGGGTGGGCGGCTTCGACCACCTCGATCTTCTGGCAGTTGGCGCCGTGGCCGTAACGGGTCACGACCAGGCCGGAGACTTCGCCCTGCCAGCTTTTCTCGACCACTTCGGCCATGGCGGCTGCGGCCTTGCCGGCGCCGATGACGATAACCCGGCCGCTGCGATCGGCGGGCAGGTAGGGTTCGAGGACTTGACGGGGGTGGGCGGCGGCGATGGCTGTGTCGAACAGCTCGCGGAGAAGTTTTTGCGGATCGACCGACATGGCAGGCTCCCAATTATTGTTGTTCTGCAGAATCAAAAACGCCCCTGGAACTGCCTCCGTGCAGGCCGAACCAGGGGCGGGTGTTGCTCGATGCCACCATTGGGCCTGTGGTCGCAGGTTCAACGGCGTTGGCTTCTTCGCGGGCAAGCCCGCTCCTAAATGCACAGCTCTGAGCGATTGTGCGGTCGTTGGTAGGAGCGGGTTTACCCGCGAAGAGGCCAGTGAGGCTAAAAACGACTTAACTTATTTGTCGTCGCGGATCGAGAAGTTGGCCATGTGCTCCAGGCCTTTGATCAGCGCCGAGTGGTCCCAGTTGCCGCCGCCCAGGGCCTGGCAGGTGTTGAACACTTGCTGGGCATTGGAGGTGTTGGGCAGGTTGATGCCCAGTTCCTTGGCGCCTTGCAGGGCCAGGTTCAGGTCCTTCTGGTGCAGGTTGATGCGGAAGCCTGGGTCGAAGGTGCCCTTGATCATGCGCTCGGCGTGCACTTCGAGGATTTTCGACGAAGCAAAGCCGCCCATCAGTGCTTCGCGCACCTTGGCAGGGTCGGCGCCGTTCTTGGCGGCGAACAGCAGGGCTTCGGCCACGGCCTGGATGTTCAGGGCGACAATGATCTGGTTGGCGACCTTGGCGGTCTGGCCGTCACCGTTGCCACCGACGCGGGTGATGTTCTTGCCCATGGCTTCGAACAGCGGCAGGGTGCGCTCGAAGGCGTTCGGGCAGCCACCGACCATGATGCTCAGGGTCGCCGCCTTGGCACCGACTTCACCACCGGACACCGGGGCGTCCAGGTAGGCGGCGCCGGTGGCCTTGATCTTCTCGGCGAAGGCTTTGG
Organism: Pseudomonas sp. GD03862; assembly: GCF_029840855.1. Lineage (NCBI taxonomy): Bacteria > Pseudomonadati > Pseudomonadota > Gammaproteobacteria > Pseudomonadales > Pseudomonadaceae > Pseudomonas > Pseudomonas sp. GD03862. The sequence continues at coordinate 19,521 of NZ_JAOCDI010000045.1, forward strand.
TGGCGGTTGGCGAGATCGAGCTCATGTCGATCACCACCTTGTTCGGGCCAACGCCTTCGGCCACGCCGTTTTCACCGAACAGGACGCTTTCGACCTGCGGGGTGTCGGGGACCATGACGATGATGAATTCGGCTTCCTGGGCAACCTCTTTCGGGTTGGCCAGGGCCACGGCACCGGCAGCGATCAGGTCGGCTGGCGCGGCGTCGTGGTGGGTGGAAATGAACAGGCTGTGACCTGCCTTTTGCAGGTTCTGAGCCATGGGCTTGCCCATGATGCCGGTGCCGATGAAACCGATTTTAGCCATGAGAAATTACCTCTTTGTAATTGTGATATCTCAAGCAAGCTTTGGCCCCCTGTGGGAGCGGGCTCGCCCGCGAAGCAGACAACTCGGTGGATGGCACCGGCTTTGCCGGTGTTCGCGGGCGAGCCCGCTCCCACAGGGTCCCGAGTTGTTCCTCAGATTGCGTTGTGGGTTTTCAGCCAGCCCAGGCCCGCTTCGGTGGTGGTCAGCGGCTTGTACTCCGCGCCCACCCAGCCCTGGTAGCCAATGCGGTCCAGGTGTTCGAACAGGAAGCGGTAGTTGATCTCGCCGGTGCCTGGTTCATTGCGGCCTGGGTTGTCGGCCAGCTGGATGTGGTTGATCAGCTTCAGGTTGGCTTCCATGGTGCGAGCCAGGTCACCTTCCATGATCTGCATGTGGTAGATGTCGTATTGCAGGAACAGGTTGTCGCTGCCCACTTCGGCCTGGATTTCCAGGGCCTGCTGGGTGGTGTTCAGGTAGAAGCCGGGGATGTCGCGGGTGTTGATCATTTCCATGACCAGGCGGATCCCGGCGCCCTTGAGCTTGTCAGCGGCGTAGCGCAGGTTCTCGACGAAGGTCTTGCGCACGGTGGCGCAGTCCGGGCCTTGTGGGCGAATGCCGGCCAGGGCGTTGACCTGGGTGTTGCCCAGCACCTTGGCGTATTCGATGGCCTTGTCGACACCGGCACGGAACTCTTCGATGCGGTCGGGGTGGCAGGTGATACCGCGCTCACCTTTGGCCCAGTCGCCGGCCGGTAGGTTGAACAGCACCTGGGTCAGGCCGTTGGCCTCCAGCTGCTGCTTGATGTCGGCAGCGCTGAAGTCGTACGGGAACAGGTATTCGACGCCGCTGAAACCAGCATCGGCGGCAGCCTTGAAGCGGGCCAGGAAGTCCTGTTCGGTGAACAGCATGGACAGGTTGGCAGCGAAGCGAGGCATGAGTTGTCTCCTTGCGATGAAGGCCCCCAGGGCGTGCCTGGGGGCGTCAGGCGATCAGTCCAGCAGCGAGATGGCGGTTGGCGCGTCGTTGCCGACCAGGGCCAGGTCTTCGAACTCGTTGACCGCGTTGATCTCGGTGCCCATGGAAATGTTGGTCACACGCTCGAGAATCACTTCAACCACCACCGGCACGCGGAACTCTTCGGCCATCTTCTGAGCCTTGAGCAGGGCAGGGGCGATTTCTGCTGGCTCGAACACACGGATGGCCTTGCAACCCAGGCCTTCGACCACAGCGACGTGGTCGACACCGTAGGTGGCAGCGTCGGTCGAGTTGATGTTCTCGAACGCCAGTTGTACACAGTAATCCATGTCGAAGCCACGCTGCGCCTGGCGGATCAGGCCCAGGTAGGCGTTGTTCACCAGCACGTGGACGTACGGCAGGTTGAACTGTGCGCCTACCGCCAGCTCTTCGATCATGAACTGGAAGTCGTAGTCACCCGACAGCGCCACAACCTTGCGCTTCGGATCGGCTTTGACCACGCCCAGCGCAGCAGGGATGGTCCAGCCCAGCGGGCCGGCCTGGCCGCAGTTGATCCAGTGGCGAGGCTTGTACACATGCAGGAACTGCGCGCCGGCAATCTGCGACAGGCCGATGGTGCTGACGTAGCAGGTGTCCTTGCCGAACACCTGGTTCATTTCTTCGTAGACGCGCTGCGGCTTGACCGGCACGTTGTCGAAGTGGGTCTTGCGCTGCAGGCTCGACTTGCGCTCCTGGCACTCTTCCAGCCAGGCCTTGCGGCACTTGAGCTTGCCGGCGGCTTTCCACTCGCGGGCCACTTCCAGGAACACGTCCAGTGCCTTGCCAGCATCGGAAACGATGCCCAGGTCCGGGGTGAACACGCGGCCGATCTGGGTCGGTTCGATGTCGACGTGCACGAACTTGCGGCCTTCGGTGTAGACATCGACGGAACCGGTGTGGCGGTTGGCCCAGCGGTTACCGATACCGAATACCAGGTCTGATTTCAGCAGGGTTGCGTTGCCATAGCGGTGCGAGGTCTGCAGGCCGACCATGCCGACCATCTGGGCGTGGTCGTCCGGGATGGTGCCCCAGCCCATCAGGGTCGGGATCACGGGTACGCCGGTCAGTTCGGCGAATTCGACCAGCTTGTCGCTGGCGTCGGCGTTGATGATGCCGCCACCGGCTACCAGCAGTGGGCGCTCGGCGTCATTGAGCAGGGCCAGGGCTTTTTCGGCCTGTACGCGTGTGGCGGACGGTTTGTGCACGGGCAGCGGTTCGTAGGCGTCGATGTCGAATTCGATTTCGGCCATCTGCACGTCGAACGGCAGGTCGATCAGCACCGGGCCTGGGCGGCCTGTACGCATTTCATAGAAGGCCTTCTGGAAGGCGTAAGGCACCTGGCCTGGCTCCAGAACGGTGGTCGCCCACTTGGTTACTGGCTTGACGATGTTGGTGATGTCGACAGCCTGGAAGTCTTCCTTGTGCAGGCGGGCACGTGGCGCCTGGCCAGTGATGCACAGAATCGGGATGGAGTCGGCCGAGGCACTGTACAGGCCGGTGACCATGTCGGTGCCGGCAGGGCCGGAAGTGCCGATGCACACACCGATGTTGCCCGGGTTGGCGCGGGTGTAGCCCTCGGCCATGTGCGAGGCACCTTCGACGTGACGAGCGAGGACGTGATCGATGCCACCGACTTTCTTCAGGGCCGAATACAACGGGTTGATGGCAGCCCCCGGGATGCCGAACGCGGTATCTACACCTTCACGGCGCATGACCAGAACGGCTGCATCGATTGCTCTCATTTTGCTCATGGTTTGTGCCTCATTGATTTTGTAATTGTATACAACTTGCTTTGCGACAGAGTGTATTCACGCCTGACGGCTTAGGTCAATGGGTTTTCATCGGCTAAGCTGGCTTTCGTCAGAGCGCCCGTGAAAACGGGGGTTTGCGCCATCGCATACGATCGTTTCAAAATATTGTATACAAAAATATCTCTCGTTGTGTTCTATTTGTTCGATCGGTTTTCAACTGCCCTTAGGGCTTCTCACAACAAGAAGAGGACCTTTCCATGAACGTTCTTAACCTGAAAGTCGCCGTCAGCCTGGTGAATGCCGCGCTGGTGGCGGGCCGCAAGATCAATGCCGCGCCGCTGACCGTGGCGGTGCTGGATGCCGGCGGGCACCTGCTGGCGCTGCAGCGCGAGGATGGCGCGAGCCTGATTCGGCCTGAAGTGGCCACTGGCAAAGCCTGGGGTGCGATTGCCCTGGGCAAGGGCTCGCGCTTGCTGGCGCTGGATGCGCAGCAGCGGCCGGCTTTTTTTGCCGCGTTGAACGGGATGGGTGAGCGGCCGGTGGTGCCGGCGCCGGGTGGGGTGCTGATTCGTGATCAGGACGGCAAGGTGCTGGGTGCCGTGGGGATCAGCGGCGATACGTCGGATATCGACGAGCAGTGTGCGATCAGTGCGATCGAGGAGGTGGGGTTGCGGGCAGATGCTGGGGTAGCGGCCTAAATCTCTATTGCCTGTTCTGGCCCATTCGCGGGCAAGCCCGCTCCTACAGGGACTCCACAACCTTCAGGCATGTGGATCCTCTGGGAGCGGGCTTGCCCGCGAATGGCCCTTCGAGATGGTTCAGGCTGCCTCAGGCTCACAACCTTTCAAGACCATACGAATGATGGTCTCGGCCGCCGCGTCATAATCACTGTCGGCCAACTTGGCCTTGCCGGTCACCGCAGAAATCTGCCAGTCGAAGTCGGCATAGGTCTGGGTCGCTGCCCAGATGCTGAACATCAGGTGATGCGCGTCCACATGGGCGATCTGCCCGCGGTCGATCCAGCGCTGGATGCACTCGATGTTGTGTCGGGCCTGTTCGTTCAACTGCTCGACCTGGTTCGGAGACAGGTGCGGCGCGCCATGCATGATCTCGCTGGCGAACACCTTGGACGCATGGGGCAGATCACGCGAAATGCGAATCTTCGAACGAATGTACGCACTCAGCACTTCCTTCGGGTCGCCGTCTGCATTGAACGGCGTGGATGCCTGCATGATCGGCGCGATGATGCTCTCCAGAACCTCGCGGTAGAGATTGTCCTTGGACTTGAAGTAGTAATACACGTTCGGCTTGGGCAGGCCGGCCTTGGCCGCGATATCGCTGGTCTTGGTGGCGGCGAAGCCCTTGTCGGCGAATTCCTCGCTGGCCGCGCGCAGGATCAATTCCTTGTTGCGCTCGCGAATGGTGCTCATGGTCAGGGATCTTCCTCGTGTCTGGCCACCTCTAAGAGGGATCGGGCATGGTAGCACCGGCCTCGACGGGCGCTCAAGGCAGCGGCTTTGGGCTAGAATCCGGCACATTGACTTATTTGGATACAAGCAAACATGGCAGGAAGCAGTCTACTGGTACTGATCGACGACATCGCCACGCTGCTGGATGACGTCTCGCTAATGACCAAAGTCGCGGCGAAAAAGACAGCGGGTGTGCTGGGTGACGACCTGGCGCTGAATGCCCAGCAGGTCACCGGCGTGCGCGCCGATCGCGAACTTCCGGTCGTCTGGGCGGTGGCCAAGGGGTCGTTCGTCAACAAGGCGATCCTGGTACCGGCCGCGTTGCTGATCAGTGCGTTCATACCCTGGGCGGTTACGCCGTTGTTGATGTTGGGTGGCGCGTTCCTGTGCTTCGAGGGTTTCGAGAAGCTGGCGCACAAGTTCTTGCACAGCAAGGAAGAGGATGAGGCACAGCACGAGGCGCGCAAGGAGGCCGTTGCCGATGCCAGCGTTGACCTGGTGGCTTTTGAAAAAGCCAAGATCAAGGGGGCGGTGCGTACCGACTTCATCCTGTCGGCGGAAATCATCGCCATTACCTTGGGTATCGTGGCTGACTCGCCGCTGACCCAGCAGATCATCGTGCTGTCGGGCATTGCGGTGGTGATGACCATTGGTGTGTATGGGTTGGTAGGCGGGATCGTCAAGCTTGACGACCTTGGGCTGTGGATGGCCCGCAAAACCTCCAGGCTGACTCAGGCAGTGGGTAACGGCATCCTGCGGGCGGCGCCGTACATGATGAAAAGCCTGTCGGTGATTGGTACTGCGGCGATGTTCCTGGTTGGCGGTGGGATCCTGGTGCATGGCATCGAGCCGCTGCATCATGCCATCGAGGCGTTCAGCGAAGGGCGTGGCGGGGCGCTTACCGGGGCGTTGCTCAACGCTGGGGTCGGGGTTGTGGCCGGTGCCATGGTGCTGGCGGTGGTCAGTGCTGCGGGGAAGTTGTGGCGGGCGCTCAGACCTGCCAATTGAGGCGCCTGGCCGGGGCTTTGCCCCGGTTCGCGCGTGAACCCGCTCCTACCAGGTACCGCGTTTGCCTTGCACCCGGCGCGTCCCCTGTAGGAGCGGGTTTACCCGCGAATGGGCCGCAAAGCGGCCCCGCTAACTCAGGTCAGAAGTGAACCTTGACCAAGAAGCTCATGGTGTTCTGGTCGGTAGTGAAGGCATCGCTGTCCTTGATGCCGTACTTGTTCTTCCAGTAGTCATACTCCACACCCACGTACAGCTGTTTCTCACCCAGGTGCAATGCCTTGCCCAGGTCGTACTTGATCTGCGGGTTGAAGTGCAGGTTGGCCTGGTAGGTGCCGCGGCGGTTCTCGTCGTTGTCCACCACCCAGTCCATGAAGCCGTCGATCAGCACGTCGGAATCGCCGACCGGAATGGTGTACGACCACACCGGGGTGATCTGCCACACGTTGTCGCCGGCGCGGCTGCCGTCGGTGGTGCGGTTGTAGAAGTTCAGCTGGAAGTAGTCGAAGCCCGGGATGGCCAGGTCGAAGCCCGGGCCGATCAGGTAGGACTCGGTGTCACCCTCGCCAAACTCGTAGGTCATTGCCAGCAGCACGTCCTTGACCGGGCCAAACTCGATCTTCTGGTCGAAAATCTTGCCGAACGACAGGCGTGGGCTGATCTCACCGTAGTAGGTGTTCGGGCCGTTGCCGGCGTCTTTCTGGCCCTGGTAGAAGATCTTGTCGACGAAAATGAAGTTGTCGCCGTACTTCCAGCCATCGGCGTGCTCGAAGGTGACGGTTTGCTGAATCGCCGGGTTGACCTTGAAGTTCTTGCCCCACAGGTAGGTCAGGCTGTTGTTCTGCCATTGCAGCAGGTCGCCGCCGAAGGTGGTGCCGCAGGCCAGCAGGCCGCCGGCAAGGATCAGGCTCTTGATAGTACGCATTGCGAGTGTCGCTCCCTTGATTGATCTGTTGTCAGCGCTCGGTGTCGGCGCTTTTTTTGTCTTTTGAGTCAGCTTTTTTCGATAGGCCACAGCTGTTTGGCAAGGGTTGGGCCAACTTTTCCGGGTTGGCAAAACCTTCCTGCTCGACTTCGTTCTGAACGGATGAAAAGGGTATTTCAGGCTGGCAACACGTTGGCCAACCGCCCGAATTCATTGACTGAGCGGTCAGTAAACGCAGGCAGAATCCGTTCTGCCCTGATCGAGGGGGCGCGCAGATTACTGGCTTGCGCGCCGCGCCTCAAGTGCTCCGTCCTGGAGCGGGGTGATTCAAACTTGTGCGTTTGGTCAACTTCCTAGAAGTGCACCTTGATCAGCGCACTGGCGACGCTTTGGTTGCTGTCCAGGTTGCCACGGCTGTCAATGCCGTACTTGTCTTTCCAGTAGCTGTATTCAAAGCCGACGTAGAGCTGCTTGGCGCCCAGGTTCAGCGCCTTGCCCAGGTCGTATTTGACCTGCGGGTTGAAGTGCAGGTTGGCGTGATAGGTGCCACGACGGGTCTGGTCGTTGTCGGTAACCCAGTCCATGTAACCGTCGATCAGAATGTCTGACCGGCCTACGGGGAGGGTGTAAGACCAGCCGGGGGTAATCTGCCAGACGTTGTCACCGGGGCGGCTGCCTTCGGTGTTACGCACGTAGAAATTGAGGGTGAAATAGTTGAAGCCGGGGATGTTCAAGTCGAAGCCGGGGCCGATCAGGTAGGCCTCGTTGTCGCCTTCACCGCGCTCGTAGGTCATGGCCAGCAGCACGTCCTTGATCGGACCGAAGGCAAGCTTGCGGTCGAAGATCTTGCCCAATGACAGGCGTGGGCTGAACTCGCCGTAGTAGGTGGTCACACCTTTGCCGGGGTCGGCCTTGCCGTTGTAGAAGATCTTGTCGACGAACATGAAGGTGTCGCCGTACTTCCATTTGTTGGCGTGCTCGAAGGTGATGGTCTGCTGGATATCAGGGTTGACCTTGAAGTCCTTGCCGTACAGGTAGGTCAGGCTTTCGCCGTGCCATTGCAGCCATTCGCCTGCGTGCGAGGGTAGGGTGGCCAGCAGGCTGCTGCCCAACAACAGGGACGTGGTGATGCGCTTCATGTTGTGATTCCCGGACTTATTGTTTTTGTTGGCGTTTTTTTGGCGCGCAGGCGCCCCGGGCGACCCATTCCGGCGGGTCGACGGCGTAGCGGTTACTGCAGAGGTGAACGAGGGGCAGCCATGCACCGCCCCCCTTGGCTCAATGCTGGTGACAGACGTCGTTGTGCATTGCGCGGTCGGCACCGCCAAGGATGTTGAACAGTACGTTCAACACCAGGGCACAGACCGTGGCCATGGCGATACCGCTGTGGGTGATGGGCTCCATCCACTGTGGCATCTGGGCAAAGAACTCCGGACGCACCACGGGGATCAACCCGAAGCCGACGCTCACGGCAACCAACAGCTGGTTGCGGCGGTCGCCGATGTCCGCCTCCTGAAGAATCTTGATCCCGGTGGCAGTGACCATGCCGAACATGGCGATGGACGCGCCGCCCAGTACTGCGGGCGGGATCGAGGCAATCAGGAAGGCCGCCTTGGGCAGCAGGCTGAGCAGGATCAGCAGTGCACCGGCCACGATGGTGACGTAGCGGCAGCGCACCCCGGTCATTTGCACCAGGCCGATGTTCTGGGCGAACGAGGAGTGGGTGAAGGTGTTGAAGAAGCCCGCAATGAACGACGCACCGGCATCGCACAGCAGGCCGCGACGCAGCATGCCAGGGGTTACTTCACGATCAGTCACCTTGCCCAAGGCCAGGAACATGCCGGTGGACTCGACGAAGATGATCACCACTACCAGGCACATGGACAGGATCGGCGCCAGGCTGAAAGTCGGCATGCCGAAGTGCAGTGGGGTGACCACCTGCAACCACGGTGCTTCATTCAGGCCCGACAGGTCGACCATGCCGATGGAGCCGGCCAGGATGTAGCCAAGGCCCATGCCCACCAGTACCGACACGTTGACCCAGAAACCGCGCATGAAGCGGTTGATCAGCAGGATCACGGCCAGTACCAGGCCGGCCACCAGCAGGTAGATCGGCGAGCCGAACGTTTCTGCTTCATGGCCGCCACCGGCCCAGTTGACAGCCACCGGGAACAGCGACAGGCCAATCGAGGTGATCACCGTACCGGTGACCAGCGGTGGGAAGAAGCGGACAACCTTGGACATGAACGGCGCGATCAGCATGCCGAAGAACCCGGCAGCGATGGTCGCGCCGAAGATCCCCTGCAGGCCCACGCCGGGCATGCCGGCCATGGCCACCATGCTACCGACGGCAGCGAAACTGGCACCCATCATCACCGGCATGCGGATGCCCACCGGGCCGATACCGAACGACTGGATGATGGTAGCGACGCCAGCGACCAGCAGGTCGGCGTTGATCAGGAAAGCGACTTCTTCACGGGACAACCCGGCGGCCTGGCCAATGATCAACGGCACGGCGATCGCGCCACCGTACATCAGCAGAACGTGTTGCAGGCCAACCAGGATCAGTTGGAACAGGGGCAAGGGTTCGCGCGGCGGCGCAATGGGGATATACGCCTTGCGTGACTCGGACATGCAGCACCTCGAGTTTTGTTTTTATTCTCGGATCCAAGCGGCAGGCTTCATGCCTGCACGCTCGATGCTTGCTTGTTGCGTAACACATGGAGCTTGAGGCTGGGGCTATCGGCCTCTTCGCGGGCAAGCCCGCTCCTACAGGGGAAGGTGATTCCCTTGGGGGCGGGTTGCCTGGCGAGGTGCTGTCAGTTGACCTGGGCGCCTTTGGCGATCCATTCGCCGACGAGCTTGCGCTCTTCGGTTGTCATCTGGGTGATGTTGCCCAGCGGCATGATCTGGCTGGCAACCGCTTGCGCCTGAATGCGCGCGGCCTGGGCCTGGATCTGCTGCGGAGTGTCGAACATCACGCCGGCAGGGGCGGTGCTGAACAGTGGGCTGGTCGGCTTGGACGAGTGGCACACGGTGCAGCGTTCCTGGATGACATTGTGGATCTTGTCGAATTCGCCACCTCCGGCCTGGGCAGCGGCCTGGGCCGGTGCTTGCGCAGGTGCGGCGGGTGCTTCGGCAGCCTTGGCGGCGTCCTCGGCACGCTGCTCGGCAGCCGTCTTGCCGCCTACCGCAGTTGCCGGCAGCGGTTGGTACTCGATCTTCGCTGCGGCTTGCTCAGGGCTTACGGCCATCGGTTTCGGGCCGGTAACGTAAGCCAGGCAGATCATCGCCAGAGCGCCGACGGGCAGGGTCCAGGCGTACTTGTTGCTGTCGTGGCGGGTGTTGAAGTAGTGGCGGATCAGAACCGCGGCTACTGCGATACCGGCCAGGATCAGCCAGTTGTACTGGCTACCGTAGGTGCTCGGGAAATGGTTGCTGATCATGATGAACAGCACCGGCAGGGTGAAGTAGTTGTTGTGACGCGAGCGCAGCAGGCCCTTGGCCGGCAGGACCGGGTCGGGCGTCTGGTTGTTCTCGATCGCCGCCACCAGCTGGCGTTGGGCCGGCATGATGATGCGGAACACGTTACCGACCATGATGGTGCCGATGATCGCGCCGGTGTGCAGGTAGGCGCCACGGCCGCTGAACACCAGGCTGAAGCCCCAGCAGGCAGCGATGATCAGCACGAACAGCACAGCACCGAGCAGCGCTGGCTTCTTGCCCAGGGGCGAGTCGCACAGGAAGTCGTAGATGAACCAGCCCGCGATCAGCGAACCGATACCGATGGCCACGCCTTCGGCACCGCTCAGGGTGCTGCCAGGTGCCAGCAGGTACAGGGTCGGGTTCCAGTAGAACACCACGCACAGCAGGGCGATACCGGACATCCAGGTGAAGTAGGCTTCCCATTTGAACCAGTGCAGGTTCTCGGGCATTTTCGGGGGGGCGAGCTTGTATTTCTCCAGGTGGTAGATACCACCGCCGTGAATCGCCCAGAGATCACCTGACAACCCATCGCGCGGGTTGCTTCGGTTCAGGTGGTTCTCCAGCCAGACGAAGTAGAACGATGCACCGATCCAGGCGACGCCGGTGATCATGTGAACCCAGCGAATGCTCAGGTTCAGCCATTCGTGAAGGTGTGCTTCCACAGTATGTACCTCTGCCAGTCACCGAGAAGATGACTGACCTTTTCTTATTGGTGGGGATTGAGGATCAGCATCTGTTCCTCGGTGAAGTAATGCTCATCGCAGTTGTTGCCAGAACCACTGCGATCAACCACCAGGAAATCATCCCGCTTTTCGATCGTCAGCACCGGGTGGTGCCAGACGCCGCGATGGTAATTAACGCCCTGCCTGCCATTACTGCGGAAGGCTCGGACCAAGCCTGATACAGGTGCATCGCCAACGGGCGCGACCACGATCAGAAAGGGGTTGCCGAGCAGCGGGATGAAAGCCTGGCTGCCCAGCGGATGGCGTTCCAGCATGCGCACGGTCAGCGGCATGTCCTGCGCGTCGGCGCGGAAGATGCTGATGATCGCCTTGTCTTCAGGCTCGGCGGTTTCGACCGTGGCGAGCTTGTGAAAGCGCATGGTCGAGCCGTTGTTGATCATGAAGTGGTCGCTGCCGTCGGTTTCGATCACGTCTCCGAACTGGGCGAAGGCTTCTTTGGTCAAGGGCTCGATCATCAGGGTGCGCATGCGTTTATCTCTTCTATTGTTCGTTTTCTGAATAAGGTTCGGCTGTTGCTTACAGCTGCAGCAGGCGGAACAGGGCGATCAGGTTGATCTGCGCCAGGGCTTCCTTGAATTCGGTATCGGCATCGTTGTGGATGCGCTTTTCAAAGGCGGCGAGAATCTGGTGCCGGTTGCTGCCCTTCACCGCCATGATGAACGGGAACTGAAACTTGGCTTTATACGCATCGTTCAGCTCGGTGAAACGGGCGAACTCCTCGGCGGTGCACTGGTGAATGCCGGCGCCGGCCTGTTCGTTGGTGCTCGATTCGGTCAGCTCGCCCTGGATGGCGGCCTTGCCGGCCAGGTCCGGGTGAGCGTTGATCAGCGCCAGCTGGTCGGCGTGGTTGGCGCTGAGCAGGATGTCGCTCATGCGCTGGTGCAGCGCCTCGATCTCGTCCAGCTCGCCCAGTTGGCCCAGGTCGTAGGCTTTTTCGGCAACCCACGGCGAGTGCTCGTAGATGTCGGCGAAGGCCTTGACGAAGGCGTCACGGTCCAGGGTGGATGGTTTGAGGGTATTGAAGGCGGTCATCAGGCGTTCTCATTCTTGTACGGGTGGGTGGCGTGCCAGTGGCGGGCGATATCCACGCGACGGGCGAACCAGACCTGGTCATGACTTTTTGCGTAATCGACGAAGCGCTTGAGTGCAGCCAGGCGTGCCGGGCGGCCGACCAGGCGGCAATGCAGGCCGATGGAAAGCATTTTCGGTGCTTCGGCGCCTTCGGCGTACAGCACATCAAAGGCGTCTTTCAGGTACTGGAAGAACTGCTCGCCGCAGTTGAAGCCCTGTACCTGGGTGAAGCGCATGTCGTTGGTGTCCAGGGTGTAGGGGATCACCAGGTGCGGTTTGCCGGTGGGGTTGTTCGGCTCCCAGTAGGGCAGGTCGTCGTCGTAGGTGTCGCTGTCATAGAGGAAACCACCTTCCTCCATCACCAGGCGGCGGGTGTTCGGGCCGGTACGGCCGGTGTACCAGCCCAGCGGGCGCTCGCCGGTGAGTTCGGTGAGGATACGGATGGCTTCGAGCATGTGCTCGCGCTCCTGGGCCTCGTCCATGTTCTGGTAGTCGATCCAGCGGTAGCCATGGCTGCAGATCTCGTGGCCGGCTTCGACCATGGCGCGGATCACGTCGGGGTGGCGCTGGGCGGCCATGGCCACGGCGAAGATGGTGAGTGGCACGCCGCTGTCCTTGAACAGCTTCAGCAGGCGCCATACACCGGCACGGCTGCCGTATTCATACAGCGACTCCATGCTCATGTTGCGCTGGCCCTGCAGGGGTTGGGCAGCGACCATCTCGGACAGGAAGGCTTCGGATTCCTTGTCACCGTGCAGGATGTTGCGTTCGCCACCTTCCTCGTAATTGAGGACGAAAGACAGCGCGATGCGGGCGTTGCCCGGCCATTGCGGGTGAGGAGGGTTGTTGCCGTAACCGATCAGGTCGCGAGGGTAATCAGCGCTCACTGCAGTCTTCCTTCTTGTGCGTTAGTGCGGGGGGTGGGCGGGCCGCGTCGGTATGTCGCACCACCGGATGGGCTGATTGTATACAACTTCTGAAATCTTTTGTAAGCCTGTTTTTCCGCATTTCTTCCCTTTTGTCGCCTCGCAGCGACCTGGAAATACAGTGCAAGAAACCTGCCTGTTTGGTCAGCTAATGAGGTTGGCATCGTTATGGTGCGTGTATTTGCGACCGATGGGTCGTTTATGGGCAGCAAATGGAGGGTGTGACAGAGGGGATCAAAAAATTGTGTACAATCCTTGGATGGAATGTCTTAATAACGTCATTCCCGCCTGCCGCAGGCGCTAAGCTGGTGCGATGGCTGAGTATTTTTTGCCCACAGATTGAACAAGAGGCGACACGCAATGGGACGTTTGACCACACACGTACTGGATGCCGCGCATGGCTGCCCGGGTAGCTCGATCAAGGTCGAGCTGTACCGCGTCGAAGGCCAGCAACTGGAGCTGGTGAACACCGCCCTGACCAACAGCGATGGCCGCGTCGACGCGCCGCTGCTGCAGGGGGACGATTACCGCACTGGCGTTTACCAGTTGCAGTTCAGCGCTGGGGATTACTACCGCGCCCGTGGCGTGCAATTGCCGGCCCAGGCGTTTCTGGATGTTGTCGTGCTGCGCTTTGGCATCGACGAGTCGCAGGAGCACTACCACGTGCCGCTGCTGATTTCGCCGTACAGCTATTCGACCTATCGTGGAAGCTAGTTGGTCGCTAGAAGAATCTTCGTAGGTCCTTTGGCCCGCTCTCACACTGGCGGGCTTTTTTTCGTCTGCTGTTTTTTGCGTTGCCTGTGCCGGCCTCTTCGCGGGTGAACCCGCTCCTACGACGGGCTGTATCCAACTGTCCACCCCCGTGGTAGGAGCGGGTTTACCCGCGAATACGGTGGTGGCGGCAACGGTGAACGGCGGGTGGGGATTGGTCAGCAGGGCCGGCCTCTTCGCGGGTGAACCCGCTCCTACGACGGGCTGTATCCAACTGTCCACCCCGTGGTAGGAGCGGGTTTACCCGCGAATGCGGTGGTGGCAGCAACGGTGAACGGCGGGTGGAGATTGGCCAGCAGGGCCGGCCTCTTCGCGGGTGAACCCGCTCCTACGGCGGGCTGTATCCAACTGTCCACCGTTGTAGGAGCGGGTTTACCCGCGAATACGGTGGCGGCAGCAACGGTGAACGGCGGGTGGAGATTGGCCAGCAGGGCCGGCCTCTTCGCGGGTGAACCCGCTCCTACGGCGGGCTGTATCCAACTGTCCACCCCCGTGGTAGGAGCGGGTTTACCCGCGAATACGGTGGCGGCAGCAACGGTGAACGGCGGGTGGGGATTGGCCGGCAGGGCCGGCCTCTTCGCGGGTGAACCCGCTCCTACGACGGGCTGTATCCAACTGTCCACCCCCGGGGTAGAAGCGCCCTCGGTCAGAGGAACACGAACTTGGCAATGAAGATCGCGCACAGCACCCACAGGCTGGCCGAGATTTCCTTGTACTTGCCGGTACCCGCCTTCAATGCCACATAGCTGATGAAGCCCAGGGCAATACCATCGGCGACCGAGAACGTCAGCGGCATCATGATCACCGTGACGATCGCCGGAATGCTGTCGGTGGCCTCATCCCAATGGATATGCGCCATGCTGCCCATCATCAGCATTGCAACATAGATCAGTGCACCTGCTGTCGCATAGGCCGGAATCATCCCGGCCAGCGGTGCGAAGAACATCGCGGCGATGAACAGCAGGCCTACCACCACAGCCGTCAGGCCAGTTCGGCCACCTGCGGCAACCCCCGCTGCACTCTCCACATAGCTGGTCACCGGTGGTACACCGACCACCGCGCCGAACACACTCGAGGCACTGTCAGCCTTCAACGCCTTCGACAGGTTCTCGATCCGCCCGTCCGGCGCCACCAGGTTGGCCCGTTGCGCGACGCCCATCAGGGTGCCGGCAGTGTCGAACATGTGCACGAAGAGGAACGCCAGCACCACGCTGATCATGCTGACGTTGAACACGCCAGCCACGTCCATGGCCATCCAGGTGGGCGCCAGGCTCGGCGGCATCGACATCACCCCGCCAAATTTGACCAGGCCCAGGCCCCAGCCGGCCAGGGTGACACCCATGATGCTGATCAGGATCGCGCCGAATACCCGCTTGTAGCTGAGGATGGCGATCAGCAGGAAGCACACGGCCGCCAGCAGCGGCCCCGGCTCATGCAGCGAGCCCAGCTTGATCAGGGTGGCAGGGCTGTCGACGATGATGCCTGCAGTCTTCAGGCCGATCAGCCCGAGAAACAATCCGACGCCGGCCCCCATGGCATGGCGCAGGCTGACCGGAATGCTGTTGAGCAGCCATTCGCGCACTTTCGACAAGGTCAGGAACATGAACAACACGCCCGAGACGAATACCGCCCCCAGCGCCGTTTCCCAGTTGTAGCCCATGGTGCCGACCACGGTGTAGGTAAAGAAGGCATTGAGCCCCATGCCCGGCGCCAGGCCCACCGGCCAGTTGGCGTACAGGCCCATCAGCAGGCAGCCCAGCGCGGCGGCGATGCAGGTGGCGACGAAAGCGGCACCATGGTCGATGCCGGCGTCGGCCATGATGTTGGGGTTGACGAAGATGATGTAGGCCATGGTGATGAAGGTGGTCACCCCAGCGATCATTTCGGTTCTGACGGTGCTGCCGTGTTGCTTGAGTTTGAAAATCCGCTCCAGCCAGCTCGTTTCGAGCGGTGGGGCAAGATCCAGCGTAGGGGCTTCGGATTTGCGGCTTTCCACAGCGAGTACTCCTCAAGTCGTTCTTGTTGTTATGGAGCCAGTTTCCTGAGCGATGCACTTGGCGGCTCCGCGGGAAGGCAGACGTCTGACCGTTTGTTGACTTATGGGTCAAGAAGTTGCTCGGTGGATTATGCTTTTGTGTACAAATAAAGCAAATAATGTTTTATGTTTTGTATGCGCAATGTGTCGTACAACGGCTATATAGGTAAAACGCCCCCTGCGGAATCGCCTCAGCCTGTGTACAATGGCGCCATACTTTCTCTTCGTGCCTCGAGAGCCCATGAACGAACAGCTGCAACCTCTGAAGAAACCTGCACGAGTCGGCAAGGCCGGCCGCAGCGGTACCCAGGACGACATCGTCTACGCGCATATTTTCGAGGCGATCCTCGAGCAGCGTCTGGCTCCGGGCACCAAGTTGAGCGAGGAAGCGCTGGGCGAGATCTTTGGCGTCAGCCGCACCATCATCCGCCGCGCCTTGTCGCGCCTGGCCCACGAAAGCGTGGTGCTGCTGCGACCGAACCGCGGCGCGGTGGTGGCCAGCCCGACCGTCGAAGAGGCGCGCCAGGTGTTCTTCTCGCGGCGCATGGTCGAACGCGCCATCACCGAGCTGGCGGTGCAGCATGCCACCCCCGAGCAGCTCAACGAGCTGCGGCAGATGGTGCGCGAAGAGCGCGACAGCTTCTCGCGCGGTGACCGGGGTGCCGGTATCCGCCTTTCCGGTGAGTTCCACCTCAAGCTGGCCGAAGCGGCGGGCAATGCACCGCTGGTGAGTTTCCAGCGCAGCCTGGTCTCGCAGACTTCGCTGATCATTGCCCAGTACGAAAGCGGCAACCGCTCCCACTGCTCTTACGATGAACACATGCAGCTCATCGATGCCATCGAGGCACGCGATGCCGAACAGGCGGTGAGCCTGATGATGCATCACATGGACCACATCGACAGCAAGCTGAACCTGGACGAGGAGAGCGCCTCGGACGATTTGCATGCCGTGTTCTCGCATCTGTTGAAAAAACCCAAGGTTTCCGTCAAGGGTTGATCGTTTGCCTGCGTGATCGACGGGCTGCAAGGCAGCCCTTCCAGCCACTACTGGCCATAACCCAAAGGTCTGCTAAATTCTTGTGAGCAAACCTTCATCAAGCAGTTGGGCTTGCGCATTCGTTGCGTTCAACTTCTTGAGGAATGGATTCATGAGCATGTCCCTGGGTAAACGCATGGGGGCCGAACTGATCGGCACCTTCTGGCTGGTCCTTGGTGGCTGTGGCAGTGCGGTACTCGCAGCCAGTTCCCCTCTCGGCATCGGTGTGCTCGGTGTCGCCTTCGCCTTCGGCCTCACCGTACTGACCATGGCCTTCGCCATCGGCCATATTTCTGGTTGCCATCTAAACCCTGCCGTGTCGTTCGGGCTGGTGGTGGGCGGGCGCTTCCCGGCAAAAGAGCTGCTGCCTTATGTGATCGCCCAGGTGATCGGTGCCATTCTGGCGGCCGGTGTGATCTACCTCATCGCCAGCGGCAAGGCCGGTTTCGAGCTGTCTGCGGGGTTGGCTTCAAACGGCTACGCCGACCACTCGCCCGGTGGCTATACGCTGGGTGCGGGCTTTGTCAGTGAAGTGGTGATGACGGCGATGTTCCTGGTGGTCATCATGGGGGCGACCGACGCCCGCGCACCGGCAGGTTTTGCACCCATCGCCATCGGCCTGGCCCTGACCCTGATCCACCTGATCTCGATCCCGGTGACCAATACCTCGGTCAACCCCGCGCGAAGCACGGGGCCGGCCTTGTTCGTCGGTGGCTGGGCCCTGCAGCAGCTGTGGCTGTTCTGGGTGGCGCCGCTGATCGGTGCTGCTATCGGCGGCGCGCTGTATCGGGGCCTGGCGAAAGAACCTTAACGCTGGTGCACGCAGCGCCCGGCGGCGTAGGTTTCACGTACGGTACGGTCATCGCCCAGGGTGGTGAGCACGAACAAGGTTTCTTCGATGCTGTTGGACTGCTGGATGCGGTAGTCCAGCAGTGGCGTGGCCTTGTAGTCCAGCACCACGAAGTCGGCATCGTTGCCCGGGCGCAGGCTACCGATACGGTCGTCCAGGCGTAGTGCGCGGGCGCCGCCGAGGGTGGCCAGGTACAGCGATTTGTACGGATGCAGGCGCGCGCCTTGCAGCTGCATCACCTTGTATGCCTCGTTCAGGGTGTTCAGCAGAGAGAAGCTGGTGCCGGCGCCAACGTCGGTACCCAGGCCCACGTTGACCCCGAACCGCTCGGCCTGGGGCAGGTTGAACAGGCCGCTGCCGAGGAACAGGTTGGAGGTGGGGCAGAAGGCCACGGCCGAGCCGGTTTCGGCCAGGCGTTGGCACTCTTCGTCGCACAGGTGCACGCCGTGGGCAAACACCGAGCGCTCGCCCAGCAGCTCGAAGTGATCGTAGACGTCCAGATAACCCTTCTGCTCGGGGAACAGCGACTTGACCCAGTCGATTTCCTTGAGGTTTTCCGACAGGTGCGTGTGCATGTACACGCCCGGGTGCTCCTTGAGCAATTGGCCGGCCAGGGTCAATTGTTCCGGCGTGCTGGTTGGGGCGAACCGCGGGGTAACGGCATAATGCAGGCGGCCCTTGCCATGCCAGCGCTCGATCAGTGCCTTGCTTTCGGCATAGCCCGATTCGGCGGTGTCGGTCAGGTAGTCCGGCGCGTTGCGGTCCATCATCACCTTGCCGGCGATCAGGCGCAGGTCCAGGCGTTCAGCCTCTTCGAACAGGGCATTCACCGACTCCGGGTGCACGCTGCCGAATACCAGCGCAGTGGTGGTGCCGTTGCGCAGCAGTTCCTTGAGGAAGATCTTCGCCACCTGGTCGGCGTGGCCTTTGTCGGCGAACTGTTTTTCGCAGGGGAAGGTGTAGGTATTGAGCCAATCCAGCAGCTGCTCGCCGTAGGAACCGATCATGCCGGTCTGCGGGAAGTGGATGTGGGTATCGATGAAGCCCGGGGTGATCAGCGCGTCCTGGTAGTGCTCGACCGGGATGCCGGCATCCAGCGTCGGCAGCAGTTCACTGGCGTGCCCCACGGCGCTGATGCGGCCATCGTCGACCACCAGCAGGCCGTCTTCGTAGTATTCATGGGAAGCCTCCAGGCCCACCTCGGCCGGGTCGGCAATGCTGTGCAGGATGGCGGCACGGTAGGCTTTGCGGGTAACGGTCATAACACACTCGTCAAATGGCTTGGCTGCGCCGGGAGGGCGGCAGCAACTGGGCAATGGGGCCAGCATTGGCGGCAGCGTCGTGCTGGCCGAAGCAGGCGTTGTAAGTGGCAATGATTTCACCGGCGATGGACACGGCGATCTCGATGGGCAGCTTGCCTTTGACCTCGGCCAGGCCCATCGGGCAGCGCATGCGTGCCATCACGGCCTCGTCGAAGCCTCGTTCGCGCAGGCGGTGCTCGAACTTGACCCGTTTGGTCTTCGAGCCGATCAGGCCGAACCAGGTGAAATCGTTGCGCTTGAGAATGGCGGCAGTCAGTTCCAGGTCGAGCTGGTGGTTGTGGGTCATGACGATGCAGTAGCTGCCGGGCGGCAGGTCTGCGATTTCGTCGACCGGTTCCTCACTGACGACCTTGGTCACCCCATTGGGGATGAGTTCGGGGAATTCCTGTTCACGCGAGTCGATCCAGCGCACCCGGCAGGGGAGCGCGGCGAGCAAGGGTACCAGAGCCCTGCCGACATGGCCCGCGCCGAACACGGCGATCTGCGCCTGCACCGCGGCCATCGGCTCGAACAGCAGCACGGTGGCGCCGCCGCAACACTGGCCCAGGCTGGCACCGAGGCTGAAGCGCTCCAGGTGCGGGGTGGTGCGCTGCTCTTCGAGCATTTGCCGGGCGATGTGCAACGCCTTGTATTCCAGGTGGCCGCCGCCGATGGTGTCGAACAGGCCGCTGGCGCTGACCACCATCTTCGAGCCTGCGTTGCGCGGGGTAGAGCCGCGCTCTTCGATGATGGTCACCAGCACGCAGGCTTCTCCACGGGACTGGTGGTCGGCGAGGGCGTTGATCCATTGGTGCATGATGCAACCTCTCTAAGCCATGCTGCCGACCCTGGTAGGAGCGGGTTTACCCGCGAATGTAGCGCTGGAGCTGATATCGCATTCGCGGGTAAACCCGCTCCTACAAGGGCCTTGCGTTGTCAGGGGGTGATGGTTTCCAGTTCCCGTTCGCGCGACTGTGTTTCAGCCACTGCCTTGCGCATCTGCTCGCAGCCCCACAGCACCCGCTCTGGCGTTGCCGGCGCATCCACCTGCGGCTGCGCGCGGTAATCAGCCAGGCTGGCCACGGCATCCTTGATTGCACACCAGGCAGCAATGCCGAGCATGAACGGGGGCTCGCCCACGGCTTTGGAGTGGAACACGGTGTCTTCCGGGTTCTTGCGGTTCTCCACCAGCTTCACTCGCAGGTCCAGTGGCATGTCGGCCACGGCCGGGATCTTGTAGCTGGCCGGGCCGTTGGTCATCAGCTTGCCTTTGGCGTTCCACACCAGCTCTTCGGTGGTCAGCCAGCCCATGCCCTGGATGAAACCGCCCTCCACCTGGCCGATGTCGATCGCAGGGTTCAGCGAATCACCCACGTCATGCAGGATGTCGGCGCGCAACATCTTGTATTCGCCGGTCAGCGTATCGACGATCACTTCCACGCAGGCAGCGCCAAAGGCGAAGTAGTAGAACGGCCGGCCGCGGGCCTGGCTGCGGTCGTAGAAGATCTTCGGCGTGCGGTAGAACCCGGTGCTGGACAGCGACACCTGGGCGAAGTAGGCCTGCTGCACCAGTTGCTCGAAGCTGACGATCTGGTCGCGCACCCGCACATGGCCGTTGCGAAATTCGACGTCTTCCTCGGTCACCTGATAGTGCCGTGCGGCAAACTCGGTCAGGCGGCGCTTGAGGATTTCAGCCGCGTTCTGCGCCGCCTTGCCGTTCAGGTCGGCGCCGCTGGAAGCAGCCGTAGGCGAGGTGTTAGGCACCTTGTCGGTGTTGGTAGCGGTGATCTGGATGCGGCTGAAATCCACCTGGAAGATCTGCGCCACCACCTGGGCCACCTTGGTGTTCAGGCCCTGGCCCATTTCGGTGCCGCCGTGGTTCAGGTGAATGCTGCCGTCGGTGTAGATATGGATCAGTGCACCGGCCTGGTTGAGGAAGGTGGCGGTGAACGAAATGCCGAACTTGACCGGTGTCAGTGCCAGGCCTTTCTTCAGGATCGGACTGTTGGCGTTGAAGCGGCGGATCGACTCGCGTCGCTCGGCGTAGTCGCTGCTGGCCTCCAGCTCGGCGGTCATCTCTTCGAGCATGTTGTGCTCGACGGTCTGGTAGTAGTGGGTGACGTTGCGTTCGGTCTTGCCGTAATAGTTGGCCTTGCGCACGGCCAGCGGGTCGCGGCCCAGATGACGGGCAATATGGTCCATCACCTGCTCGATGGCGACCATGCCCTGTGGGCCGCCAAAGCCGCGGTAGGCGGTGTTGGAGGCGGTGTTGGTCTTGCAGCGGTGGCCGTGGACGGTGGCATCGCCCAGGTAGTAAGCGTTGTCGGAGTGGAACATGGCACGGTCGACGATCGAACCGGAGAGGTCGGGCGAATAGCCACAGTTGCCAGCCAGGTCGAAATTGATACCGTGCAGCCGGCCGTTGTCGTCGAAGCCCACGTCATACTCGACGTAGAACGGGTGGCGCTTGCCGGTCATGGTCATGTCTTCGACCCGGGGCAGGCGCATCTTGGTTGGCTGGCCGGTCAGGCGCGCAATTACCGCGCACAAGCATGCCGGGCTGGCGGCCTGGGTTTCCTTGCCGCCAAAACCGCCGCCCATGCGGCGCATGTCCAGCACCACCTTGTTCATCGGCACGTCGAGTACTTCGGCGACCAGTTTCTGCACTTCGGTGGGGTTCTGGGTGGAGCAGTAGACGATCATGCCGCCGTCTTCGGTAGGCATGACCGAGGAAATCTGCGTTTCCAGGTAGAAGTGCTCCTGGCCGCCGATGTGCAGGGTGCCCTGAATGCGATGCGGGGCGCTGGCCAGGGCGGCAGCCGAATCGCCGCGCTGATGGGTGTGGCTATCGAGCACGAAGTGCTTCTTGCGCAGCGCCTCGACCACGTCCAGCACCGGTTCCAGGTCTTCGTACTCGACGATGGCGGCCATGGCCGCTTTGCGTGCGGTTTCAAGATCGCGGGCAGCGACAGCGAGCACCGGCTGGCCGAAGAACTCTACCTTGTCGATGGCCAGCAGCGGGTCGCCGGCCACCACCGGGCCGATGTCCTTCAGGCCGGGGATGTCTTCGTGGGTGATGGCGATACGCACACCCTCGAAGGCATAGCACGGCGTGGTGTCGATGCGCAGGATGCGCGCATGGGCGCGGTCGGCGGTACGCGCATATACATGCAACTGGTTAGGGAATTCCAGGCGATCGTCAATGTACAGCGCCTCCCCCGATACATGCTTGTCGGCGCTGTCGTGCTTGACGCTGCGGCCGACCCCGGTGGTCAGGTCCTGGCTGAACAGTTCGGCCATCTCGGCCTGGCTCTTGGCTACGTGATGGTTAGACATAAGCGGTCACCCGGGTTTCGATGTACGGTGTTTGCTGTTCGATGAAATACTTGCGCAGCAGGTTCTGCGCGGTCAGCAGGCGGTATTCCTTGCTGGCGCGGAAGTCGCTTAGCGGGGTGAAGTCCTCGGCCAGGGCCTGGCAGGCGCGCTCGATGGCAGCCTGGTCCCACGGCTTGCCGCGCAGCGCCGCCTCACAGGCGCGGGCGCGCTTGGGAATCGCCGCCATGCCGCCGAAGGCGATACGCACACCGCTGACCACACCGTCTTCGATGCTCAGGTTGAAGGCTGCGCACACGGCGGAGATGTCATCGTCCAGGCGCTTGGACACTTTATAGGCGCGGAACGTCCAGTCACTGGTGGCGCGCGGCACGATGATCTTCTCGATGAACTCGCTGTCCTGGCGAGCCGTGATGCGGTAGTCGATGAAGTAGTCTTCCAGCGGCATAACCCGTTGGCGTTCACCCTGGCGCAGCACCACCTGCGCGTCCAGGGCGATCAGCAGGGGTGGCGAGTCGCCGATTGGCGAGGCGTTGCCGATGTTGCCGCCGAGGGTGCCCTGGTTGCGGATCTGCAGCGAGGCAAAGCGGTGCAGCAGTGCCCCGAAGTCAGGGTACTCCTCGTTCAGCGCGGCGTAGCAGTCAGTCAGTGGCGTGGCGGCGCCGATCTCCAGGTGGCTGGCGGTTTTCTCGATGCGCTTGAGTTCTGCCACATGGCCGACGTAGATCATCACCGGCAAGGTCTTGTGGAACTGGGTGACTTCCAGCGCCAGGTCGGTACCACCGGCCAGCAGTCGCGCTTCGGGGTGCGAGCTGTACAGGTCGGCCAGATCCGCCACGGTCAGCGGCACCAGGCAGCGCTTGTCGCCGCTGTTCAGCTCGCCGGTCTGGGTCGGGGCAATGGCCTTGAGGCGGCTGATGGTTTGCGCCTGCTGGGTATCGAACTGGTCGCGGCAGGGCTGGTGGCAGCTCTGCTCGGCGGCGTCGAGGATCGGCCGGTAACCGGTGCAGCGGCACAGGTTGCCAGCCAGGGCTTCCTGGGCCTGATGCAGGTCGGGGCCGCTGCTGTTCTTTTGCAGGGCAAACAGTGACATGACGAAGCCGGGCGTGCAGAAGCCGCATTGCGATCCGTGGCAGTCTGCCATCGCTTGTTGAACGCTGTGCAGTTGGCCCTGT
The DNA here is from genome assembly GCF_029840855.1 of Pseudomonas sp. GD03862. Lineage (NCBI taxonomy): Bacteria > Pseudomonadati > Pseudomonadota > Gammaproteobacteria > Pseudomonadales > Pseudomonadaceae > Pseudomonas > Pseudomonas sp. GD03862. The sequence goes on from NZ_JAOCDI010000045.1 coordinate 42,716, forward strand.
TGTTTGAGCCCCTCGACGCTGATCAGTTGCTTGCCGTGCAGCGACGACACAAAGGTCAGGCACGAATTGAGGCTGCGGTAGCGCAGGCTGTCGTTACCCAGGTCGTCCTGGATCAGTTCGCCGACCACCACGGTGCAAGCGCCGCAGTCTCCACTGGCGCAGCCCTCCTTGGTGCCGATTTTGCCCAGGTGCTCGCGCAGGTACTGCAGCACCGTCATGTTAGGGTCCAGGGCGTGCTCACTACGCAGCTCCTGGTTGACGAGAAACTGGATCACGGGGAAGGCCTCGCAATGGTTTTATTGTTGTTGGGCGGACTCTAAGCAAGACCTGTCTAGCAGGTCAATATTTTTCTGACTCAAGGGTCAAGAAAATGCACATGTCCATGCCCAGCCGCACACACTGCCTCTATTACAAGCATAGATCGCGCCGGGCGCGAGGCTGTCTGACAGGTCAAATAAACCACCTGGCCCCTCTGCGCGATTACCGCCCAAGTACGCTACAATTCGCCCCTTGTGCCCAGTTCAATGATTTTGAAGGAAAACCATGACGTTCAAGGCCCCGGACAGCCTCTCCGAGCAGATTGCCGATTACCTGGCCGAACGCATCATCCGCGGCGAGCTGGCGCCAGGCGAACGTATCCAGGAGCAGAAAGTTACCCAGGCGCTCAACGTCAGCCGCGGCTCGGTGCGCGAAGCACTGCTGATCCTCGAGCGCCGCCATCTGGTGGCGATCCTGCCGCGCCGGGGCGCCCATGTGACCCAGCTGGACGAACGCAGCGTTCGCAGCCTGTGCTCACTGATGGGCGAGTTTTACATCCTGCTGGGCAATGCGGTTGCGCAAAAATGGCGCACCGAAGCCGACCTGCGCCCGTTTCTGGAAATCCAGCAGCGGCTGCAGCGTGCCCATGACCAGCTCGACATCAAGACCTTCGTCGCCGACAGTTTTGCGGTCATGCGTGCGGCCTATCCGTTCGCCGACAACCCGTTCCTGCAGGAAACCGTGGAAAACCTGCAGCCGGCCATGAGCCGTGCCTATTACCTGTCGCTGGACCAGCGCCAGGCCAACATGATCGACTATCTCGACCTGTTCGCCCGCTTGCTCGAAGCCGTGGTCTCGCGTGACCTGCCGCGCATTCGCGAGGTGCTCACCGCCTATGGCCAGCGCAGCTGCGAACTGGTGCTGGCGGCACTGGCCAGAGGCTGACCGATGCGCCTGAAGTGCATTCGCCTGGCCGGGTTCAAGTCGTTCGTCGACCCGACCACGGTCAACTTCCCCAGCAACATGGCGGCGGTGGTTGGGCCAAACGGCTGCGGCAAGTCCAATATCATCGACGCGGTGCGTTGGGTGATGGGCGAGAGTTCGGCGAAGAACCTGCGCGGCGAGTCGATGACCGACGTCATCTTCAACGGCTCCAGTGGCCGCAAGCCGGTCAGTCAGGCCAGTATCGAACTGGTGTTCGACAACAGCGAAACCACCCTGGTCGGCGAGTATGCCGCCTACGCCGAGATTTCGATCCGCCGCAAGGTTACCCGCGACGGGCAGAACAGCTATTACCTCAACGGCACCAAGTGCCGACGGCGTGACATCACGGATATTTTCCTCGGGACGGGGCTGGGGCCGCGCAGCTACTCGATCATCGAGCAGGGCATGATCTCCAAGCTGATCGAGGCCAAGCCCGAGGAGCTGCGCAACTTCATCGAGGAAGCGGCTGGCATTTCCAAATACAAGGAGCGCCGCCGCGAAACCGAGAACCGCATCCGCCGCACCCAGGAAAACCTGGCGCGCCTGACCGACCTGCGCGAAGAGCTCGAGCGCCAGCTGGAGCGTCTGCATCGCCAGGCCCAGGCGGCCGAAAAGTACCGCGAGTACAAGGCTCAGGAGCGGCAGATGAAAGCGCGCCTGTCTGCCTTGCGCTGGCGAGACCTGGACGAACAAGTACGCCAGCGCGAATCGGTGATCGGCGATCAGGGCGTTTCTCACGAGGCACTGGTGGCCGAGCAGCGCAATGCCGATGCCAGTATCGAACGCCTGCGCGACGGTCATCACGAACTGTCCGAACGCTTCAACCAGGTGCAGGGCCGTTTCTACTCGGTGGCCGGTGACATCGCCCGGGTCGAGCAGAGCATTCAGCACGGCCAGCAGCGCCTGCGGCAGTTGCAGGACGACTTCAAGGAAGCCGAGCGCACACGCCTGGAAACCGAATCGCACCTGGGGCACGACCGTACCCTGCTGGCGACTTTGGGCGAAGAGCTGGCCATGCTCGAACCCGAGCAGGAAATGACCCTGGCTGCTGCCGAGGAAGCCGCTGCCGCGCTTGAAGAGGCCGAGCTGGGCATGCACGGCTGGCAGGAACAGTGGGACAGCTTCAACAGCCGCTCCGCCGAACCGCGCCGTCAGGCCGAAGTGCAGCAGGCGCGCCTGCAGCAGCTGGAAACCAGCCTTGAGCGCCAGGCCGAGCGCCAGCGCAAGTTGGTCGAGGAGCGCGAGCAACTGGGCAGCGACCCGCAGGATGCCGCCATGCTCGAACTGGCCGAGCAACTGGCCAGCAGCGAAATGCTGCTGGAAGAACTGCAGCTCTCCGAAGAGCAGGTGATCGAGCGCCTGGAAAGCGCGCGCGAGCAACTGCAGCAGGCCACCCAGACGCAACAGCAGGCACAGGGCGACCTGCAGCGCCTGGGTGGGCGCCTGGCCTCGCTTGAAGCCTTGCAGCAGGCCGCCCTGGAGCCGGGCGCAGGTGCTGCGCAATGGCTGCACGGCCAAGGGCTGGAGCAACAGCCGCGGCTGGCCGAGGGCTTGCGGGTGGAGCCGGGTTGGGAGCTGGCGGTAGAGACGGTGCTTGGCGCCGATCTGCAGGCTGTGCTGGTGGACGATTTCAACGACCTCGATTTTGCCGGCCTGGAACAGGGTGAGCTGCGCTTGCTGCTGGCCGTCGGCGCGGGGGCGACGTTGACCGGCAGCTTGCTGGAGAAGGTCGAGGGCCGTATCGACCTGGCGCCCTGGCTGGGCCAGGTCAGGCCTGTGGAAGACCTGGCTCAGGCACTGGAGCAGCGCGGATCGCTCGGCGAAGGGCAGAGCCTGGTCAGTCGCGATGGCTACTGGGTCGGCCGGCACTTTCTGCGGGTACGCCGAGGTGGCGAGGCCGAAGGCGGCGTGCTGGCGCGTGGCCAGGAAATCGAACGCCTGGGCCAGGAACAACTGGAACAGGAAGCGGCGCTGGAGCAACTCGATCAACAGTTGCAGGCCCTGCGCGAGCAGCAACTGGACCTGGAGGAGCAGCGCGAACAGTTGCGCCGCCGCACCCAGGATGAAAACCGCCTGCACGGCGAGCTGAAGGCCAGTCTTTCGGCCAGCCGCGCGCGCGCCGAGCAGGTCGAGCTGCGACGCCGCCGCCTGCAGGAAGAGCTGAGCGAGCTGGAAGAACAGCGCGCCCTGGAACACGAGCAACTGGGCGAAGCACGCCTGCTGCTGCAAGAGGCTTTGGAGCTCATGGCCCAGGACACCGAGCAGCGCGAACAGTTGATGGCCCGCCGCGACACCCTGCGCGAAAGCCTTGACCGGGTGCGTCAGGAGGCCCGCCAGCACAAGGACCACGCTCACCAGCTGGCGGTGCGTCTGGGGTCGCTGCGTGCCCAGCACGACTCTACCCGCCAGGCGCTGGAGCGTCTGGAGCAGCAAGCTGCGCGCCTGACCGAACGCCAGGAACAACTGAGCCTGAACCTGGAGGAGGGTGAAGCCCCGCAGGAAGAACTGCGTCTGAAGCTGGAGGAGCTGCTGGAGCGGCGCATGAGCGTCGACGAGGAAATGCGCCTGGCTCGCCTGCACATGGACGAAGCTGACCGCGAACTGCGCGATGCCGAAAAACGCCGCACCCAGGCCGAGCAGCAGGCCCAGCTGCTGCGTGGTCAACTGGAGCAGCTGCGCCTGGAGTGCCAGGGCCTGGATGTGCGGCGCAAGACCTTGCAGGAACAGTTGCTGGCCGACGGCTATGACCTGCAAGGTGTGCTCGCCACCCTGGAAGCCGAGGCCAGCGAGCAGGGCACCGAGCAGGAGCTGGAACAGCTTGAAGCGCGCATCCAGCGCCTGGGGGCGATCAACCTGGCGGCCATCGAAGAATACGAGCAGCAGTCCGAGCGCAAACGTTACCTGGACGCCCAGGACGCCGACCTGGTCGAAGCGCTGGAGACCCTCGAAAACGTCATCCGCAAGATCGACAAGGAAACCCGCAACCGCTTCAAGGATACCTTTGATCAGATAAATGCCGGATTACAGGCACTTTTCCCAAAAGTTTTCGGGGGTGGCAGCGCTTATCTGGAACTGACGGGCGAAGATTTACTCGATACAGGGGTGACGATCATGGCGCGCCCACCGGGCAAGAAGAACAGCACCATCCATTTGCTGTCCGGCGGCGAGAAGGCACTGACCGCCTTGGCGCTGGTGTTTGCCATCTTCAAGTTGAACCCCGCACCGTTCTGCATGCTCGACGAGGTCGATGCGCCGCTGGACGATGCCAACGTCGGGCGCTACGCGCGTCTGGTCAAGGAAATGAGTGAAAGCGTGCAGTTCATCTACATCACCCATAACAAGATTGCCATGGAGATGGCGGACCAATTGATGGGGGTGACCATGCATGAACCAGGTTGTTCACGCCTTGTTGCGGTTGATGTGGAGGCGGCCATGGCCATGGTCGACGCTTGATGCACGACGATAGGGGCACATTCTGCAGCGAAATGCCCCGCCGTGTGCGACAGACGGTGTAAAGTTGTCTTTGGTCGTGCTAGCTTAATGTCACTCGTTTTTTGCGTGGGTAAAACGCCTGTCAGAACATAGAGTTGGCGCCACGTGTTAAAGGGCTTTGAACCCTTTGTTTTCAAGCATATTTTTATAGAGGCACGGGATTACATGGAAATCGGTCTGCGCGAGTGGCTGATCCTCATCGGCATCATTGTTATCGCCGGGATTCTTTTCGACGGCTGGCGCCGCATGCGCGGCGGGAAAGGCAAGTTGAAATTCCGTCTGGATCGCAGTTATTCCAACCTGCCGGACGAAGAGGGTGGCAGTGCCGAGGTGCTCGGCCCGTCGCGAGTGCTCGATACCCACAAGGAGCCTGAGCTGGACGAAAGCGACCTGCCGTCGCTCAGCGCGTCTGCGCGTGATCGCGAGCGTGAGCCCAAGCCGGTCAAGGCCAGCAAGCGCGGCAAGCGTGCCAATGCGGCTGCCGATGTGCAGCAGGGTGACCTGAACCTGAGCGCAGAGCCGCGCGAGCCCGACCTGTTTGCCGACAGCGATGACGACTTTGCCGCCGACAACAACCGTAGCAGCGGCGCAGCGCCTGCCAGCAACAGCGTCAAGGAGTTGCCACCTGCCGAAGAGGTGCTGGTCATCAGCGTGATCTCGCGCGACGAGGGTGGCTTCAAGGGCCCGGCGTTGTTGCAGAACATCCTGGAAAGCGGCTTGCGCTTCGGCGAAATGGACATCTTCCACCGCCACGAGAGCATGGCCGGTCACGGCGAGGTGCTGTTCTCGATGGCCAACGCAGTCAAGCCTGGCGTGTTCGACCTGGACGACATCGATCACTTCAGCACTCGCGCGGTGAGCTTCTTCCTCGGCTTGCCGGGCCCGCGTCATCCGAAGCAGGCTTTCGATGTGATGGTCGCCGCGGCACGCAAGCTGGCCCACGAACTGAACGGTGAGCTCAAGGATGACCAGCGCAGCGTGCTGACTGCCCAGACCATCGAGCACTACCGCCAGCGTATCGTCGAGTTCGAGCGCCGCGCGCTGACCCAGAAACGCTGACAGATCCAGACGAAAGAGCAGCCTGAGGGCGTGCTGGCCGGTTCGGGTATCGTCGTTGCCTGT
>NZ_JAOCDI010000046.1:0-46901 GCF_029840855.1 Pseudomonas sp. GD03862
GGCTTCGGCTATCTCGCCCTCCGGCACCGCCGCGAAGCCCAGCACCAGCCCCGCCCGCTTATCCACAGGCACCTCGCAGTCCGCCAACCAGAAATTGCTCAGTGGCGTCACTTCCACTCCCACCGCCTCAGCCTTGGCCACCAACTCCTGCTCCCGAGCAAAGTTATCCACATTTACCTTCACATGCAGCCCAGCCGCCACTTCCGGCATTGCACCCAACCCCGGAATATCCACAGGCCAACCGGCCTTGAGCACATCGCGCCGCTTCAACGCCGCCTTGCGCATACGGCGGATATGCCGCTGAAAATGGCCACGGGCCATGAACTCGGCCATCACGCACTGGCTGCTGACCTCCGAATGCCGCACCGCTATAGCTCTGCCCTGGCTGAAGGCCTGCACCAGTTTCGACGGAAGCACCAGGTAGCCCAGACGCAACGCCGGGAAGGCGATCTTGCCGAAGGTGCCGACATACAGCACCCGCCCGTGCCGGTCGAGCGCTGCCAGCGGGGCGAGCGGCGCACCGCTGTAGCGATACTCGCCGTCGTAGTCGTCCTCGATGATCCAGCCGTCACTGCGTTCGGCCCAGGCCAGCAATGCCAGGCGACGTGCAAGGCTCATGGTCACCCCGGTCGGGTATTGGTGTGCAGGCGTGACATAGGTCAGTCGGCAATCGGTCAACTGATCCAGCCGGCCGCAGTCCAGCCCGTCTTCATCCACAGGCACGCCACACACCCGGCCGCCCGCAAGTGTGAAGGCATGAGCGGCCGCCCGATAGCCTGGGTTTTCCACAGCCACACCGTCGCCCGGTTGCAGCAGCAGCTGTGCACAAAGGCTGATGGCCTGCTGCGCACCGCTTGTGATCACAATTTGTTCAGCCGTACAGCTCAGCCCCCGCGAGCGGCGTAGATAGGCCGCTATCAGATCGCGCAAAGCCGGCTCGCCAGCGGGGTCACCATAGCCCAGTTGTGCAGGCGATGGGTTGCGCCAGAAACCCGCCTGTAGCTTGGCCCAGACGTCAAACGGGAACAGGTCGAATGCTGGAATACCAACGCGAAAAGCACGCGGCGCACCGCTTCTGGGCGGTGGCAAATGGTTGTTTTTCAGGCGCTGCAGAGGCGCGCTGAAAAGCCTCCCGCTGGATAAATCCTCAGTATTTTCTTCACGAAATGTGGATAAACCTGTTGATAAGCCCAGGGATAACCCTGTGGATACTTGTGTGGACAGTTTTGGCAGCCGGCTAACGTAGGTGCCATCACCGACCCGGCTTTCGATGAAGCCCTCGGCATACAGTTGATCGTAGGCGCGCACCACGCTGTTGCGTGAAAGCGCCAACATGGCAGCCAAGTCGCGCGTAGCCGGCAGACGAGTACCACTGCTCAGGCGCCCATCCAGTACCCGCGCTCGCAACGCCTGATATAGCTGCTGGCTAAGCCCGCGGCTGCGATCCAGGGCGATCCCGGCAGGGTCGAAAGGCAGTATGAGGGGCGACTCGCGCATGATATTGGACCTATGAAAACAGGCATTAATGGATCTTACCCAGAACCAATAGCCTGCCTAGGATGGAACCATTCGACAAGGATCCTGCCATGTACAACAGTAAGCCGCATCAGGAACACGACCTCACCCGCTTGCACCAGCACATGCTAGACACCCGCTTGGCCGTTCTGGTCAGCCAGGGCGAACAGGGCCTTCTGGCCACGCACCTGCCGGTGCTGGTCGATACCGCCGAGGGCGATTTCGGCACTGTGTATGCCCACCTGGCCCGGGCCAACCGCCAATGGCAAGACCTGCAGCACGGCGGTGAAGCACTGCTGGTATTCCCCGGCGCCGATGCCTATGTCAGCCCCGGCTATTACCCAAGCAAGGCCGAAAACCCCAAGGTGGTGCCGACCTGGAACTACCTGGCGGTGCACGCTTATGGCCCGGCCGAAGTTATCCATGAGGCCGAGCCGCTACTGGCTATCGTAAGCCGCCTGACCGACCGCCACGAACAGGGTCGCAGCGAACCATGGAAAGTCACCGACGCCCCTGCCGACTACATCGAGGGCATGCTCCGCGCCATCGTCGGCATCCGCCTGCCCATCGCGCGCCTGCAAGGTGCGCGCAAGCTCAGCCAGAACCGCTCCGGGCAAGACATCGCTGGTGTGCGCGAAGGCCTGAGCGCCAGCCCCGATCAACTGGACAATCAACTCGCGGCGCACATGCGCCATCTCTGAAGGAATAGCCCATGCCCAACCTTACTCTGCGCCCTGTCACGGCCCAAGATCACGCAGCCTGGCACGCCCTGTGGCAGGCCTACCTGCACTTCTACGAGACCGAGCTGGCCGATGCCGTCAGCCTGAGCACCTGGCAACGCCTGCTCGACCCCAGCGAGCCAACCCATTCGGCACTGGCCTGGGTCGACGGCAAGGCGGTGGGGATGGTCAACTTCATCTACCATCGTTCCAACTGGAGTATCGAGAATTCCTGCTACCTGCAGGACCTGTATGTGGACAGCACGCAACGTGGCCTGGGCATTGGTCGACAGTTGATCGAGCACGTCTACACCACTGCCAAGGCCGACAACTGCATCAAGGTGCACTGGCTGACCCACGAAACCAACGCCACCGCCATCAGCCTGTACCAGCAGGTTGCCGAGCGCTCGGGCTTCATCCAATTCCGCAAAGGCTTGTAGGCCGCACATGACAGACGCATTGAACTGGAAACCCGCCGCAACCCCCCAGGCCGAGCCCATTGAAGGCCGCTTCATCCGCCTGGAGAAGCTCGATCCAGGTCGCCATGGCGAAGACCTCTGGGAGGCACTGCAGGGGCCGGCCTCCGATCCGGTGCTGTGGGACTACCTGCCCTACGGCCCGTTCGCCGAACGCGTCGCCTTCGACCGCTGGCTGGAAGGCAACGCTGCTGGCCGCGACCCGCTTTTCTACACCGTCATCGACCGCGCCAGTGGCCAGGCCCAAGGCATCCTCAGCCTGATGTCGATCGTGCCTGAACACGGCCGGATCGAGATCGGCCACATTGCCTTCGGTGCCGCCATGCAGCGTACGCCCAAGGGTACCGAGGCGGTGTATCTGCTGGGCAAGCTGGGCTTCGCGCTGGGTAATCGACGGCTGGAGTGGAAGTGCAATAACGCCAATGCCCGCTCCAAACGTGCGGCAGAGCGATTCGGCTTCGTCTACGAAGGGGTGTTCCGCAAGCACCTGGTGGTGAAGGACCATAACCGCGATACGGCGTGGTATTCGATTACCGATGATGAATGGCCGGCGGTGGCTGCCGGGTTTGAGCGGTGGTTGAGTGAAGAGAACCAGCAGCCGGGTGGCCAGGTGGAAAGCCTTGAGATGTGCCGCAAAGGTTGAGCGGTGTGCTGAATCAGCTCTCCCACAAGGGATGCGCGTTGTGAGGTGCGGGTGAGTCCGGCACAAAAAAAGGGGAGCATCCGCTCCCCAGAGGTTAACCACTTGTAGATGAGGGCTTAAATCAGCCCTCGATCTCGATCAGGATCTCACCCGGCGTCACGCGATCACCCTTGGCCACATGGATGGCCACGACCTTACCGGCGATGGCCGCCTGCACTTCGGTTTCCATCTTCATGGCTTCGGTGATCAGGACCGCCTGGCCGGCCTTGACCATGTCACCTTCCTTGACCAACACATCAACGATGTTCCCTGGCATGGTGGTGCTCACGTGGCCAGGGTCGGTCGCTTGCTTGCGCTTGCTGCCGCCACCGCTGACGAACTCGTTGAGTGGCTCGAATACCACTTCCTCCGGCATGCCGTCGATCGACAGATAGAAGTGACGCTTGCCTTCGGCCTTAACGCCCACACCGGTGATGTCGACGCGGTAGGTTTCGCCGTGTACGTCGATGACGAACTCGGTCGGCACGCCTTCACCGCCTGGGGCAGCCACGGCACCGGCTTCCGGAATCGGCAGCAGAACTTCAGGCGTCAAGGTGCCAGCTTCGCGTTCTTCGAGGAACTTGCGGCCAATGTCAGGGAACATGGCAAAGGTCAGCACATCTTCTTCGCAACGGGCCAGGGCACCGATGTCGCTACGCAACTTGGCCATTTCCGGCTTCAGCAGGTCAGCCGGGCGCACATCGATCACTTCTTCGCTGCCGATAGCCTGGCGACGCAGTTGCTCGTTGACCACACCCGGGGCCTTGCCATAGCCACCTTGCAGGTACAGCTTCACCTCATTGGTGATGGTCTTGTAGCGCTCACCCGCCAGCACGTTGAAGAAGGCCTGGGTGCCGACGATCTGCGAGGTCGGGGTGACCAGCGGCGGGAAGCCGAGGTCTTCACGCACACGCGGGATTTCGGCCAGCACTTCGTTCATGCGGTTGAGGGCGCCCTGCTCCTTGAGCTGGTTGGCCAGGTTGGAAATCATGCCGCCCGGTACCTGGTTCACCTGCACCCGGGTGTCCACCGCGGTGAACTCGCTTTCGAACTGGTGGTACTTCTTGCGCACGGCGTAGAAGTACAAGCCGATCTCCTGCAGAAGCTCCAGGTCCAGGCCGGTGTCGAACTCGCTGCCCTTGAGCGCAGCAACCATCGACTCGGTACCCGGATGGCTGGTGCCCCAGGCGAAGCTGGAGATGGCGGTGTCGATGTGGTCCGCGCCATTTTCCACAGCCTTGAGCTGGCACATGGCTGCCAGGCCGGCGGTATCGTGAGAGTGGATGAACACTGGCAGCGACTGTTCAGCCTTCAGCGCCTTGACCAGCTCGCCAGTGGCGAACGGGGTCAACAGGCCAGCCATGTCCTTGATCGCCACCGAGTCGCAACCCATGGCTTCCATCTGCTTGGCCTGGTTCACGAAGGCTTCGATGGTGTGTACCGGGCTGGTGGTGTAAGCGATGGTGCCCTGGGCGTGCTTGCCGGCGGCCTTGACCGCTTCGATGGCCACGCGCAGGTTACGCACGTCGTTCATGGCGTCGAAAATGCGGAACACATCGATGCCGTTGACCGCCGCCTTGGCGACGAAGGCCTTGACCACGTCGTCGCTGTAGTGACGGTAGCCCAACAGGTTCTGGCCGCGCAGCAGCATTTGCAGGCGGGTGTTTGGCAGCGCTGCGCGCAGCTTGCGCAGGCGCTCCCACGGGTCTTCCTTGAGGAAGCGCACGCAGGCGTCGAAGGTTGCACCACCCCAGACTTCCAGCGACCAGTAGCCAACCTTGTCGAGCTTGTCGCAGATCGGCAGCATGTCTTCGGTACGCATGCGGGTAGCCAGCAGGGACTGGTGAGCGTCGCGCAGGATCGTGTCGGTTACGTGAATTTTCTTGGACATTATAGGGTTCCTCACAGGCCTGCGTGGGCGGCGATGGCGGCGGCGATGGCCAGGGCCAGCTCTTCGGGTTTGCGCTTGATCGAGTAGTTGGTCAATTCAGGGTGGCTTTCGACAAAGCTGGTATTGAACTGGCCGCTACGGAATTCCGGATTGCGCAGGATTTCCTGGTAGTACGCGGCGGTGGTCTTCACACCTTGCACGCGCATGTCGTCCAGGGCCCGCAGGCCGCGGTCCATGGCTTCTTCCCAGGTCAACGCCCACACCACCAGTTTCAGGCACATGGAGTCGTAGAACGGTGGAATGGTATAGCCGGTGTAGATCGCCGTGTCGGTGCGCACGCCCGGGCCGCCGGGGGCGTAGTAACGGGTGATCTTGCCGAAGCTGGGCAGGAAGTTGTTTTTCGGGTCTTCAGCATTGATACGGAACTGCAGGGCGTAGCCGCGGTGCTGAATGTCTTCCTGCTTGACCGACAGTGGCAGCCCCGAGGCGATGCGGATCTGCTCACGAACGATGTCGATACCGGTGATTTCCTCGGTAATGGTGTGTTCCACCTGCACCCGGGTGTTCATTTCCATGAAGTACACTTCGCCATCGGCGAGCAGGAACTCCACGGTACCGGCGTTCTCGTAATTCACCGCTTTGGCCGCACGCACCGCCAGGTCGCCGATGTAGGCGCGCTGCTCAGGAGTGAGCTGTGGGCTCGGGGCAATTTCGATGAGCTTCTGGTTACGGCGCTGGATAGAGCAGTCGCGCTCGAACAGGTGCACTACGTTACCGAAGCTGTCACCGAGAATTTGCGCCTCGATGTGCTTAGGGTTGACGATGCATTTCTCCAGGAACACTTCGGCCGAACCGAATGCCTTGGTCGCCTCGGAAATGACCCGTGGGAAGTTCTGTTCCAGTTCTTCGCGGCTATTGCAACGACGAATACCACGGCCGCCACCACCGGAGGTGGCCTTGAGCATCACCGGATAACCGATGCGATCACCTTCGCTCAGGGCTTCATGAATATCGGCAACGTTGCCTTCAGTGCCCGGGGTTACCGGCACACCGGCGGCGATCATGGTGCGGCGCGCTTCGGTCTTGTCGCCCATACGGCGAATCACGTCGGCGGCCGGGCCGATGAACTTGATCCCGCGCTCGGCGCAAATTTCTGCCAGTTCAGCGTTTTCCGAAAGGAAACCGTAGCCTGGGTGCAGGGCATCACAGCCGGTTTCCACAGCCAGGTTCACCAGCTTGCGCGGGTTCAGGTAACCGGCCAGCGGCTCGGCACCGATGCTGTGTGCTTCGTCAGCGCGCTTGACGTGCAAGGCATGCCGGTCGGCGTCGGAAAAGATCGCTACCGAGCGAATGCCCATCTCGGCGCAAGCACGCACGATCCGAACTGCGATTTCACCTCGGTTGGCGATCAGGATTTTTTTTATCACTGGAGTCTTCCCAAAGCCGTAGGAACAGTCGAGCCGGTTCTACCGGTCGGCGCGTGACCAGACGTTGCTGGCCAGTCGCGTATTCACCCTAGCGCTGTAGGTCGATAAACAAAAATCAATATTTGTTAGAGGCTGTATTAGCAAAAGCTTATAGTTGGGTAACAAGGTGTTGCCGAAGAGCAGATTAAAATGCGTAAGTCCTTGATGCGTATGACATTGCGTCAACTCCAGATCTTCAATGAGGTGTGCGATTTGCGGTCGTACAGCCGTGCTGCGGAGGAGATGGCGCTGACGCAACCCGCCGTTAGTCTACAGATCCGTCAGCTTGAAGAGCTGATCGGTCAGCCATTGTTCGAGTACGTGGGCAAGAAGCTCTACCTGACCGAGGCGGCCGAGGCCCTGCAGCGCGCCAGCCACGATATCTTCGGGCGCCTGGAGAGCCTGGACATGCAGCTGTCGGACATGCAGGGCTCACTGCAGGGTCAGCTGAAACTGGCGATCGAGTCCAGTGCCAAGTACTTCGTGCCACACCTGTTCGCCGCCTTCAAGCAGCGTCACCCGGAAGTCAACCTGACCCTGACGGTAGTCAACCGTGCCCAAGCCATCCGCCGCCTTTCCGATAACCGCGACGACCTGATCATCATGTCGATGGTGCCGCAAGACATGGGCCTGGAGTTTCTGCCGTTCCTCAACAACCCGATCGTTGCGGTTGCGCCGCCACAGCATCCGCTGTGCAAGCTGGAGCAGTTGCGCATGCAGGACCTGGAGCCACATACCCTGCTGGTCCGCGAGCAAGGTTCGGGAACACGCAAGGCGTGCGAAGAGTACTTCAAGGACAAGCGCGTGCATTTCGCCCAGACGCTTGAAGTAGCCTCGGCCGATGCCCAGCGCGAATGCGTGATCGCCGGGCTGGGGATCGCCCTGTTGACCCGTCACGCAGTCAACCTGGAATTGGCTACCGGGATGCTGAAGGAATTACCGGTCGAGGAGCTACCGCTGTACCGTAGCTGGTGCGTGGTGCAGGCCAAGGCCAAGCGGCAGTCGCCGGTGGCCTTGGCGTTTCTTGCATTCATACGCGGCGAACGTGCTCTTATCAGCGCGCTTGTTGAACGTTTTTCGGGGAAGTTGCCGCCGACGACTGCCATACCGTGAGTGCTTGCAGCTCGGGGTAGTCCGCCAGGTCGCGGAGCAATTGACGTTGGTCGCAATAGCTCTCGATCGCGCGGCGGTATTCCATACGGCGCTGATCCTTTTCCTGCTGCTTGCGAGCCTTGGCGTTGGGTTGGTACGTACCGTCGAAGTCACGAGCCATTGCCTGTCTCCCAGATAGTATGCGGGAGTTTCAGACTGGCCTTGATGGTTTACCGTTTGGCGGTGTAATGGTGACAGAATCGTGAATTTTCACTGCCTGTACCGGCCTCTTCGCGGGCTTGCCCCGCTCACACAGGAATTGCACCGATTTATAGAAGTGCACAGTACCTGTGGGAGCGGGCAAGCCCGCGAAGACGCCAGTACAGGTTGAATTCAGTCGTCGGTAGCCTTGATCGACTTAGGCGACAGACGCAAGCTGCGCAAGCTGCGTTTCACGCTCTTCAGGTGGTTGACCAGGCTAGGCCCGCGCGCCATGGCAACGCCCATGGCCAGCACGTCGATCACCACCAGGTGGGCAATACGCGAGGTCAGTGGGGTGTAGATCTCGGTGTCTTCATGCACGTCGATCGCCAGGTTGACCGTCGATAGCTCGGCCAGCGGCGTCTGGCTGGGGCACAGGGTAATCAGGTTGGCGCCGCTCTCACGCACCAGGTTGGCAGTGATCAGCAGGTCCTTGGAACGGCCCGACTGGGAAATACACACCGCCACATCGCCCGGTTTCAGGGTAACGGCCGACATCGCTTGCATGTGAGGGTCGGAATACGCTGCCGCGCTGAGCAGCAGGCGGAAGAACTTGTGCTGGGCATCGGCCGCAACCGCACCGGACGCGCCAAAGCCATAGAACTCTACCCGCTGCGCCTGGGCCATGGCGCTCACTGCTTGTTGCAGCGCCTGCGGATCAAGGTGCTCGCGTACTTCCATCAGGGTGTGCAGGGTGGTGTCGAAGATCTTCAGGCTGTAGTCGGCGACCGAATCGTCTTCGTGGATGGCGAACTGACCGAAGCTGGCCCCGGCAGCCAGGCTTTGCGCCAGCTTCAGCTTCAGGTCCTGGAAGCCCGAGCAGCCAATGGCCCGGCAGAAACGCACGATGGTCGGCTCACTGATACCCACGCTGTGCGCCAAATCGGCCATGGAGCTGTGCATGACGGCAGCCGGGTCGAGCAGCACGTGGTCGGCCACTTTCAGTTCCGATTTGCGCAGCAAGTGGCGCGATTGGGCGATATGTTGCAACAGATTCACAGGCGGGACTCGGTTATGATCGGCTTGCCGGGTTGTAGCTTTCTTGTAGTTATACTACATGGACGCCAACCCGCCCAGTTAAACGAACGTGGAGAGTGGTGGTTTGACTATTCCTTGCGACATTCTGGTCTTCGGCGGCACCGGTGATCTGGCCCTGCACAAATTGCTTCCGGCGCTCTACCACCTGTTTCGCGAGGCCCGTCTGAACCCTGCCGTGCGGGTCATCGCACTGGCCAGACGCAACCTGCCACGCATCGACTATCTGAAGCTCGCCGAACGCCATTGTCGGGCACAGATTGCCCGCAGCGACTTCGACGAAGAGGTATGGCGGCGGTTTTCCGCACGGGTCGACTACTTCCCGATGGATGCTTCACAGAGCGCCGACTTCGGCCGCCTGGCACGCTACCTGGGCGAACCCGGTGGGCTGACGCGCATCTTCTACCTGGCCACTGCTCCAAACCTGTTCGTGCCGATTGCCAACCACCTGCGCATTGCCGGACTGGCCGACACCGAAGCGCGCATCGTGCTGGAAAAACCGATCGGCCATTCGCTGGAATCGGCCACAGCCATCAATGAAGCGATTGGCACGGTGTTCGAAGAAAGACAGGTGTTCCGCATCGACCACTACCTGGGCAAGGAAACCGTGCAGAACCTGATGGCCCTGCGTTTTGCCAATGCCCTGCTGGAGCCGGTATGGCGCAACAACCAGGTCGACCATGTCCAGATCAGCGTTTGCGAGACACTGGGCGTAGAAAACCGCGGTGCCTACTACGATCGCGCCGGGGCTATTCGCGACATGCTGCAGAACCACCTGCTGCAACTGCTTTGCCTGGTGGCCATGGAGCCACCCGCGCAGTTCGAGGCCGAAGCGGTACGCGACGAAAAGGTGAAAATCCTGCGCGCCCTCAAGCCGATCACCGGCCAGGATGTGCAGGACAAGACGGTACGCGGCCAGTATGGTGCCGGGCGTATCGGCGGCCAGGAAGTGCCGGCCTACTACTTTGAAAAGGACGTCGACAACGACAGCGATACCGAAACTTTCGTGGCCATCGAGGCGCACATCGACAACTGGCGCTGGGCGGGCGTGCCTTTCTATCTGCGCACCGGCAAACGCATGGCGCGGCGCGCTTCGCAGATCGTCATCCAGTTCAAGCCAGTGCCTCACGAACTGTTCAGCGGCGGCCAGGTCAACCAGTTGCTGATACAGCTGCAACCGGACGAACGCATCAGCCTGCGCATGATGACCAAGAGCCCAGGCAAGGGCATGCGCCTGGAACCCGTGGACCTGGACCTTAATCTGGCCCAGGTGTTCAGCCAGACTCGCCGCTGGGAAGCCTACGAGCGTCTGCTGCTGGATGTGCTCGAAGGTGATTCGACACTGTTCATGCGCCGCGATGAAGTGGAAGCAGCCTGGGCCTGGGTAGATCCAATCATCAAGGGCTGTGAAGAGCACTTCCAGGCGCCCCGCCCCTACCCGGCTGGCAGTTTCGGGCCCGAGCAAGCCAACAGCCTGCTCGCCAGGCATGGCAGGCATTGGCATGGCTGAAAGACCTGCGCGATGGCGCGACCCTCAATCTGAAACAGCAGCAGATGAAGTTCGAAGGTGCGAAATCCATAACGTGAAGGCCATCGCCTGACCATGCCTCAGCCAGCTTGCGCAGGCCGTGACCTGGCCCCGGACCGATGAGCGGGATGCCGCCAGGTGAATATTCATACAGTAGATATTTGCCCCTTACCCGGCATCGCCCTAGAATGGCCCGATGCGCACAGACGACCTCTCTCTCCTGCTGAACTCCCTCAACGATGCCCAACGCCAGGCCGTAGCGGCCACGCTCGGGCGTCAACTGGTGCTTGCCGGCGCCGGTTCCGGTAAAACCCGCGTGCTGGTACACCGCATCGCCTGGCTGATCCAGGTCGAGCAGGCGTCGCCGCACTCGATCCTGTCGGTGACGTTCACCAACAAGGCCGCAGCAGAAATGCGCCAGCGGATCGAGCAACTGCTGGGCATCAACCCGGCAGGCATGTGGGTCGGCACCTTCCACGGCCTGGCCCATCGCCTGTTGCGGGCCCACTGGCAGGAAGCGCGGCTGGTGCAGAACTTCCAGATCCTCGACAGCGACGACCAGCAGCGCCTGATCAAGCGGGTCATGCGCGAGTTGGGCCTGGACGAGCAGAAGTGGCCGGCACGCCAGGCCCAATGGTTCATCAACGGACAGAAAGACGAAGGCCTGCGCCCGCAGCATATCCAGGCGGGGGGCGACCTGTTCCTGGCGACCATGCGCGAGGTCTATACGGCCTACGAGCAGGCTTGCGAGCGCGCCGGTGTCATCGATTTCTCCGAGCTGCTGCTTCGCGCCCTGGACCTGTGGCGTGACCACCCGGGCCTGCTGGAGCACTATCAGCGACGCTTCCGCCACGTGCTGGTGGACGAGTTCCAGGATACCAACGCCGTGCAGTACGCCTGGTTGCGCCTGCTGGCACGCGGTGGCGACAGCCTGATGGCGGTAGGCGATGACGACCAGTCGATCTACGGCTGGCGCGGCGCCAAGATCGAGAACATTCACCAGTACACCGCCGACTTCCCTGACGCCGAAATGATCCGCCTGGAGCAGAACTACCGCTCCACCGGCGGCATCCTCAAGGCGGCCAACGCGCTGATCGCCAACAACAGCGGGCGCCTGGGCAAGGAACTGTGGACCGACATGGGCGAAGGCGAACCACTGACCCTGTACGCGGCCTACAACGAGCACGACGAAGCGCGCTATGTCGTGGAAACCATCGAGAGCCTGGTCAAGCAGGGCAATGCGCGCAACGAGATCGCCATCCTGTACCGTTCCAACGCCCAGTCGCGCGTGCTGGAAGAGGCCCTGCTGCGCGAGCGCATCCCCTACCGCATCTATGGCGGCCAGCGCTTCTTCGAGCGCGCCGAAATCAAGAATGCCATGGCTTACCTGCGCCTGATCGAAGGGCGTGGCAACGATGCCGCTCTGGAGCGGGTGATCAACGTGCCGCCGCGCGGTATTGGCGAAAAAACCGTCGAAGCCATCCGCGAGCACGCCCGCCACAGCCAGCTGTCCATGTGGGAGGCCATGTGCCAGCTGATCGCTGCCAAGGCCCTGAAAGGCCGTGCCGCCAGTGCCCTGGGGGCCTTTATCGAGCTGATCGAGGGGCTGGCTGCCAAGGTTGTGGACATGCCGCTGCATACCATGACCCAGACCACCATCGAACAGTCCGGCCTGATCACCTATCACCAGGAAGAAAAGGGTGAAAAGGGCCAGGCACGGGTAGAAAACCTTGAGGAACTGGTCAGTGCGGCGCGCAACTTCGAGTCCACCGACGAAGACGCCGACCTTTCCCCGCTCTCGGCCTTCCTTGGCCACGCCTCACTCGAAGCTGGCGATACTCAGGCTGACGAGCATGAAGACAGCATCCAGCTGATGACCCTGCACAGCGCCAAAGGCCTTGAGTTCCCATATGTGTTCCTGGTGGGCATGGAAGAAGGCTTGTTCCCGCACAAGATGAGCCTGGAAGAACCCGGCCGCCTGGAAGAGGAACGACGCCTGGCCTATGTAGGCATCACCCGCGCCATGCGCCAGCTAGTCATGACCTATGCCGAAACACGCCGCCTTTATGGCAGCGAGACTTACAACAAGGTGTCGCGTTTCGTACGTGAAATTCCGGCAGGCCTGGTTCAGGAAGTACGCCTGTCCAACAGCGTCAGCCGCCCGTTCGGCGGGGCCAAGACGGCCACCAACAGCAACCTGTTCGCCAATGCCAGCATTCCGCAGACCGCGTTCAACCTTGGCCAGCGTGTGCAGCATGCGGTATTCGGCGAAGGTGTGATCCTCAACTTCGAGGGTTCTGGCGCTCAGGCGCGGGTGCAGGTGAATTTTGCCGAAGGTAGCAAATGGCTGATGCTGGGGTATGCCAAGCTCGAGGCTGTCTAAAGCCCGCAAGGGTCGGGCCTGCCAACTTTGTAACATTCAAGCAAAAGCTCGAAACACTATGTCGCTGGTCATGTGCCCGGGAACCTGTGCACCATGACGCGCGTGCAATCCACAACAGGGGATATCCCACTTATGCAACGTTTTCTTAGCATCGCACTGGCGCTCTGCGTCGGCCTGACGCTGAGCCTGGACGCCAGCGCCAAGCGTTTCGGCGGCGGCAAGAGCTCGGGCTCCGCGCCTATCCACCAGACCCGCCAGGCTACGCCTACCACGCCTGCTGCCGCGCCGACCGCACCTGGCCGTGCACCGGCTGCCGCCAGCGGTGCTTCGCGCTGGTTGGGCCCACTGGCCGGCCTCGCCGCCGGTGGCCTGCTGGCTTCCATGTTCATGGGCGACGGTTTCGAGGGCTTCCAGATCATGGACTTCCTGATCGTGGCGCTCATCGCCTTCCTCGTGTTCCGCTTCATCGCCGCGCGCCGTCGCCAGCAGCAGCCGCAAATGGCTATGCCAGGCCATGCGCCGATGCAGCGTGAGGCTCACGCGCAGCCTGCGCAGCCGTCGATTTTCGGTGGTTCGGCCGCACCTGCTGCCGCAGCCGCACCGGTGATCAACGCGCCGGCCTGGTTCAACGAGCAGAGCTTCCTGGCGGCAGCCCGTAACCACTTCCAGTCGCTGCAGCAGCACTGGGATGCCAATGAAATGGACAAGATCAGCGAGTTCGTTACCCCGCAAATGCTTGAGTTCCTCAAGCGTGAGCGTGCTGAGCTGGGTGATGGCTTCCAGTCTACCTACATCGATAACCTGGAAGTGCAGCTGGACGGTGTCGATGACCGCGCCGACCGCACCGACGCTACCCTGACCTTCCGTGGCGTGTCGAAGAATTCGCGCTTCGACCAGGGCGAAGTGTTCAGCGAAAGCTGGCACATGGTTCGCGCCCAAGGCGAGAACCAGCCTTGGTTGGTAGCCGGTATCCGTCAGAACGGCTAACCGCTGCGTGCTAAACAGAGAACCCCGGGCTTGCCCGGGGTTTTTGCTTTTGCCAAAGTGGGCTACTAGGGTATAAGGCGCAGCGTTGTCATCTAGGTCAGAGGAAGTGAACCGTGGAAGAAGTGATCGAACAACTCCGTGAAGCGAATGAGCCGGTACCGGTGCCCTTGGAGCTTCCCGACGAAGACCAGCTGGTAGAAATCGAAGAGCAGCTGTTCATCAATATTCCATTCGTGTTCAAAGAGTTTCTGCTGACCGTAAGTGATGTGGTTTACGGCTCCCTTGAGCCAGTTACCGTCACTGATCCGCACTCGCACACCTACCTGCCAGATGTGGCCTCCAACGCTTGGGATGCCGGCGTACCGCGCGACCTGATTCCGCTGTGCCAGGACGGCGACAATTACTATTGCGTGGAAGAAGATGGCACCGTGGTGCTGTGGGATGCCGAAGAGGAAGGTGTCGGCGAAGACAGTTGGGAATCGGTGTGGCACTGGGCGCGAGATGTTTGGCTGGAGAGCTGATCGCTAACGCCCTTATAGATGCGCGATTTGAGGCAGGAAAATGACGTCTTAGCGACTCAAGGTCGTTAAAATCGCCAGGCTTTTTGCGCCTGGCGACATCGCTATAGCCCCACCTCCTCGGGCGGGCGAGATACCTTGCCCAGGGCGGAACCCCCTCAGTGCGAGTTCTCGCGACTGTTCTCCAGCGTCTCCAGCAACGCGATCTGCATGCGCGTGTGCACGCGGATGAGCCAGCGCCACAACAACGCCACCACCACCGCAGCTACCACGGCAATCACCAGCAGCAATTCGCTGGTGGGCAGAATGCTGGCGGACAATGCCGACAGCAGCAGGAAAATCACCAACAGCGACAACAGCGGGATCACTTCGGCGATCACACGGCGCACGCGCTGGGTATGTCGCCCGGCCATTTCCGGCTTCACGCCCATCTCTGCCAGCAGCATCGAGAGTGCTTTTAGCTTGCGGTACGCGGCGATCAGGAATGGCAGTGACAGCAACAACGCTGCCCCCCAAATGACGGCCTTCTGATGGCTGACATCGCTGACCCACTCGCTGAGCCAATTGCCGAGACGCCCTGCAAAATAACCGCCACTGAAGAAGATAGCGATCACCAGCGCCAGGTTCACCCCCACCTGCAACAGGATGCGCCGGATCATCGCCGCCAGCATGGCACTCTCGCCCTGCGGCTGGATGTTGCGCAACCACTCGCCATACAACGACAGCACGCGCGCGAGGCGGGCGGGCACCACATTGCCCAGTTTCTGCGACAACGGGTCAGCCGCGCGGATCAGGTAGGGTGTCAGCAACGTAGTGATTGCCGATACTGCAACCGCCACCGGGTAAAGGAAGTCGCTGGTCACCTGCAGGGTCATGCCCAGCGCGGCGATGATGAAAGAGAACTCGCCAATCTGCGAAAGCCCCATGCCCACGCGTAAAGAGGTACGCCCGTCATTGCCGGCTATGAACGCCCCCATGCCGCAAGACAGCATCTTGCCCAGTACCACCGCCAGGGTGATGACTACGATCGGCCAGGCATAGTCGATGAGCACCTGAGGATCAATCATCATACCGATGGCGACGAAGAATATGGCGCTGAACAGGTCGCGTACGGGCTCAATCAAGCGTTCAATCTTCAACAACTGGCGTGATTCGGCCATGATCGCGCCAATCAGGAAAGCGCCCAGAACCATACTGTATTCCAGCTTCACGACCAGCAGGCAGAAGCCGAAACACAGGCCCAGAACGGTGATCAGCAACATTTCGTTGCTTTCGAACCTTGCGACGTAGGCCAATAACCGCGGCACCAGCAAAATACCGATGACCAGAGCGACGACCATGAACAGCGACAGCTTGCCGACTGTGGAGAACACCTCGCCCGAGCTGACCGTGCCGCTGACCGCGATGCCCGACAGCAGGGCAATGATACCGATACCCAGAATGTCCTCGACGATCAGCACGCCGAAGATCAGCTGGGCAAAGCGCTCGTTCTTCATCTTCAAGTCGTTGAGCGCCTTGACGATGATGGTGGTGGAGGAAATGGCCAGGATGGCGCCCAGGAACAGTGAATCCATGGTACTCCAGCCAAACCAGCGGCCAATCTCGAAGCCGATCCAGATCATCAGCACGATTTCCAGGAACGCTGCGATGAACGCCGTGGCGCCAACCTTGAACAACTTGCGCAGGCTGAACTCGAGCCCCAGACAGAACATGAGGAATATCACGCCCAGTTCAGCGAGGATCTTGATGGTTTCTTCGTCATGAATAAGGCCGAACGGGGGAGTATGTGGGCCAATGATGAAGCCGGCGACAATGTAGCCCAGCACCACCGGCTGCTTCAGGCGGTGAAAAAGAATGGTGACGACGCCAGCGATCAGCATGATGACTGCCAGGTCCTGGATGAAGCTGATGGCATGCATGGCGTGATACTCCTTATCTCGTCTTTTTATGGATGCCTGGTCAGACCGCTCCTGCCGAGGCAACCCTGAGCGAGCAGCAAGTACATACTGCATTGAATGCAGCAACGCCCATGTTGCATGGGCGTACTCAGGTTAACATCGCACCCCGCCGCTAAAAGTCGGTGCAATATGCAGAAACAG
Source organism: Pseudomonas sp. GD03862 (assembly GCF_029840855.1). Taxonomy (NCBI): domain Bacteria; kingdom Pseudomonadati; phylum Pseudomonadota; class Gammaproteobacteria; order Pseudomonadales; family Pseudomonadaceae; genus Pseudomonas; species Pseudomonas sp. GD03862. Next base: position 16,653 of record NZ_JAOCDI010000046.1, read on the forward strand.
ATCGGCCGGAAAAGCGCTCGTGATGGCATGATCAGCGTGACGACAGCGCGCCAGCCAACGTCCCGTATCAGCAAGGCAAATTCAAAGAGGGGAACAGAAGTGTCAGCAGATAACGCCCTCCATTCGCCCGATTCAGCGCAACCTCACCGTGAGCACACTATGGAACCTGGAAACGCCCAGCTGAGCATGACCGTCCTGATGACCCCGGACATGGCCAACTTTTCTGGCAACGTACATGGCGGCACCCTGCTCAAGTACCTCGACGAAGTGGCTTATGCATGTGCCAGCCGTTACGCCGGCAGTTATGTGGTGACCCTGTCGGTAGACCAGGTGATCTTCCGTGAACCCGTGCACGTGGGTGAACTGGTGACCTTCCTGGCGTCGGTCAACTACACCGGCAACACTTCGATGGAAGTTGGCATCAAAGTCGTGACCGAGAACATTCGCGAGCGCTCGGTGCGCCATTCCAACAGCTGCTTCTTCACCATGGTCGCGGTCGACGACAACCGCCGTCCGGTGCCGGTGCCACCACGCCAGCCGCACAGCAGCGAAGAAAAGCGCCGCTTCCTGCAGGGCCAGCAGCGCCGGCAGATCCGCCAGGAGCTGGAAAAGCGCTACCAGGACCTGAAAACCGACGCCATTTAAAGCGCGAGCAACTGCGCTTCGAAGCGCACCCGTGGGTGCGCAATGCGGTCCTGGGCCCGTACCAGCTGCAATTCGTAGCTGGCGCAGGCCTGGGTTTCCAGCAGCACTTCATGCACTGCCGCAGCCGTGAATTCGAATGCCTGCACCCAGCTGTCGCCGAGCAGCACACGCGCCAGGAACAGGCCTGAGGTCAGGTCACCCACCCCCACCGGCTGACGCGGAAACGCCAGCAGTGGGCGGCGCAAGTGCCAGCTGTGCTCGGCGGTCACCAGCAACATTTCGAACTGTTCTTCGGCCCGCCCGGGGTACGCCAGGTGCTTGACCAGTACAACCTGTGGTCCACGCTGCAGCAGGCTGCGCGCCATGTTCACGCAGTCCTCCAGCGACTGGGCGCGGCGCCCACAGAAGCTGTCCAGCTCCAGCTGGTTGGGGCACAGGATGTCCGCCCTGGCTGCCGCCTCATCGAGCAGGAACTCACTGACTTCGGGCGGCACGATGCAGCCCTTTTCCGGGTGCCCCATGACCGGGTCGCACAGGTATAACGCTTTTGGGTTTACCGCCTTGATCCGCTCGACACCGGCCAGGATCGCTCGCCCTTGTTCGGCACTGCCCAGGTAGCCGGAAAGCACCGCATCGCAATGGCCCAGCTCGCCGATGTTGGAAATGCCTTCCACCAACGCAGGAATTTGCGCTGGAGCAAGCACTTCACCCGCCCACTGGCCATACTGTGTGTGATTGGAGAACTGCACGGTATTGAGCGGCCAGGCATTGACCCCGATACGCTGCATGGGGAATACCGCGGCGCTGTTGCCGGCGTGGCCGAATACCACGTGGGACTGAATGGCGAGCAGGTGCGGGGTACGTTTCATGCGGGAGTTTTCCAAAGCTGTTTCAAGGATTGTGCGCAGCGCAGTATGAACTCGATTGCCACCTGTACGACAGGCCAGGAACGCAGTTAAGCTGGATCTACCTGTTTGGAGCATATGCAAATGTTGACCCTGGAGAACCTCTTCGTCCTGATGCTGGTAGCCACGGCAGGCGCCTGGTTGTGGCACAACCATGGGTTACGTGAAAAGGCCTTGGAACGGGTCAAACAGCATTGCGCCAAACTCGACCTGGAGTTGCTTGACGATGCCGTAGCGCTCAAGCGCATCGCCTTTGTCCGGGATGCCAATGGCCGCAAGCGCCTGGCACGCGTCTATGCCTTCGAATTCACCGTCACGGGTGAGCAACGTCACCCCGGCACCGCGACCCAGTTCGGCGCCCACAGCGTGCAAATCGAACTGGCGCCCTACCCGTTCGAAATCAAGACCCCACCACGCGCCGACAACGTCATAGAGATGCAGCAATGGCGCCAGGAGCACAACCGCTGGCGCAACTGATCAACTGACGCGACATTCATTCAATCCGGCTTGCAACGCGGGTTGCGGTTGCGGCTGATCGAAAATCAGCTCGATACGGCTGTCCCTGCGCCAGTCGCTGGGCTGCCAAGCGGGCATATCCCCATTCAGCCCATTGAATGACCACCAGCCCTCCATGCTGTGGATAACTCCCTTGGCCCGTCGCCATGGCAAAGCACACAAGAAAGCCTTCAGCCGCTGTGGATAAAACTCTTGGCCAGGGTGCCACCGCCAGCCAATACTCCAACCGCCCTCCCCTTGCTGGGCAAGGCAGATAGGCTGACGGGGGTCTGTCCACAATACTGCGGGGGCTATTCCAAGATGTCGACAATCTGGTTTTCCAGTAATGAGCTGTCAACAATCTGTGGAGATGCCGTCGGGAGGCCGGATAGCGGCAGTTGCCCTTGCACGGTCCACATGATGCTCTTTTCTTTAAATTTATTAGTTATCAACAACTTATGTTGTTCATCCACAGCCTCTGATTTATTGAAAACCACGTGTTCAGAGGCATTGAAAGCCTGCTGTTGAGCCTCTGGAAGCGGCTTGTTTCGAGCCATAGCCTGGGCATCCACAACCATCAAGAGTGGCTGAATTGTCAGCACTCCAACCCAAGGCGCTTGTTGCAACTGAGCCAGCAGCTGCAACGGATGGCCCAAGCCGGAAGGTTCGATAAACAGCCGGTCAGGCCGCGATTTGCGTAGCAATCGGCCCAGGCCCACCTGGAACGGCATGCCGTTGACGCAGCACAGGCAGCCGCCTGCAACCTCGCCGATGGCGATGCCGTCCTCGTCACGGCTAAGTAAGGCTGCATCCAGGCCGACAAGGCCGAACTCGTTGATCAATACCGCCCAGCGCTCGTTTGCAGGGCGCTGGGCCAGCAAGTGGCGGATCAAAGTGGTCTTGCCAGCACCCAGCGGGCCAGCAATTACATGGGTGGGAATGTTCTGCAACATGGCGTGGCTTCAGGCGGCGGTGATGCCTCACTATGCGCTGTCAGGCCAGCCAGTCAAGGCTGAGCAGCAAACGCCCCTGCTGTGCCGAAGGGGACCGATGAACCAGGCCTGCCCCTTCATTACCCTGCCATTTTTCACCTTTGAGTATCGCCACCTCACCGGCTTGCAGTTGCTGGATGTTATCCACAGATGATTCAGCTGTGTGTAACTCACCACGACCGCTATCCCGTTCCTGCAACCATTCGCTACCTGGGCCGACGTAGGTGGTGAGCAGGCGCAAAGGTACGTTATCCACATGGAAGCGTGGACACATGGGACCGTCCAGAACGCGCAAGCGCAAACCGACCCGACGTGCGCCAACCAGGCAGGTATAAGCCGCCACCAACCAGGTCACATCAGCAACGAAAGCTTCATATCCATGCAAATCCGCCGCTTCACGCAGCAGATCTGGCAATACCGGCTTCTGCTCCTCGTCCACATCAATTACCCGCTGATCAGCCAAGGGCTGGCCAAGGCTGATCACCAGTGCGGCAAAGTCCTCCAGTTGGGCCGGCAAGCGCCGCCGCCATACGGCCAGGTTCACGCCATCCTGCAGCACTTCGGCCAGCACCTGGGGCGTCTCGCCAAACACCTGAAAGATATCCACAGGTCGGTGCGCCAGGTTCATGCTGCCGCCTCCTCATGCCATGGGCCAAATGGGTCAGGTAGGCGCAACCAGCCCATGTGGCCCAAGTCCATTTCTTGATCCGTCAACAGGCATGCATCGAGGGCTGTGGATAATTTTTCGAAGTCGATATTCTGCCCGATAAACACCAACTCCTGTCGGCAGTCACCGGTCTCAGCGGTCCAGTGTTTCAAGATCTCGCTGGTGTTATCCACATCCTGTGGCCACTGCTCGCGTGGCACGAAGCGCCACCAGCGGCCAGCCAGACCATGGCGCATCATGCCGCCCGCTTGCGACCAGCTGCCAGCTTCCTGATATTTGCTGGCCAACCAGAAAAAGCCTTTTGAACGCAGCAGCCTTCCGTTTTCCCAGTCCTTGTGGATAAAGTCGTAAAAGCGCTGTGGATGAAGCGGGCGTCGGGCCTGCCAGGTCATGGCCGCGACACCGTACTCTTCGGTTTCTGGTACATGTTCACCGCGCAGCTCCTGCAACCAGCCTGGTGCCTGGGCCGCCTGATCGAAGTCGAACAGCCCGGTGTTGAGGATACGTGCCAACGGCACTTGGCCCATGACCATGGGTACGATCTGCGCTCGGGCATTGAGACTGCGCAAAATAGCGATGAGTTCTTCGCGCTGATGTTGGCTGATCAGGTCGATCTTGCTCAGCAGCAGCACATCTGCGAACTCGACCTGCTCGATCAGCAAATCACTGATCGACCGCTCGTCTTCTTCGCCCAACGTTTCACCACGGCTGGCCAGGCTGTCTGCTGCTTGATAGTCGCGCAGGAAGTTCAAGCCGTCGACCACGGTGACCATGGTGTCCAGTCGCGCCATATCGGACAGACTGCGACCCAGCTCGTCACGGAAAGTGAAGGTCTCAGCCACTGGCAGCGGCTCAGAGATACCGGTGGATTCGATCAACAAATAGTCGAAACGTCCCTCTTCGGCCAACCGTGCAACCTCCTCAAGCAGGTCTTCGCGCAACGTGCAGCAAATGCAGCCGTTGCTCATCTCGACCAGTTTCTCTTCAGCGCGGTTGAGGCTGACATTGCGCTGCACCTCACTGGCATCGATGTTGATTTCACTCATATCGTTGACGATTACCGCCACCCGCAGGTTGTCGCGGTTGCGTAGCACATGGTTGAGCAGCGTGCTCTTGCCGGCGCCCAAAAAGCCGGACAGCACGGTGACGGGAAGACGATTGGACATGGCGAACCCCTTCAGGCAGACGCATTCGAAACGATGCATTGCACAATGTTATAAAGTAACAATACAATTTCGCCAAGTGGTTCTCGACGGACGAGTGCTCACAGGGGATGAAAAATGAATTTGCCACGCGTCATGGCATTGCTGTTACTCACCATGCCTGCTTCGCTGTTGGCCATGCCACAAAACCAAACACTGGCCCTTTGTACGCGGAGTGCGACGCTGCTCGCTTGCCAGGACGGCAAAGGCAGTTACTACAGTGTGCGTACTGAAGGCAGCACCTTCTACCTTCGCGGCTACGACTTCAGCAGCCGTCGGCTGTGGGCACAAACCAACAGCCGCTATGGCACATTGACTTTTTTTACCGGCCTGGCCAGCGATGGTGAGGCCTGGGTGGGTTACAGCCGCCGCGTAGGCTGGACCACCTTGAACCGCGTATCCAGTTCCAGCGGGGAGCGCTTCAAGCTGCATTGCAGCTTGATCGAGGGGTGCCGTTGACGCCTCCTTTCATTTTGAACGCTTTTTCTCTGCTGCCTATTTTGTAAGTCAGCTTCGAGCACGCGCTGAAAACACCAGCCTTGACCAGCCCTTTGTCAGACCGAAAAGCTATGCCGTAACCGCGTCGAGGCAAGGATCGAAATGAAATGTTCCACGTGGAACTATCCGAGCCTGCATGCCCACGACGCGGTTGCCACTCACCAATGGGAATTTCAGCTGCGCGGTTTGACCGCCCCGCAGTCATTGCCTAACCACACCGCACGCGTGTTCATGCTGCCTTGCTGCTGCACACCCGAAGCGTTGAACGTGCCACTGACCTGGGTGGTGAATTCCCGATCACTGAGGAATGTAGCCTGGCCACTACCCTGTGCCTTCGGGCAGCTGAACTGGAATTTCCACACGTTACCGGTACGGTCGGTAATCTTCTGCGTGCAGCCCGATTTCGGGTCCTGCAGGGGAATGTCATTCGTTGCCACCTGTTCAGGCGTCAGGCACGAACGCACACCCTTACCACCTACACTGACCCCTTGTTTGGCCAACACCCCTTCCATCATTGCGCGTTGCTCTGGCGGCAGGTTCTTCAACTGACCGAGCATGAATTCCATGTCGGGTAGCGGCTTGCCATCGACCTGCATGTTGCTGGTGGTCAGCTCCCACAACCCCGGTTGCAGCATCTGGGCTTGTACCAGTGGACTGCTCATGCCTAGGGCCAACGCCAACAGTGGCAGACGAATCTTCATGGACGAACGCTCCTGGAAAAAAGCCGGTCAAACGGGCCGGACTGAGCCTTAGACGCCAAATCCGCCTGCGGGTTGCAGGCGGACCGGGAACGTGTTCTGTTAACTCAAGTGTACTCGGCAAGCAGGATGCATATGGATTACCACAGCCCCTACTTCTTTGGTTACCTACTCGGCCTGATCCATCTGCTGGGTATTGTCGCCGCACTGCATGCGCTGTTCACCGTGCGGACAGCCCAAGGCGCCATTGCTTGGGCGATGCCCTTACTCTTCATCCCCTACCTCACCTTGATCCCCTACCTGATCTTCGGCGCCCGCTCGTTCTATGCCTACATCAAGGCTCGGCGCCAGGCCAACCAGGAAATGCACGTGGCCATGGCCAACCTCAACTGGCGGCTCTGGGTTGAAGAAGCCCTTACCGCCCGCGAGTCGGAAAGCTACACAGCCTTGCGCGCCATGCCCAAGCTGGGTCGCATGCCATGCCTGGCAAATAACCAAGTGAAACTGCTGATCAATGGCAAAGCCACCTTCGATGCCATCTTCGCAGCCATCGAAAAAGCACGCGATGTGGTACTGGTGCAGTTCTTCATCATTCATGACGACACCCTCGGCAAGGCACTGCAGCAACTCTTGCTACGCAAAGCCGCCGAAGGCGTGCAGGTGTTCGTGCTGTACGACCGTGTCGGCAGCCATGCCTTGCCGTCCAGCTATAGCCAGGTGCTGCGTGACGGCGGTGTGCAGATCCACGCATTCGCTACCCGTCGCGGCTGGTTCAACCGCTTCCAGGTGAACTTCCGCAACCATCGCAAGATTGTGGTGGTGGATGGCTTGCTCGGCTTCATCGGCGGCCACAATGTGGGAGACGAGTACCTGGGTGAACATCCACAGCTTTCCCCCTGGCGTGACACCCACGTACAGATCAGCGGGCCGGTACTGGCCTGCTTGCAAGAGTCGTTCGCCGAGGACTGGTACTGGGCCACGCGCCAGCTACCGCCGCTGATCCTGCCCGATACGTACCCGGATAACGGCGTGCTGTGTCAGGCCCTTGCCAGCGGCCCGGCAGACCCACAAGAAACCTGCTCGCTGTTCTTCCTTGAAGCGATTCATTCGGCCACCCGCAGGGTGTGGATCACCAGCCCCTACTTCATCCCTGACGAGGCCGTGTTCGCCGCCTTGCGGCTGGCGGTGCTACGGGGAGTCGATGTGCGGGTGCTGATCCCGTCACGGCCTGACCACCGCATCGTCTACGCCGCCTCCAGCCTGTTTGCCTTCGAAGCAGTGCGCGCGGGGGTACGTATGTTCCGTTACCAACCCGGGTTTCTGCATCAGAAGGTGGTGCTAGTGGATGATGACGTCAGCGCGATTGGGAGTGCCAACCTGGACAACCGATCGTTCCGCCTGAACTTCGAGATTACCCTTCTGACAGTCGATCGCGGCTTCGCCGACCAGGTCGAGCACATGCTCCAGGAAGACTTCGAACAAGCGCGGGAAATTACTGCAGAAGACACCCAAGATACCCATCGACTGCAGCAATTGGGGATGCGGATTGCGCGGCTGATATCGCCGATTCTTTAGCGTGAACACGCCCGTTGAAAGCGGCCTTTTCGCGCTAAAGGCCGCTCCTGCACAGCCTTATCAGTGCTGTGATACTTACGATTTCAGCGGTACAAGTCTTCCCGCGTCCAGGGCAGGTCATGATGCCCGTCGGCGTATGGCTTCACTGCCAATATCTGGTGCAGGTTGATCCAGCCCTTCTGAAAGGCGTAGGCACACCCGGCCAAGTACAAACGCCAGATCCGCAGGGTCTTCTCAGGCACCAGCGCTGCCGCCTTGTGCAACTGGTTCTCCAGGTTCTCGCTCCAGTGGTGCAAGGTTTTAGCGTAGTGCAGGCGCAGGCTCTCCACGTCCACTACCTCCAGCCCGGCTTCACAGATACTGGCGCTGATCATCGACAGGTGCGGCAGCTCGCCGTGGGGGAATACATAGCGATCGATGAACTCACCCGCCCCACGCCCGACCGGTCGGCCATCGACGTGCTTGGCAGTGATGCCGTGGTTCATCACCAGCCCCCCTTCCCTCACCGCCCCGAACAGCTTCTGGCAGTACAGCGCCAGGTTGGCATGCCCGACATGCTCGAACATACCCACGCTGACAACCTTGTCGAAGCGACCATCCTGGGGTAGATCGCGGTAATCGAGAATCTGCAGGTCGACCTTGTCGGCAAGCCCTTCCGTTTGCACACGCTTGCGGCCGAGCTTCAATTGCTCCTTGCTCAGGGTAATACCGAACACCTTGGCGCCATATTCACGGGCAGCGAACCGCGCCAGCCCGCCCCAGCCACAGCCAACATCGAGCAGGTAGTCACCGGCATCCAGACGCAGCTTGCGGCACAGGTGGTCAAACTTGTCCTGCTGCGCCTGGTCGAGCGTATTGTCCGGCTCACGGAAGTAGGCGCAAGAATAGGCCATGTCCTGGTCCAGCCAAAGCTGGTAGAACGCGTTGGACACGTCATAGTGGTAGGAGATGGCTTTGGCGTCGGTGCTCTTGTCATGAGACAAACGGGGCGGCGGCGTTTCATCCTCATCCGCCAGCAGCGCTTCGCTCAGCTCGTCGCACACGCGGATGGCCTCACCGATATCGCCTTCCAGCTCCAGCTTGCCTTCGACGAATGCGGTGCCCAGTTGGTCCATGCTTGGGTGGGTCAACTGGCTGATCAGCTGCGGTTCCTTCACCAGAATGGTGACCTGAGGACTAGGCCCAAGATCAATCTGGTTACCGTCCCACAGCTTCAGCCTCAGCGGCAGATGCAAGCTCTGCAATGCAGGTGGAAGTTGAGCAAGCATGAAACACCCCTCCTGTCCGTAATTAGCCACGACGCCTAATATTTCGAACGTCGCCGGATCAGAGTAGTTCATCTGTGGGATGTTTCCTCTAAACAAGACCATGGTCTAGAACCAACTGATCTTATCCATACAGCAGATTGTATACAATCTCTGCATCTCAGCTTAACCTTGTGCCCTCTCGCGCTTCTACATCCTGGAGTTGAACCCATGAAATCCTATGACGTGGTGATCATCGGCGGTGGCCCTGGTGGCTATAACGCAGCCATCCGCGCTGGCCAGTTGGGCCTGAGCGTTGCCTGCGTGGAAGGCCGCTCGACCTTGGGCGGTACCTGCCTGAACGTCGGCTGCATGCCATCCAAGGCACTGCTGCATGCTTCGGAGCTTTACGAAGCTGCCAGCGGTGACGAGTTCGCCCACCTCGGTATCGAAGTAAAGCCCACCCTCAACCTCGCCCAGATGATGAAGCAGAAGGATGAGAGCGTGACAGGCCTGACCAAGGGCATCGAATACCTGTTTCGCAAGAACAAGGTCGAGTGGATCAAAGGCTGGGGCCGCCTGGATGGCATCGGCAAGGTCGTGGTCAAGGCCGAAGACGGTAGCGAAACCGCGTTGCAGGCCAAGGACATCGTCATTGCCACCGGCTCTGAGCCCACCCCTCTGCCAGGTGTGACCGTCGACAACCAGCGCATCATCGACTCGACCGGCGCGCTGTCGCTGCCGCAAGTGCCCAAGCACCTGGTCGTCATCGGTGCTGGCGTGATCGGTCTTGAGCTGGGTTCGGTCTGGCGCCGCCTGGGTAGCCAGGTCACTGTCATCGAATACCTGGACCGCATCTGCCCCGGCACCGACACGGAAACGGCCAAGGCCCTGCAGAAGGCGCTCGCCAAGCAAGGCATGGTGTTCAAGCTGGGCAGTAAAGTGACTCAGGCTACCGCAGGTGCCGATGGCGTCAGCCTGACGCTGGAGCCTGCCGCCGGTGGTACCGCAGAATCGCTGCAAGCCGATTACGTGCTGGTGGCTATCGGCCGCCGCCCTTATACCAAAGGGCTGAACCTGGAAAGCGTGGGCCTGGAAGCCGACAAGCGCGGCATGCTCGGCAACGAGCACCACCGTACCTCAGTGCCGGGTGTCTGGGTGATTGGCGACGTCACTTCGGGCCCGATGCTGGCGCACAAGGCCGAAGACGAAGCGGTGGCCTGTATCGAACGCATCGCCGGCAAGCCCCACGAGGTCAACTACAACCTCATCCCTGGGGTGATCTATACCCGCCCGGAGATGGCCACTGTGGGCAAGACTGAAGAGCAGCTCAAGGCCGAAGGGCGTGCCTACAAGGTTGGCAAGTTCCCCTTCACCGCCAACAGCCGTGCCAAGATCAACCACGAGACCGAAGGCTTCGCCAAGGTCATCGCCGATGCCGAAACCGATGAAGTACTGGGTGTGCACCTGGTGGGCCCAAGCGTCAGCGAGATGATTGGTGAGTTCTGCGTGGCTATGGAGTTCTCGGCCTCGGCAGAAGATATCGCCCTCACCTGCCACCCTCACCCGACGCGCTCCGAGGCCCTGCGCCAGGCGGCGATGAATGTGGATGGCATGGCCATGCAAATCTGACGAGCCCCATTCGCTGCGTCAGGCCATGCCCTTGCCTTCGGCATTCGCTTTGCGGGCATACAGGGATAGAGCCGCCTTCAATTCCGGCCGGCTCTATCTTCAGGTATCAAGTCACAGCCAAGCCTTGATCTGCGCGCTCACTGCATCGGTGGAGATACCGTAGCGGTCATGCAGCGTCGGCAGAGCGCCGGCATCGAGGAAGGCATCGGGCAAGGCGATCTGGCGGAATGTCGGCGTTACCCCGTTGCGCAGCAGCAGGCCCGCCACCGCTTCGCCCAGGCCGCCGATGATCGAATGGTTTTCGGCGGTGACCACCAGCCGTCCAGACTTGCGTGCCTCAGCCAGAATCGTCTGTTCGTCCAGTGGCTTGATGGTGGGTACGTGTAGTACTGCCACATCGACGCCATCCTTCTGCAACTGCGCTGCGGCCTCTAGCGAGCGCATGGTCATCAGACCGGTGGAGATGATCACCACGTCCTTTCCGGTGCGCAAGGTCTTGGCCTTGCCGATCTCGAACTTGTAGCCATATTCGTCCAATACCAGCGGCACGTTGCCGCGCAGCAGGCGCATGTACACCGGTCCCTGATGGGCGGCGATAGCGGGCACCGCCTGCTCGATCTCCAGAGCGTCGCATGGGTCGACGATCATCAGGTTCGGCATGGCGCGGAAGATTGCCAGATCATCCGTAGCCTGGTGGCTGGGGCCGTAACCGGTGGTCAAGCCCGGCAACCCGCAGACGATCTTGACGTTGAGGTTCTCCTCGGCAATGGCCATGCAGATAAAATCATAGGCCCTACGCGAAGCGAATACCGCGTACGTGGTGGCGAACGGCACGCAGCCTTCGCGTGCCAGGCCAGCGGCTGCACTCATCAGCAATTGCTCGGCCATGCCCATCTGATAGAAACGGTCCGGGTGCGCCTTCGCGAAAATATGCAGATCGGTGTACTTGGACAGGTCCGCCGACAGGCCAACGATGTCCGAACGCTGTTCGGCCAGTGCCGCCAACGCATGACCGAACGGCGCTGAGCGGGTGGCCTGGCCCTCGGCAGCGATCGAAGCGATCATGGCCGAGGTTGTCAGGCGCTTCTTGCCGGTTTCGGTGGTGTTTACGCGGCTCATACAGTTCTCCCGACCTGAAGGTTTTGCAATGCCAGATCCCACTCGTTTTCATCGACGCGGATGAAGTGGGTTTTTTCACGTGACTCGAGAAAGTCCACACCCTTGCCCATCTTGGTATCGCAGATGATGACCCGCGGCTGTGCCCCTTGATGGTTGCGTGCGGCGTCGAACGCGGCGACCAGGGCGCCGATGTCGTTGCCGTCCACGCGCTGGGTAAACCAGCCAAACGCCTGCCAACGGTCAACGATGGGCTCGAATGTCAGCACTTCGCTGGAGTAGCCGTCGGCTTGCTGGTTGTTGACGTCGATGATTGCGATGAGGTTGTTCAGTTTCCAATGTGAGGCCGACATCGCGGCTTCCCAGGTTGATCCTTCGTTCAATTCGCCGTCCGAAAGCAGGTTGTAGACAAACGAATCCGAGTTCTTGCGTTTCAGGCCCAGGCAAGCGCCGACCGCTATGCCCAAGCCGTGGCCGAGCGACCCCCCGGTTATTTCCATGCCCGGCGTGTAGGCGGCCATGCCCGACATCGGCAGGCGGCTGTCGTCCGAACCATAGGTTTCCAGTTCCTCCAGGGGGATCACGCCGGCTTCGATCAGCGCTGCATACAGGGCGATGGCGTAGTGACCGATGGACAGGTAAAAGCGGTCGCGTTGCTCCCATTCGGGGTTGTGGGGCTGATAGCGCAGCGCATGGAAGTACGACACGGCCAGCAAGTCAGCGGCGCCGAGGGCCTGGCCGACATAACCCTGGCCCTGGACCTGCCCCATGCGCAGGGCATGGCGGCGAATGTTGTACGCGCGTTCGGCGAGCGCCGAGAGCGAAGTGTCGGGTGCGTTGACAGTCATGGTGACTACTCCAGCGAGTTAACGATTGACCGATGCGGCGGGAATGCGCAGGACCAACGTGGCCCCCGCGAGCAGCACTGCGGTGATCAGGTACATGCCGATGGCACTGGAACCGGTGGAAGTGGTGATCCAACCGATCAGGTAAGGCGAGCAGAACCCGGCAAGGTTGGCGAAACTGTTGATACCGGCGATACCTGCTGCGGCTGACACACCGCCGAGCAGCGTAGTGGGCAGCATCCAGAACAGTGAGGAAGCCGAGAGCACGCCAGCTGCTGCAAGGCACAGGCTGAGTACCGACAGCAGCAGGTTGCCACCCAGCAGCGCCGCCAGTGTCAGGCCGATGGCGCCTGCGATCATCGGGGCAACCAGGTGCCAGCGACGTTCGCGATGCTTGTCGCCGCTACGGCCCATCAGCAGCATGGCGACGATGGCGCACATGTAAGGCAGGCTGGTCAGCATGCCGATGTGCAGTGGGTCCGATACCCCGGCATTGCGGATCAGGGTCGGCAGCCAGAAGGTAATCGCGTACTGGCCCATGACTACACAGAAGTAGATGCAGGCCAGCAGCCATAGGCGGCGATCGCGGATGAATTCCCGAGGTGAGGCATGAGTGACCTTGTGGGCGTTGTCCTCGGCGAGCTCCTTGGTAACCAGTTCCTTTTCTTCATCGGTCAGCCAGGTGGCCTGATGCACGCCATCTTTGAGATAGGTCAGTACCAACAAGCCGACGATGACGGTTGGAATTGCCTCGATGACGAACATCCACTGCCAGCCCGCCCAGCCATGAAAACCTGCGAACTGATTCATGATCCAACCTGACAGTGGGCCGCCAATCATCCCCGACAATGGAATCGCGACGAACCAAAGCACGGTCATCTTTGCGCGACGGTAGGACGGGAACCAGTAGGTCAGGTACAACAACAGGCCCGGAGCCAGACCCGCTTCAGCGATGCCAAGCAGAAAACGCAGGGCATAAAACTGCCAGGCGGTTTCAACGAAGGCAAAGAGGGCGGAAATGATCCCCCAGGAAATCATGATCCGGGCGATCCAGCGGCGTGCGCCGACCCTGTGCAGGATCAGATTGCTGGGCACTTCGCAGAGAAAGTAGCCAATGAAGAACATGCCGGCGCCCAGGCCATAAACGGCCTCGCTTAGGGACAGGTCGCTCATCATCTGCAACTTGGCGAAGCCCACGTTCACCCGGTCCAGATAGGCACACAGGTAGCACAGCATCAGGAACGGCATCAGTCGCCAGGCAGTCTTGCGGTATGCGTTGGAGCGCACGGCCGAAACCGCGTCCAATGACAGGGTGGTAATCATGATGGTCTGATCTCTTGTTTTTATCGATTCAGAACAGCGTCAGCCGCACGGGCTGACGCAATGTGCATCAGTGAATGAGCATGCCGCCGTTTACATCCAGGGTGATTCCGGTCAGGTAGGTCGACAGATCGCTGGCCAGGAACAAAGCGGCGTTAGCGACGTCTTGCGCTTCGCCCAGACGGCCCAGTGGAATACCGTCGATGATTGCGTGGCGACGATCGTCCTGCATCAAACCGCCAGTGATGTCCGTGTGAATCAGACCCGGGGCGATGGCGTTCACGCGCACGTTATCCGGCCCCAGCTCTCGTGCCATGGCCTTGGCCAGGCCCAGTACCCCGGCTTTCGCTGCGCTGTAGTGCGGGCCACCGAAGATGCCGCCGCCACGCTGTGCCGATACCGAGGACATGCAGACAATGCTGCCCGAACGCTGCTCGCGCATCAGGGGAATGACGGCCTGAGACATCAGCAGAGTGCCGCGCAGGCTGACGTCGAGCACCTTGTCGTAGTCGCTGTGCTTGATGTCCAGGGTCTTGAGGGGTTGGGTGATGCCAGCGTTGTTGACCAGCACGTCGATGCGGCCAAAGTGCTCGATGATCTGCGCAACGGCCTGGTTTACCTGTGCCTGATCGGCGACGTTGGCGGCCAGGCCGAGATGTCCTTCGCCAAGAGACGCTGCGGCATCGCGGGCAGCGGCTTCATCCAGATCGAGGATCACCACGCGGGCACCTTGAGCAGCGAATGTGGCCGCAGTTGCCCGGCCGATCCCGCGTGCCGATGCGGCGCCAGTGATGATTGCGACTTTGCCTTGAAGAAGCATGGGTGTGACCTCTGATTGTTTTTATAGGGTCGATTCAGCGGAATCGATGGGCCTACTTTGGTCTCGGCCCAGGCCCTGAGCAATAACGCAAAAATCATTGGGTGCTGAAAAAAATTCAGCACTCGTCACCCTGATTGCTAAATGATTGAATGAAGGTCCCCAATAAAAATATGCGCTGCGAGCGAAGTGACTGATATGCGATCTGTTGACGATACCGCGCCGGCCCTTCCACCCCTGAGAGCGATTCAGGCCTTTGAGCAAACTGCTCGCTTCGGTAATGTTGCCCGCGCAGCGGAAGTGCTAGACCTCACCCCTTCGGCTGTCAGTCATCAATTGGCCAAGCTCGAAGCAATGATTGGTCGACAACTGTTCTTTCGCGCGGCGCGAGGCGTCAGCCTGACCCCCGTTGGCGAGCAGTATCTGAAAGACGTTTCCGGCATTCTGCACAGTCTTTCCGTCGCCACAGAACGGGCCAGCAGCGACGTCAGCCTCGATTGCCTGCGTTTGCATTCGTCACCGAGTTTCGGCCTGCTGTGGCTAATGCCAAGGCTGGAAGCATTTCGGATGGCGCACCCGGATATCCAGATCAACTTGTCGTGCTCTTATGAATCTCTGCATTTCAGTCGAGACAAGATTGACGTAGACATTCGCCATGGCGAACCCAATTGGCCTAGCTACGAGGTGCGCACTTTAGGCAATGAGGCATTTGCCGTGCTGGCCTCACCGAAACTGCTGGCCCGGCATAGGATCGACGACGCGTCGGATCTACTGCGTCGGGACTTGATTCTCTCCGAAGCCACATTGTTGAAATGGCCGGCCTGGTTCGCTCGACACGGTCTCGCCCGCCCGGAAAAGCCCTACGCGTTGAGCTTCGATCGTTCCTACATGTCCCTGGAGGCCGCCAGTCACGGGCTGGGTTTTGCACTCGAAAGTACGTTGTTAGCGCAGAAGTACCTTGCGTCCGGAACACTGGTGGAAGTCGTGCCACACATCTTCAGCGCGCCTGTGGCGGCCCATCATCTGGTGTTTCCGAAAGCGCATTCAGGGTTCGAAAGGGTCAGGCGTTTCTTGGCGTGGATGGAGAGAGAGCTCGGGCATGGCTTCGTGTTTTAGGCATGCTGATGATCGCGTGCATGTTGACGTCATTGCCCAAAAGCCAGCGTCGAACGAGTGAGGCAACTTCAAGGAGCAGGAACATTGCAGGCGGCGGCGCGGTGGACTCACCGCCTCCTGCGACAGTTTTAATTATCCTGCGTCAGCTTTAATTCTCTAAATCCACAAGCTGTGGATTTAGAGAATTAAAACTGTCGCATTGGGTCCACGATTCTCGGGCCTTGCAGCCCATCTCAGAGAAAGCGCAAAACTGTCGCAACACTCAAAAATATTGGTTTACTCAAATGCGTTAGAGAATTAAAGCTGTCGCAGCCAGCAACGGTGCGGGCTGGGACGCTTTAACGTGGCATTGGGATTTGGGATAGGAGCTTCTTGGAGCCTCGGGGCGAAGGCCGTCGTCACCGAAATCAAACCGCCAGCACAGCAGCGCTGCTATCGAACCGTTCGATGGTGGCCAGCGGTGAAATCTCGGTCATGCCCCAGCCACGATGGTTTTGACGCCCTCTACGTCACTCCAACGCTTCGTGGAGCTGATCACGGCGAACAATAGGTGGTTATTGCTGATCGGCGTTGCATCGATAGCAAAGCGCCTGCCCAACGTTGGCTCCTGTAGGAGATCACCCAGCCCTTCCGGGCTGCGCTGTCGCGCAGCAAACATGAGGTGTACGGCTTCAGTTCCGCAGCGACGCTGACATTTTGAAAAAGAAAAGGCGGTTGGCCCGGTAGGGCCAGCCGCCTTTTGCTTTGTTAGGGTTCGTGTGCGCGGGACAGAGATCGTAGCCAGCACTGGTGTGTGTCCGCACACCCGCGTAGGAGAGTGATCCGCACGGTATCGGCGTGAAGTCCCTGTAGGCATCAGCTGATTCAGCTGTGACCACGTATGAGAGAGTGAACCCTTTCGCCACCGTGTGCCCCGCGCGCCCTTTATCCTGCGAGGATTCATCATGACGCGCAAGCCTTCCAAGCAACGCTTTACCGCCGTCCATCCCGATTGCGCGGCGATCGATGTCGGTGGTCGAGAGCATTTCGTGGCGGTCGATCCCCCGCACGAAAATCCCGTCCAGTCGTTCACGTCCTTTACTGACGACCTGCTCAAGATGGCTAACTGGCTTGAAAGCCTGGGGATCAAGGTCGTTGCCATGGAATCCACGGGGGTTTATTGGATTCCAATTTACGAGATTCTCAGCGAGCGCGGTTTTGAGGTGTATCTCGTCAATGCCAGAGCAACTCGGCAAATCGCGGGCCGTAAATCAGATGTGCTGGATTGCCAGTGGATTTGGCAGCTGATGACTCATGGACTGCTCAGAGGCGCATTCCGCCCCGATGATCTGACCTGCTGCGTCCGGTCATTGGTCAGGCAGCGTGCTTCCAAAGTGAAAGACCAGGCGCAGACGCTGAACCGGATGCAAAAGGCCATGAGCCAAATGAACATCCAGCTGGCCAATGTCATCAGTGATATTTCCGGTGTAACTGGCATGAAGATTTTGCGAGCCATCTGCGCAGGTGAACGGGACCCATCGCAATTGGCTGAACTAACCGACCGCCGCATCAAGGCAGGCAAGGAGGCTGTCGCTCGGAGTCTTCATGGCAATTGGCGGCGCGAGCATTTGCATGCGCTAACTCAGGAATTGGCTGCCTATGACTTCCTGGAGCAGCAAATTGCTGATTGTGACGACGCCATAAAAGCCGCGCTAGAGCAGTTGCCGGTGCTGCAAAACAAGCCAGAGCCATCCAATAAGCCTTTACGGAGCCCACACCGAAACGGTGCCCAACAGACTGAATTGCATCAGACATTGGAAAGTTCTTGGCGTGGACCTAACCGCAATTCCAACCATTGGGGTGGACACTGCATTAGTGCTGGCAGGGGAGATCGGTACAGATCTATCACGATTCCCGTCCTCACAGCACTTCTGCTCTTGGTTGGGATTGGCTCCCCCTACCCGAATTTCCGGCGGTCATCGACTGGCAGGTGGCGGGCCCAAAATAGTCAATCGAGCAGCTCAAGCACTCAAGCAGGCCGCATCCAATGCCCGTAACGACAAGGGTTTCATTGGTGCATCACACCGAGCCAGACTGACTCGAATGGATACCAGCTGCGCCATCAAGGCCACTGCGCATCAGTTGGCACGTCTGGTGTACAACCTGTTAACCAAGAAGCAGGCTTATGTTGAACAAGGTCTTGAGGAGTTCGAAACCAGAAGCCAAGACCGGCAGGTCCGGGCTTTGCTTCGCAAAGCCCGGAAACTGGGGTATCAACTGGTGGCCGCTTGAGTGTTTAGAAAACAATGGGTTGCATTTTGTTTGATAGAAGCAGGCGGCGGCCTATGCAGGTGCATTTCCCTAGGTCAATCAATGAAGGGGCTCGGACGGCAGTCCAGAGGGCTATGTCTCCATCGGCTCGGCGGAATACGAAGCTGGGCACGGCGCGGCCATTCGCCAGATCCCCATGGGTGACCTGGTTCCTTCGACCGCTTCCATGGCCTCAGGGCAGTATGCGATCAGCCGTGACCTGAATCTGGTCTACAAGACGCCGTTGAATGAGCAGGTCCAGGACTTCGTGGGCTATGCGCAATCGAAGCAGGCCGATGACTTCGTCACGCGGATGTACTTCATCCCGGTCGCGAAATAACGACCGGCGTTGCTGCCCAGGGCCGATTCATGACACTACCTATCGTTGAGTCCATCTCACCGCCGCCATCGGCGCTGCGCGGATGGGTGTTCTGGTCGGCGATGACCATGCTGGCCTTGCTCGGGGCGGCGATCGTGTTCCTGATCGTTGCGTTTCTCCTGGGTGAGGCGCTCCCCTTGATCAGCAAGGGTGGCTTGACCCGGTTCTTCACTGACGAAGGCTGGTGGCCGAGGGATGCCAGTTTCAATATGACGCCGATGGTCGTGGCCAGCCTCTACCTGACGATCGGGGCGCTGCTGGTGGCTACGCCGTTGAGCCTGGCGATATCGCTGGTCACCACGTTCAAGGCACCCACCGGACTGGCGCGGTTGATGCGCAATCTGGTGGAACTCAGTGCGGCGGTGCCGACGGTGGTCTACGGCCTCTGGGGCGTGAGTGCCATCGTTCCGATCATCAACCTGTGGAGCCCTCCGGGAGCCAGCCTGCTGGCTGGTGTTCTGGTGGTAGCCCTGATGATCATCCCGACCATTACCGTCCTGACCCAGTCAGCCCTCCAGGGGGTCCCGGTCGCCTATGTGCAGGGCGCTGCGGAACTAGGTGTTTCCGAGAATCAAACCCTGCTGCGCATTGTCGTGCTTGCAGCGAGGCAAGGCATTTTCTCCGCCATGGTGCTCGGTGCAGCCAGGGCCATTGGGGAAACCATGGTGGTCCTGATGGTCTGCGGCAGTATTGTGCAGGTCCCCACTTCGTTGTTCGAACCCGTTGGCATGTATGCGGGAAGCGGTGTGGCGCTTCATGAGGAGGCTTTCAATACCGGCCAAGAGAGTCCACGGCCCGCGGGGGGGACGCGCTTGAAGCTCGCATCGATCACGGGATGGCAAAGCGGAGCCTCTGCACCAAGTGTCTTACATTCGTTTTTTGAACCCGTGACCCCAAGCGGGGAATAGTATAGCGTGTTGTCAATGTGGCGTGAGGGTATTCTTAGTGGCCAGTTCCAACTCATCTCAGTCGATGCAGGACTTCAGTCAAAATTTGCGACTTCTCTGCGGATATTATAAGTCGGTGGCAAAGGTGTGTCGCTCACTAGATATAAATCGTCAGCAGTTTAATAAGTATTTGGGGGCGCAAGCGACTCCCTCACCTTTTACGCTGCGTAAAATCTGCAATTTTTTTGGCGTGGATGAGGAAGAAATATTTTCCGAGCATGAATCCTTTCGTGCTCTTCTCACCACACAAAATACAGTGCGAGATTCAGACGGTGCAGTACCAGTAGATTTTTTTCCCAGCTCTGCGCACGAGTTGTCGAAGTATCAGGGTTACTACTTTGTTTATTTGATGTCTCCCGCCGCGCCGGGAGAGGTGATCAAATCGATTACCCGCTTGACTCGCTCGGGCGAAAAGATCCTTAGCAAAACCTTCGAGAGGATGAGGTTGGGCGATGACCAAGCGAAGACTTTTGGTATTAATAAGTACCGTGGGTTCTGCTTTGCCTCCTCCGATCTGATCTACCTCGTCGAGCGCGAGTATCTGTCATCCCGGGGCTATATATGGTCGGCAATCTATCCCTCCTACCGAAGTCGTTTTCGTTTTCTCAACGGCTTGGTAATCGGCGTTTCGGGTGACAATTTCCGGCGTCCTTTTGGTGCCCATGTAGTATTTGAGTACCTAGGCGAGTCGATCGACCTGCGTAGCGCTCTCAGCAGCTGCAGCTGTTTTCCGATTGATGCTCCTCAGATTCCCGTCGAGGTGAGAGCGCGGCTACTGGTTCATCCATCAGAAGGTGAATTCAACCTTATCCCTCCCCTGTTCTAAACCTCCAAAGGTGACGCTAGCTGACGCTCATGGGCGTCACCTAGCGTTTTTTTTTTCGTGTTCGCGAAATTGAGATGGCCTTCAGGCAGATCGATAATTCATACACCATCCAGAAGTCAGTTTCGTTAATGGCCAACCACACGTGCATTCCACTTGAAGGAATGCTGGCTTTACAAACGATTCGCTGTGCCCACCATAAAAATAAGAGGAAAATTTATGAAAGTAAGAAGAGCATTAATGGCGGGCTTGATGGCGCTGTCTGTGACTGCGTCATTAACCAGTGGTTCGGTGTGTGCGGCAAACAATACCTTGGTTGTCGCTGATCGAGCCTCATTCAAGGATTGGGATCCAGCTTCGGCTTTTTCGGAAGAAGTACGAGTGCTGGGGAATATCTACGAGACACTAGTTTTATATAACGCGCCAGGCAGTGCAGAGGAGTTTTCCCCCGGTCTCGCGACGTCGTGGGAGAGCAGCGACAGTGGCAAAACCTGGACCTTCAAACTGCGGCACGGTGTGAAGTTCCATGACGGTTCGGCCTTTAACGCGGCAGCGGTCAAAGTCTCCATTGATTACGTCAAGCAGCTGAACCAGGGCGCTGCATTTGTATGGAAAAATCTGGATGCCGTCGAGGTCCTCGCTGACGATACGGTAGCGCTCAAGTTTAAAAGTCCCACGCCGGCCAATCTGATCGCGGCAGGTCAGTATGCCGCTTATATCATTGCCCCGGCGGCAGTGGAAAAAGGGCATAGTTGGATGATGGCTCCCAACGCCATCGGTACCGGCCCCTACAAACTTGGGCAGGTCGAACAAGGCCAGCAAGTAGTGCTTGAGCGATTCGATGGATACTGGGGTGGGTGGAAAGAAGGGCAGTTTGATCGGGTCATTGTGAAGGTTGTATCCGAAGCCTCCACCCGTACTCAAATGATCAAAAATGGCGAGGCTGGGGTCGCCTGGGATATTCCTCTTGATCAGCTCAAGGTGTTGGGAGAAGACCCCTCAATCAAGGTGAGCACCGCGCCTTCTTGGAAAAATTTCCAGTTTTTGATCAATACCCAGAAGTATCCTACGAATAACCTGAAGTTTCGTCAGGCATTGCAGTATCTCTGGGACTATGAAAGTGTCACCAAAGACATTTTGCATGGCTACGGCAGTGTTCCCAAGGGGCCTTTGCCCACCAGTATTTGGGGGCATGCCAGCGTGCCTATGGCCACTTACGATCCGGACAAAGCCCGACAATTGTTGGAGGCCTCCGGTGTGCCTAAGCAGGACTGGAAGGTCTCGATGCAGTATATCAGTGGTGTCTATTCAAACGCAGCCGAACTGTTTCAGGCTACTGCGTCTCAGGTAGGCGTTGAGGTTGAGTTACGCCCCGGCGAGTGGGGCGTCCTTTGGGATCGGGCAAAGAAGCTGGAAACCGCTCCCAACATGCAATCTATGGCATGGTGGCCGACATATTCGACACCTGGCGATTGGCTTGTAAGTGAATTCCATACAGAGAAAACGACGCTGTTCAATCTTTCTCACTACAGTAATAAAAAATTTGACCAGTTGATAGAAGAGGCGGGAGATCTAGAGGGCAGTGATCGGGCCAAATCAACTGAAAAGTATGTGCAGGCACAGCAGTTATTAGCCCAGGACGCTCCTGCGATCTGGTACGCCGACGTTCAGCAGATACGTGTCTCCCGCAAAGACATAAAGGGTATGGAAAAAAGCCTGAATCCAGCTTACGAAGCAGTTCTCTACTACAACCTGAGTCATTGAGCGTTGACTCGTACTTGTTGAAGTGGAGCGTGTCGTAGCTGATATGCCAAGTAAATATATGGCCAGATATTTAATCTGTCTGGTCAGATCACCAAGGGTCAATCCGCTTTTGGGTGTTTACGTAAGGTGTAAGCGGTTCGGGTCTAGCTTTTAGCCACAAAGGGTGTTCCAAATGGTGAATTATATAACCCAGCGATTGATAGTGATGTTCTTCATTCTTCTAGGAGTGTTGACTATCACCTTCGTTCTGAGTCGAGCTCTTCCGGGTTCCCCGGTGGAAATGATGCTAGGGAACCACCCCACGGTGGAGCAGATTTCCGTCGCACGTGAAAAACTCGGGTTGGATAAACCTCTGCCAGTCCAGTACTTAAATTACATCGGCGATCTTCTCCGAGGTGATTTTGGCACTAGTCTGCGCACCGGACGGCCGGTCATGGAGGAAGTGGTCAGGCGGGTTGGAGCGACCTTTGAACTGACATTCCTCGCGATGTTCTGGGTTGTAGTGCTAGGTGTGCCGATCGGTGTTATCTCAGCTGCGAGGCAAAACCGGGTGGTCGACAATGCCGCACGAGCGGGGTCCATCGCCGGGACGGCGTTTCCAGTGTTCATCCTGGCCATGGGCTTGCAGTTGCTGTTCTACGGGAAGCTTAACTGGCTACCCCTGCAAGGTCGTATCGATGCCTCCATTCTTCTCGATAGCCCGTTTGAGCGAGTGACGGGCTTTTACCTGATTGACACGCTGCTGGCCGGTAATTTCGTAGCACTGTGGAGTGCCATTAAGCATCTGACGCTACCCGTGCTCACCTTGGTCATAGTGACCTTGGCCACTGTCACCCGGATTACCCGCAACATGATGGTTGAGGTGCTATCTGAGGAGTACATCCGTACGGCGGTTTCTTACGGTGTACCCAAGTGGCGTATCCATTACGCCTATGCACTCAAGGCGACAATGATTCCGCTCCTGACGGTGGTGGGCCTGACCTTCGGTTACCTACTCGGTGGTGCGGTAGTTGTTGAGTTTATTTTCGATTGGCCAGGCCTAGGCGGCTTCGTGGTGTTTTCGATTGCCCAGAATGATTTCCCCGCTGTTATGGGAGCCACTCTGGTGCTGGCCACGACATATCTGTCGATCAACCTAATCGTTGATCTCTTGTATCACCTTGTTGATCCGAGGCTGCGAGTCCAATGAGTACCCAAGACATATCACAGTCCATGCCTTCACGAGCCCCATCATGGCGTATCAAGGCCTTGGCTTTTGCCAGCGAAAACAAACTATTCGTATTCGGTGCGCTGTTGTTACTGCTGATCATACTGGCAGCAGTCTTCGCGTCCTGGCTTGCCCCTTATGAGCCGAACAAGATTGTCTTTTCTCAGAAATTGCTGGCGCCCAGCTGGGCACACTGGATGGGCACCGACGAGTTTGGGCGTGACATTCTTTCACGGGTGCTTTATGGCGCACGCACCTCACTGGTTATCGGGGTGAGCGTAACTTTGATCGCGATGCTAATCGGAATTCCTATTGGGCTTGTTTCCGGTTACTTCGGTGGGCGAGTTGATACGCTGCTGATGCGTTTATCAGATGTGTTTCTGGCCTTTCCGCCGTTGTTGCTACCGATCGCTATCACCGCTGCTCTGGGATCGGGATTGGCCAATGCCATGTTAGCGCTCGCTGTGTCTTGGTTTCCCTGGTACGCGAGGATCATGCGCGGTGCAGTAGTACGGGTTCGTTCAGAAACCTATATCCAGGCAGCCCGTTCTATGGGCGTCAGTCACGGACGTATCTTGCTGCGACATGTACTGCCAAATGCCACCACCCCTGTAATCGTGCAGGGCTCCATGGATTTTGGTTACACCATTCTCGCCGCTGCCTCGTTGAGCTTTATCGGGCTGGGGGCCAAGCCGCCCATGATCGAATGGGGGCTGATGGCCGCGGCGTCGCGCTCGCAGTTGCTCGAGAACCCCTGGACTGTGTTGTTCCCCGGAGTGGCGATTTTTGTCCTGGTGCTGGCCGTCAATCTGGTGGGTGACGGGCTGCGCGATGTGCTCGACCCAAAGAAGGGGACACGCTGATGATCGATGAATCCTTGCAATATTCTGCCGTCGAGCGTCTCGCCGCTTCGAGTACAGACGCAGCGCAAGCTCTAGTGCTAGAAGTGGAAGGGCTGACGGTGTCTTTCCCTGGTTTGTTCAAGACCGTAAAGGCCGTACGTGGCATCGACCTCAAGTTAAAGCGCGGCGAAATCCTGGGCTTGGTGGGGGAGTCGGGCTCGGGTAAGTCAATGACCGCTATGTCCTGCCTTGGATTGGTGCCTGAGACCGCTCGGCTGGGAGGCACTATCAGGGTCGCCGGACAGCAGGTTAACGGCGCATCAGCCACGCAGCTGGCGGCGTTGCGTGGCGGTGGCGCGGCGATGGTCTTCCAGAATCCGATGAAGGCGCTCAACCCGTTCTTCACGGTCGGGCGGCAGATGTTCGATGTCATCGGCTGCCATCGGCAACTGAATAAGGCACAAATCCGCGCCGAGGCGCTGAGCTCCCTGGAAGCGGTCAGCATGCCAGACCCTCCTCTGGTGTTGGCTAAGTATCCGCACCAGTTGTCTGGCGGCCAGTTACAGCGAGTCGTGATTGCCATGGCGCTGGCCTGTCGACCGAAACTGCTGATCGCCGATGAGCCGACCACGGCGCTAGACGTCACAGTGCAGGCGCAGATCATAGCCCTCCTGCGCAAACTGGCACGGGAGCAGGATCTAGCGATTCTGTTTATCACCCACAACCTTGGGGTAGTCGCTTCGCTCTGCGACCGGGTGGCGGTTATGTATGCCGGCGAAGTGGTGGAGAGCGGCCCGGTGGGCCAAGTGTTCAAGCAACCTGCACACCCCTACACCATGAAGTTGATGGGTACCGTGCCCACGTTGGGGCAGGGGCCTCAGCCGCTGGGTTTCATCCCGGGGCAAGTGCCGAACATGGCGGCTCCCCCAGCGGGCTGCGCATTCCGCCCACGTTGTGAGCGTGCCACGGGACGCTGCGTTCACGCTGCGCCAAGGGTAGAAATTGGCGAGGGACATTGGGCCGCTTGCCACAACACGTTAGTCAAGGTGTGAGGCTTTTTTGAAAGGTAAACGGCTATGAATAACAACAAACAGCCCGCACTGCTGAGTGTTAACCAGTTGCACAAGACCTACGCCAGCCGCGACGGCCTCGTGACTGCCATTGACCACATCAGCCTGGAGGTTCAGGTAGGTGAAACGGTCGCGCTGGTGGGAGAGTCCGGTTGTGGCAAAAGCACGGTTGCCGCGACCTTGCTCGGCCTGTTAGCAGCCGATAGTGGGCAAATTTTAGTCGAAGGTCGGCCGTTGCCCACTGATGCCAAGGCGAGGGGCCGGAGCTTGAGTATGGTGTTCCAGAATCCCTACGCCTCGCTGAACCCGAAAATGAAAATCAAGGCGATTGTTGCCGAGCCACTGAAGGTCGCCTTTGGTTTGCACGGGAGCGCCTTGCACGAGCGTATTCTTCAATTGCTTGGAAATGTGGGGATGGGCGAGGAGCACATGGATCGCTATCCCCATGAGTTTTCCGGTGGACAGTTGCAGCGTATCGCTATCGCTCGGGCCCTGGCGTTGGAGTCGAAACTGCTAATTCTCGATGAACCTACGGCTGCGCTCGACGTGTCGGTTCAAGCCCAAGTGCTGCAATTGCTCAAGACGCTGCAGGCCGCTAATGGGCTGAGCTATCTGTTTATCAGCCACGACCTGGCGACAGTCGAGTATCTGGCGCAGCGGGTGCTTGTGATGTATCTGGGGCGCATCGTCGAGGCAGGGCCTGTGGAGCAAGTGTTCGGCCAACCGCGTCATCCCTATACCCGCGCGCTGCTCAACTCAGTGCCCTCCATCGACCCGGACCGTCGGGACCAGTTGCAGATCCTTAGCGGCGAGATCCCCAGCCCCTTGAACCGACCTGCTGGGTGCCACTTCGCGCCCCGTTGTCCGCGAGCCAGTGAGCGTTGTCGCCGAGAGGTGCCAGCCGAGACTCGGGAATACGGCCATCGTTTTTCTTGCCATCACCCACTGAACGACGAGATCTGAACCCCATGTACGACAAAAAGGACATGACTGCTCCCGGCATTAGTTATCAGGACTTAAGGCTGATGCAGGGCTATCCGCCCTCCCGCGAAAAGCAAGTCGGCCAGCATAACTGGGACAGTCCGCCCTATAACCGCTGGTCGTTCCAGCACATGAGTCAGCTGTTTCCGGTAGCAGCTATTCATCGCGGTCCCGGGCCGGTCAGCGAACTTGAGCGCAATGAACGCTCACTGGACGCCGTACTTTTCCAGCGGGTCGACGGCGGGCAAACCGACCTGGCGACCTTCTTGAACGATAGCTACACCGATGGCTTTTTGGTGCTTCATCAAGGCAAGGTGGTTACTGAGCAATATTTTAACGGTATGCAGCCGTACACGTTGCATCTGCTGCAGTCGGTATCCAAGACTATTATCGGCAGTCTGGTCGGCAGGTTGATCGGCCAAGGCAGAATCGATCCCCAAGCGCGGGTCAGCACCTATGTGCCCGAGCTTTCGGAAAGCGGATACGGCGACGCCCGTGTACAGGATCTGCTGGATATGCGCACGGGCGTAAGATTTAGGGAGGATTACACCGATCCGGATGCTGAATTCATCCAGTTGGATGTCGCCTCGGGTTGGCGTGAACGGGGTGAGCTGAAGTCCCCCGACAGTATTTACGGTTTGTTGAAGTCGCTGGGTAAAGACCGTGAACATGGGAAGTTCTTTGAGTATCGCTCAGTGGATACCGACATGTTGGCCTGGGTCTGTGAGCGGGCTTGCGGCGAGCGGCTCCCCGTTTTACTAAGCCGGGAGATCTGGTCCAAACTGGGGGCAGAACAAGACGCGAATATCACCCTCGATTGCGTTGGAACCGCATTAGCCGATGGCGGGATGAGTGCCACGTTGCGTGATCTGGCGCGCTTTGCTCAGATGTATCTGCAGGGTGGATATTTCAACGGCCAGCAGATTGTTCCGGAGGAATTCGTACGCGCATGCGGCAGCGGTTCCACACCGGCGTTTGAAGTCCTCTATGGTTTCTATGTCAAGCACTTTCCTAACGCAGCCTACAGCAATCAGTGCTGGGTGCTAGATAGCGAACAAGGTAATTATTCGGCGCGTGGAGTGTTTGGGCAGAGTATTTATTGGCATCCGGCTTCTGAAGTAGTCATTGTAAAACTCTCTAGTTGGCCGGACTTTATCAATGCGGAATGGACGTTGAATACCTTCCGTGCTTGTGACGCAGTGGTTGAAGAACTGCAACGCAGTTGACCCGGGAATGTGAATGACTGCGGTTTTTTAGGTGCCTCCTAACTTGGTGGAGAAGTGCTAGGTTCAGCCTCGGACAACTTCACCCAGACCCAACAGACCGTGTTCCATTTAGCCTATTGGCCCTCAGTTTGACGCTGTTCGCAGCTTTCGTTCTGGTGGGCCCTACCCCATTCATCTAGACCGCGATTTTATCGTGGCCGAGATGACTGTTGCCAACAATAAGATCTAGAAAAGAGACGGAGCGACTATGAACTTTAAGACTAACCGGCCCTTGCGCACATTGGCCTCTCTTGCGCTGTTGTGTGCACTTTCCACTCCCGCGATGGCGATACAGGTTACCGACAATCTCGATCTCGGTGGCGCCGTCCGGGCGCGTTGGGACTATGATCCAGATCGCGATATCCAGAAGTTTAACTTCGACACCGCGATCCTCTCCGCCAAGTACAAATCCGACACCTGGATTGGCGAGGCCAAATACCGGTTCTACGGTCGAGCTTACCCTTACCAGTACACCAAGAACGTCGGGGACATCCAGTTCGCCGAACTTGCGTGGATCGGCTACAAGTTCAACCCCGACCAGCAGGTCCAGGTGGGCCTGAACCAGCTACCGTTCGGGTTGCAGCCGTACTTCGGTAGTACGTTCTACCAAACTCTGGGGGCCGTCATGGGACTCGAAGACGTGGAAGAAGTCGGCGCCAAGTACATCCACCAAAGCGGCGACTGGAATATTCAGGCCGGTTACTACCTGCGCCCGGCGTGGCAGGGCAAAGGCACCAGCAACGGTGAAACCTACTCCACCGTGGTCTCCGAAGCGGACAGCTATGTCACCGACGGCAGCAACAACCAGGAACGCAACACAGTGGTCCTGCGGGTGGCCAAAGCGCTGGACCTGGGGCCGTGGAAGTCCGAAGTCGGGATCTCAGGCCTGACCTCGTCCCTGGAGAACCGCGACACGAACAATGATGGTCGGCGCAATGCCATGGCGGTGCACTACATCGGCAAAAACGGCCCGTGGGAAGTGCAACTGCAAGCCGCGCGACAGCAGATGTCTCCGCGCAACCCCGGTACCGATGAACTGGTGACTTTCGGAGGTTACGACGGCACCTTCAATGTCGCCAGTCGCGGTAACTTGTACGTCGCGGATGTGAGCTACGATGTAAGCGGTAAGTATCTGTTCGATCTGATCAGCGGTGTGAAGCTGTACGCTAACTACAGCGCTTTCGACAAAACCGCTGATGATTTCAAGACCTCGCAACGGATGATTGTCGGCACATCGTTTTCCCTCAGTAAACTGTGGATCGCCACGGAATGGCTGCACGGAAAGAATGATCCGGTCATCGGTGGCAGCAGCCTCACCCAGAGTTTGGGCGCTGGAGGAAGTAATCAGTGGGAAAACCAGTTGTACATGAATATCGGTTATTATTTCTGACCCAGATTCATTTGCTGCCGCTCTAACAATCACGTCATAAGCGGGCTCGCTTCTATTGGTTTAGCGCATAACCTTTAGGAACGAGCCCGCTCGCGATTAGCCGAAGCAGTACCTTCATGAGCCCGGATAGGAGTTTCATCTTGTACGATCTTACCGCTGTGGTGAATGTCATGGGGCTCTGCGCGGTGGCAGTCTTTGCCGTTTCTGGTGCACTGAGTGCGGCGCGCCTCAAGATGGATATATTGGGGTTTATACTGATTGGAACAGTCACAGGGCTCGGGGGCGGCACGCTGCGTGATGTGCTGATAGGGAATCTACCTGTTTTCTGGATCAGGGAACCTACTTGGATTGTAATCTGCCTTGTTTCCTCTGCCGCGACCTATTACATCGCCCCCAGACTTACGTCGCTTGCGGGAGCTCTTCTTTGGATGGATGCAATTGGCATAGCATTATTCGCGGCAGTTGGTACTGAAGTGGCTCTACTTGCTGAAGCTTCACCCCTGATCGCAATTTGTATGGGAGTGGTGACAGCCACATTTGGCGGGATTACGCGTGATGTGTTATGTGGTAGCAATCTGACTCTCATGAATGAAGAGCTGTACATCACCACGACCTTGGGAGGTTCTATTGCCTACTACGCTCTAAGCACTCTGGGCTATTCGAATAGCTACGATTTGCTTGGCGGTTTTATTGTCGCGTTTACACTGCGCGCATTGGCGATCAGATTTAACATCAAACTGCCTAACCGCTATCGAGCGAGCTAATCTGGTGCTTATTCTGTGTCTAATCCAATTACCCGTAGCGCGTGCACCTGCGACAGCCTAGCGACTGAATATCTTCATTTACGCAAAAGATGATTTTCGCGCCAACGAACTTGCAGATGATGTGGAGGTCACCAGTCCTGATTCGACCGCAGCTCGCAAGAACACCACTCTACGCCTGACCAGCCCTATACCGTTCTCCTGCAGTGGTTCCCCGCCAAAAAGTCTCGCTCTTCCGTCACGCGCTTGAGTTCAGCGCGTAGCTTGCGCAGTTCGGCCTGCTGATCGTCGTCTTGCTGACGCTGCTCTTGGGGCTTGCTGTAGACCTTGATCCGCCCGAGTAAATACCTTCCCCCAAAAGGGGCAATTTTTGAGCAATACTGTGTTGTGCTTGTAGCAGACAGACACATTGGCCCTGACGTTTAGGGAGATCCACCATGAGCAAAAGCCGACTTTCCTTTCTAGACCGCTACCTGACGGTGTGGATCTTTCTGGCCATGGGCCTGGGCATTGGTCTGGGCAGCCTGTTCCAGGGATTGCCTGCGTGGCTGAATAGCCTGTCGGTAGGCTCGACAAACATCCCCATCGCCATTGGCCTCATCGTAATGATGTACCCACCTCTGGCGAAGGTGAAATACGAGGAGTTGCCACAGGTATTCAAGGACAAGCGCATCCTTGCCCTGTCGCTGATCCAGAACTGGGTGTCGGCCCGGTCCTGATGTTCGGGCTGGCCGTTGTCTTCCTTTCCGACAAGCCTGAGTATA
>NZ_JAOCDI010000047.1:0-46506 GCF_029840855.1 Pseudomonas sp. GD03862
CCTATCCGCTGTTCCTGCCGAGCTCCCCGTAGGAGCGGGTTTACCCGCGAAGAGGCCGGCCCTGCTGGCCATTTACCACCCGCCGTTCACCGTTGCCGCCGCTACCGTATTCGCGGGTAAACCCGCTCCTACCACACTGATCGGTGATGGCCACACAATCAGGGGTTGGCCACAGGCCGCGTGTAGGAGCGGGTTCACCCGCGAAAGGGCCGGGCCTGCTGGCCAATTTCCACCAGGCGTTCACCGTTGCCGCCGCTACCGTATTCGCGGGTAAACCCGCTCCTACGCAGATTGGTGGTGGACATACATCGGAGGTTGGACACGGCCCGCCGTAGGAGCGGGTTTACCCGCGAAGAGGCCCGCCCAGGAAAACACTGACGTCAATTTTTTGTTTTGCCGCTTTTGCCGCCCATCAATTGCCGCTTTTGTCACCTCAGGCGGAAGGCCTTTGCCGCTTTTCTGGCATCAATCTGACAGTACCGCGCCGCAAAACCCCATAAATACGGGCTTTCCAGTGGTTGGCACAGCCCTTGCTATACCTTGCTCAACGAAATTCCGGTCAACCTCTGAAGGTTTCCCTGACATGAGCATCAGCTTCGACAAGGCGCTTGGTATTCACGAAAAGGCACTGGGCTTCCGCGCCCAGCGCGCTGAAGTGCTGGCCAACAACATCGCCAACGCCGACACGCCCAACTACAAGGCCCGTGACATGGACTTCGCCTCGGTGCTCGCAGCCGAAAGCGACAAGCAGCAGAGCGGCGGCCGCTTCAACCTTGACCGGACCAACAGCCGGCACATCGAAGCTGAGGGCCTGGCCATGGCCGATGAAACCCTCAAGTACCGCACGCCGCTGCAGCCGTCGATCGACCAGAACACCGTGGATGCGCAGATCGAGCAATCGAACTACACGGAAAACGCGATTGGCTTCCAGGCCAGCTTCACCTTGCTCAACAGTAAATTCAAAGGGCTGGTTTCCGCCCTGCGGGGAGAATGACCATGTCCCTTTCCAGTGTCTTCAATATTGCCGGTAGCGGCATGAGCGCACAGAACACGCGTCTGAACACCGTGGCGTCCAACATCGCCAACGCCGAGACCGTGTCTTCGAGCATCGACCAGACGTACCGCGCCCGCCACCCGGTGTTCGCCACCACCTTCCAGAATGCGCAGGCCGGCAGCAGCCAGTCGCTGTTCGAAGACCAGGGCGAGGCAGGGCAGGGCGTGCAGGTAAAAGGCATCGTCGAAGACCAGAGCACCCTTGAAGCACGCTACGAGCCGAACCACCCGGCGGCGAACAAGGACGGCTACGTCTACTACCCGAACGTCAATGTGGTCGAGGAGATGGCTGACATGATCTCCGCCAGCCGCGCGTTTCAGACCAACGCTGAACTGATGAACACGGCCAAGAACATGATGCAGAAAGTGCTGACCCTGGGGCAGTGATAGGAAGCCGACATGACCACCACCAATTCCACTACAGACGTCGGCAGCGCATACCTGACCTCGCTGCAGAAGCAGACGTCCAAGACTGACAGCTCTACCGGCGCCGCCGGCAGCGCGCTGGGCAAGGACGCGTTCCTGCAGTTGCTGGTCACCCAGATGCAGAACCAGAACCCGCTCGACCCGCAGGAAAACGGCGAGTTCGTGGCCCAGTTGGCGCAGTTCAGCAGCCTGGAAAGCATGCAGTCGCTGAACGACGCTGTGACCTACATCGCGGCCGGGCTGCAATCTTCCCAGGCCTTGCAGGCCTCCTCGCTGGTCGGGCGCAATGTCATTGTCCAGACCGACAAGGCCGTGGTCGATACCAGCAAGGACATGAAGGGCTCGGTCAACCTGACGTCGTCCAGTACCTCCACCTCGGTGGGGATCTACGACAAGGACGACAAGCTGGTGCGCACCATCGAACTCGGTACCCAGAAGTCTGGCAGCATCGACTTTACCTGGGATGGCCTGAACGATGACGGTGAAGTCGCGGCCGCCGGGACCTACACCTTCAAGGCCACCGCCTCGATCGATGGCAAGGCCACGGCCATGACCACCAACCTGCCGGCCTCGGTTACCAGTGTGACCATGGGTAGCAACGGTTCGGAGATGACGCTCAACCTGGCCGGGCTGGGCAGTGTTGCGCTTTCCAAAATCCAAAGCATCGGCATCTAGGGCCTGAGCAAAACGACAGGAGTTACACATGTCTTTCAATATCGGCCTTAGCGGCCTCTATGCAGCAAACAAGGCCCTGAACGTTACCGGCAACAACATTGCCAACGTTGCCACCACCGGCTTCAAGTCGTCGCGTGCCGAGTTCGCTGACCAGTACTCCAACTCCATTCGCGGCACCAGCGCGGGCAAGACCGTGATCGGCACCGGGGTAAAGACTGCCGCGGTTTCGCAGCTGTTCACGCCAGGCAATATCAACGCCACCGGCCAGGCGCTGGACATGGCTATCGATGGCAACGGCTTCTTTGCCCTGAACGACAACGGCTCGAAGATCTATACCCGTGCGGGCGCTTTCTACAGCGACAAGGCCGGTTATGTGGTGAATGCTTCGGGTGCCAACCTGCAGGGTTATGCGGTCGGCGAGGACGGCAAGATCATCCAGGGTATCCTGACTGACCTGCAGATCGATACTTCCAACCTGACGCCGAAGCCGACCGGCCTCATCACCGAGAAGATCAACCTGAACTCGGCCGCGACCTCCCCGTCGGTGACGCCCTTCGATCCCACCAATGCCAGTTCCTACAACTTCACGTTCAATACCCCGGTGTTCGACAGCCAGGGTAATGAACACCAGATGAACCAGTACTTCATCAAGGACGACGCGACCAATACCTGGTCCATGCACACCACTATCGATGGCCGCAACCCGGCCAATCCGGCTTCCACCACGCCGCTGGTCAACGCCGTGCCGTTCAAGTCCGATGGTACGCTGGACAAGGATGCAATGACTGCGGGTGACGTCGCGGGCGGCCTGAGCATTGGCGAAGACAAGATCTTCCAGCTCAACGACTGGATCCCGGCGCAGAAAAACGCCGCTGGAGAGTGGTCGGCCAATGGCGCCATCGCCAACGCGGACGGTGTGAAGCTGGACATGCTGGGTGCCACCCAATACAACGCGTCGTCCGCAGAAATCGCCAAAACCCAGGATGGCTTCGCCACCGGTGAGCTGTCGGGGCTGAGCATCGACCAGAACGGCTACCTGTTTGCCAGCTTCACCAACGGCAAGGACAAGGTGATCGGCCAGGTGGCGATTGCCAACTTCGCCAACCTGCAGGGCCTGACGCCGATTGGCGGTACCAACTGGAAAGAGTCCTATGCCTCGGGCGTGCCGGTGATCGGCGCTCCGGACACCGGTACCCTCGGCCAGATTTCCGGTGGTGCCCTGGAGGACTCCAACGTCGACCTGACCGGCGAGCTGGTCAACCTGATCAAGGCGCAGAGCAACTACCAGGCCAATGCCAAGACCATTTCCACTGAAAGCACCATCATGCAGACCATCATTCAGATGACCTGATGATTGTTTTTGCTGTGGTGTTTGTAATTGGGGCCGCAAAGCGGCCCCAAGAATGTGAAGGTTCATGCGAATGAAGCGGCTGTCGTTACTGGCCTTGTTCCCCCTGCTGGTGCTGGTTCTGCCGGCCCCCGCTGCCCCCGCCCCGTTCTATCAATGGCAAAGCCTGGTCACCGGCCGCTACCTGTGTTCGGCCCACAACCCGGGCAAAGGCTGGGTGCGCCACTCTGGCCCCTACAACAACGCCGCCTGCCGCGCCCATTGAGCAAGCCCTTGCCGCAGGCGGCAAACATCCGCCGACAAACTGACGGTTATTGCCCCTTGCCGCGCTGAAAGCCCCGTAAACCGGGTGTTTCAGACTTGGTTCAATTATTGCTTGGAACCTGCCCAGTGACAGCGCGGCAGCTACGCGCAGAGGAGAAACTGTGGACAAGTTGCTTTATGTGGCCATGACCGGCGCCAGCCAGAACGCGCTGGCGCAGAAGGCCCACGCCAACAACCTGGCGAACATTTCCACCAACGGTTTTCAGCGCGACCTGGAGCAGGCCCGCTCGATGCCGGTGTTCGGTGACAGCTTTCCGGCGCGTGCATTCGCCATGACCGAGCGCCCGGCCACCGACTTCAGTGAAGGCCCGTTGGTCGAAACTGGCCGCGACCTTGACGTGGCGGTGACCGGCAAAGGCTTTATCGCCGTGCAGGCGCCGGACGGCAGCGAAGCCTATGTGCGTACCGGTAGCCTGAACATCGATGCCCTCGGTGTGCTGCGTGCCGGCAATGGCATGCCGGTGATCGGCAACGGTGGCCCGATCGCCATCCCGCCGGAGCAGAAAGTGGAAGTGGGTGCCGACGGCACCATCAGCATCCGCTCCATGGGTGAAGACCCGCGGGTGATGGCCGAGGTCGACCGCATCAAACTGGTCAACCCGGACACCAAAGGCCTGACGAAGGGCCTGGACGGTCTGATCCATACCACTTCCGGCCAGCCGGCCGATGCCGACGTCAACGTGCGGGTGGTGGCTGGCTTCCTGGAAGGCAGCAATGTCAACGCTGTCGAGGAAATGACCTCGGTGCTGGCGCTGTCCCGCCAGTTCGAACTGCACGTCAAGATGATGAATACGGCCAAGGAAGGCGACGAAGCCATGGCTCGGGTTTTGCAAATCGGCTAATCACTTTTGAACGGGTGCCGTAAAACAGGCGCACGAGGAGAACTCACATGCTTCCGGCTCTTTGGGTCGCTAAAACCGGCCTGTCCGCTCAGGACACCAACCTGACGGTCATTTCCAACAACCTGGCCAACGTCTCGACCACCGGCTTCAAGCGTGATCGCGCCGAATTCGCAGACCTGCTCTACCAGATCAAGCGCCAGCCTGGTGCCCAGTCGACCCAGGACAGCGAGCTGCCCTCGGGCCTGCAGGTCGGTACCGGTGTGCGTATCGTGGGCACCCAGAAAAGCTTCGTCGCCGGCAGCCTGCAAACCACGGAAAACCCGTTGGACATGGCCGTCAACGGTCGCGGTTTCTTCCAGGTCCTGCAGCCGGATGGCACCGTGTCGTACACCCGTGACGGCACCTTCCACCTGAACTCCGATGGCCAGATCGTCACCGCCAACGGCTACGCCCTGGAACCTGCCATTGTCGTGCCTAACGACGCCCAGACCTTCACCGTTGGCCAGGACGGCACCGTGTCGATCACCACCGCCGGCAACCCGGCTGCACAGGTGATCGGCAACATCCAGACCGCCGACTTCATCAACCCGGCCGGCCTGCAGGCGATCGGCGACAACCTGTTCCTCGAGACCGCCGCCAGTGGCGCACCGCAGGTTGGCACCCCAGGCCTGAACGGTTTTGGCACCACCTTGCAGCAGACGCTGGAGAACTCCAACGTCAGCACCGTGGAAGAGCTGGTGAACATGATCACCACTCAGCGTGCCTACGAGATGAACTCCAAAGTCATTTCCACGGCCGACCAGATGCTGTCGTTCGTTACTCAACAGCTCTAAGCCCTGTCACTCAGCTGCGCCCGTGAGGTAAGTGTCATGAATCGTCTGTTGTCCGTTTTCGCCCTGGGGGGGGCGGTGTTGCTGGCAGGTTGCGTCGCACCGACGCCCAAGCCCAACGACCCGTACTATGCGCCGGTGTTGCCGCGCACCCCGTTGCCGGCAGCGGCCAACAACGGTTCGATCTACCAGGCCGGTTTCGAGCAGAACCTGTACAGCGACCGCAAGGCGTTCCGGGTGGGTGACATCATCACCATCACGCTCAATGAGCGCACGTCCGCCAGCAAGAACGCGGGCTCGCAGATCGCCAAGACCAGCAAGACCGACATCGGCCTGACTTCGCTGTTTGGTAGCACGCCCAACACCAATAATCCGTTCGGTGGCGGCGACCTTTCGCTGGAGGCCGGTTATAGCGGCGATCGCGCGACCAAGGGCGACAGCAAGGCCACCCAGGGCAACACGCTGACCGGTTCGATCACCGTCACCGTGGCCGAGGTGCTGCCCAACGGCATCATCGCCGTGCGCGGCGAGAAGTGGCTGACCCTGAACACCGGCGAAGAGCTGGTGCGCATTGCCGGCATGGTTCGCGCTGACGATATCGCCACCGACAACACTGTGCCGTCCACCCGTGTGGCCGACGCGCGCATCACCTACTCCGGTACCGGTTCGTTCGCCGATGCCAGCCAGCCCGGGTGGCTGGACCGCTTCTTCATCAGCCCGCTTTGGCCTTTCTGAGTACGGATGACCATGTTCAACGTGAGGCAGCTGATTGCCACAACCCTGCTTTTGTCCTGCGCCTTCGCTGCCCAGGCCGAGCGCCTGAAGGACATTGCCAGCATCTCTGGCGTACGTTCCAACCAGTTGATTGGTTACGGCCTGGTGGTGGGCCTCAATGGCACGGGTGACCAGACCACCCAGACGCCGTTCACCCTGCAAACCTTCAACAACATGCTGTCGCAATTCGGCATCAAGGTGCCGGCCGGTTCCGGCAACGTGCAGCTGAAGAACGTTGCCGCAGTGTCGGTGCATGCCGACCTGCCACCGTTCGCCAAGCCGGGCCAGGTGGTGGACATCACCGTGTCGTCGATCGGTAACTCGAAGAGCCTGCGCGGCGGCAGCCTGTTGATGACCCCGCTCAAGGGTATCGACGGCAATGTCTACGCCATTGCCCAGGGCAACCTGGTCGTGGGCGGCTTTGATGCCGAAGGTCGTGACGGCTCGAAGATCACTGTCAACGTGCCGTCGGCCGGTCGTATTCCGGGTGGTGCCAGTGTCGAGCGTGCGGTGCCGAGCGGCTTCAACCAGGGCAATACCCTGACCCTTAACCTCAATCGTCCCGACTTCACGACCGCCAAGCGCATCGTGGACAAGGTCAACGACCTGCTCGGCCCTGGCGTGGCCCAGGCCGTGGATGGTGGTTCGGTACGGGTCAGCGCGCCGATGGACCCAAGCCAGCGCGTGGATTATCTGTCGATCCTCGAAAACCTCGAAATCGACCCGGGCCAGGCGGTGGCCAAAGTCATCATCAACTCGCGTACCGGCACCATCGTCATCGGCCAGAACGTCAAGGTGTCGCCGGCAGCGGTAACCCACGGCAGCCTGACCGTGACCATCACCGAAGACCCGATCGTCAGCCAGCCGGGGGCCTTCTCCAATGGCCAGACTGCCGTGGTGCCACGCTCGCGGGTCAATGCCGAGCAGGAAGCCAAGCCGATGTTCAAGTTCGGCCCGGGCACCACGCTGGATGAAATCGTCCGCGCGGTGAACCAGGTGGGCGCAGCGCCCGGCGACCTGATGGCGATCCTCGAAGCCTTGAAGCAGGCCGGCGCCTTGCAGGCCGACCTGATCGTGATCTGAGGACGGCGCGGATGAATATCAAAAGCCAGGTATCCGGTAGTGCCGACAGCGGCGCCTATACCGACCTCAACCGCCTGAGTGCCCTCAAGCACGGCGACCGCGACAGCGAAGCCAATGTGCGCAAGGTGGCCCAGGAATTCGAGTCGCTGTTCATCAGCGAAATGCTCAAGGCCTCGCGCAAGGCCAGTGACGTGCTGGCCGACGACAACCCGATGAACACCGAAACGGTCAAGCAGTACCGCGACATGTACGACCAGCAGTTGGCCGTGAGCATGTCCCGCGAAGGTGGCGGCATCGGCTTGCAGGACGTGCTGGTGCGCCAGCTGACCAAGGGGCGCAGTGCGTCGATCAATACCAGCCCGTTCCCGCGCGTCGATAGCGGTGGCCCGGCATTGTGGGGCAACAAGGTGGCGGAGCCAGCGCATGCCATGGCCTCGTCCGCTACGCGCAACGACGTTGCTGCACTCAACGCGCGGCGCCTGGCCCTGCCCAGCAAACTCACCGACCGCCTGTTGGCCGGTATCGTACCGTCGGCGGAAACTGCCAATAACGCCGCCGTGCCTGCCCGTGACGGTCAGCCAGTCGCCAAGGCCTTCGCCGTGCCGGACAACGGCCTGCGCATTGTCGGCCGTGCCGTGGCCCAGCCACCGCTGGCGCCGAACAAGGCTTTCACCGACAGCGACGCCTTCGTCGCCACCATGCTGCCAATGGCCGAGCAGGCCGCCAGGCGCATTGGTGTCGACCCGCGCTACCTGGTGGCCCAGGCCGCGCTGGAAACCGGTTGGGGCAAGTCGGTGATGCGCA
This sequence comes from Pseudomonas sp. GD03862, assembly GCF_029840855.1. Lineage (NCBI taxonomy): Bacteria > Pseudomonadati > Pseudomonadota > Gammaproteobacteria > Pseudomonadales > Pseudomonadaceae > Pseudomonas > Pseudomonas sp. GD03862. The sequence goes on from NZ_JAOCDI010000047.1 coordinate 8,160, forward strand.
ACAGCGACGGCAGCAGCAGCCACAACCTGTTCGGCATCAAAGCCACCGGCAACTGGCAAGGCGAGCAGGCGCGGGCGATCACCAGCGAATTCCGCGATGGCCAGTTCGTCAAGGAAACCGCGGCGTTCCGCAGCTACGACTCCTACCAGGACAGCTTCCACGATCTCGTTACCTTGCTGCAGAGCAATGCTCGCTATCAAGGTGCGCTGGATGCGGCCGATAACCCTGAGCAGTTTGCAAGAGAGCTGCAAAAAGCAGGTTATGCGACCGACCCGGGCTATGCGAAGAAGATCATCAGCATCGCCCAGCAAATGCAGTCAACCCCGCAATACGCCATGGCTGGCAGAACCACGAACTTATAAAAGGACTAAATCATGTCGAGCCTGATTTCCATCGGCCTGAGTGGCCTGAGTGCCAGCCAGGCGGCCTTGTCGGTAACCAGTAACAACATCGCCAACGCCGCGACCAGTGGCTACTCGCGCCAGCAGACGGTTCAGGCGGCGGGGCCTTCGCACAACATAGGCGCAGGGTTCCTGGGTACCGGGACCACGCTGGCGGATGTGCGTCGCATCTACAGCTCCTACCTGGACAACCAGTTGCAGACGGCCACCTCGTTGCAGGCAGACTCGCTGACGTTCCAGGATCAGATCACCAGCGTCGACAAGCTGCTGGCCGACCGTGACACCGGTATCAGTTCGGTCCTTACCGCCTTCTTTTCGGCGCTGCAGACTGCAGCGGCGAAACCGGGTGACGTTGCCTCGCGTCAGCTGCTGCTGACCCAGGCGCAAACCCTGAGCAACCGTTTCAACGCGGTGAGCACCCAGCTGACCCAGCAGAACGCCACGATCAACTCCCAGCTCGACACCATGGCCGGCCAGGTGAACAAGCTCACCGCCAACATTGCCGAGTACAACAAGCAGATCACCGCCGCCAGCGCCTCCGGCAACAGCCCTAACAGCCTGCTGGATGCGCGCAGCGAAGCCGTGCGCCAGCTCAACGAGCTGGTAGGGGTGACGGTGCAGGAGCGTGATGGCAACTACGACGTGTACCTGGGCAGTGGCCAATCGCTGGTCACCGGAACCAAGGCCAACACCTTGTCGGTGGAGCCGGGTGTGGCCGACAAGAGCCAGGTTGCCCTGCGCATCAACTATGACTCGTTCAGCTCGGACGTGACCTCGGTGGTGTCCGGTGGCGCCATTGGCGGCCTGTTGCGTTATCGCCAGGACGTGCTGACGCCGTCGATGAACGAGCTTGGTCGCGTTGCCCTGGTAGTCGCCGACAGCATCAATAGCCAGCTGGGTCAGGGCCTGGATGCCAACGGCCAGTTCGGCAGCTCGCTGTTCTCCAGCATCAACAGCGCCACCGCCATTGCCCAGCGCAGCCTGGCCTCGTCGAACAACAGTGCCGGCTCCGGCAATCTGGATGTCACCATCGCCAACAGCGGTGCGCTGACCACCTACGACTACGAGGTGAAGTTCACCAGCGCCAACCAGTACAGTGTGCGCCGCTCGGACGGCACCGACATGGGCAGCTTCGACCTGAATGCCGACCCGGCACCGGTGATCGATGGTTTCAGCCTGGCGTTGAAAGGCGGCGGCCTGGCGGCCGGCGACAGCTTCAAGGTCATCCCCACCCGTGCAGCTGCCGGGAGCATTACCACGACCTTGACCGATGCCAACAAGCTGGCCTTCGCCGGCCCTGTCAGCGCGACCTCGGGCAGTGGCAACAGCGGTACTGGCACCATCACCCAGCCGACCCTGAGCGAGTCGCTGGACATCTACGGCGGTGCCGATACCGCGCTGATCCAGCAGTCGATTCGCGATTCGATGCCGGTGCGCGTGGTGTTCGATGCTGCCAGTAGAGGCTCCCAGGGCTACAAGCTGTTCGATGCCAAGGGCACCCAGATTGGTACCGGCAGCGTGGTGCCTGGGCAGGACAACAAGTTGTCCATCGCCGTGCCGATGCTGGATGCGGCCGGCGACCCGATTCTGGATGGTAGCGGTAACCCGCGTACCTTTGCCGTCGAGACCACAATCGGTGGCAGCCCTGCGGCCAATGACAGCTTTACCCTGTCGTTCAATGCCGACGGCAAGGCGGACAACCGCAATGCCAACGCGCTGCTGGACCTGCAGACCAAGTCGACCGTGGGCACCAATTCTGGCACCGGGACCAGCTTCACCTCGGCCTACGCCTCGCTGGTCGAGCGGGTAGGGGCCAAGGCCAGCCAGGCCACCATTGACACCACGGCGACCCAGGCAGTGCTCAAGTCTGCGACCGAGAGCCGCAGCGCGGTGTCGGGCGTCAACCTCGATGACGAAGCGGCCAGCCTGGTGAAGTTCCAGCACTACTACACAGCGTCGTCGCAGATCATCAAGGCGGCGCAAGAAACCTTCTCCACCCTGATCAACGCCCTGTAAGGAGTAGCGGACCGTGCGTATTTCAACTGCTCAGTTCTATGAGACCAGCGCCACTAGCTACTCCCAGAACTACTCCAACTTGGCCAAGATTACCGAACAGGTCACCTCCAAATCGCGCATCCAGTCGGCCGGTGACGACCCGGTCGGCGCTGCGCGCTTGCTGGTGCTGCAGCAACAGAGCGCCTTGTTGGAGCAGTACAGCGGCAACATGACCACGGTCAAGAACGCCCTGCTGCAGGAAGAGAGCGTGCTATCGACCATCAACGATGCCCTGCAGCGTGCCAGCGAGCTGGCGATCCAGGCGGGTAACGGGGGCCTGAGCGATGCCGACCGTACCTCGATCGCCAGCGAGATCAAGGAAATCGAAGCCAACGTGTTCGGTCTGCTGAACTCGCGCGATGCCAACGGCGACTACATGTTTGGCGGCTCCAAGTCGTCGACCCCGCCCTATGTGCGCAACGCCGACGGCACCTACAGCTACCAGGGCGACCAGACCCAGCTGAGCCTGCAGGTGTCCGACACCTTGCGCCTGGCGACCAACGACACCGGCTACAGCATTTTCGACCAGGCCACCAATAACAGCCGCACCCAGTCGAGCCTGGTAGCACCGTCGCCGGATGACGGCAAGGTATTGCTGTCTGGCGGCCTGTTGACCTCGGCCACCACCTACGGCAATCAGTTTGCCGCTGGTCAGCCGTATTCTGTCACCTTCACCAGTGCCACCGAGTACAGCGTGAGGGATGCCGCCGGCAATGACATCACCAATGAAACCGCCGGCAAGGGCAAGTTCGACGTCAATACCGAAGGCGGCAAGATGATCTCGCTGCGCGGTGTCGACTTCGAGATCAACCTGAACCTGGCGGAAGGTGACGATGCTGACGCCGTCGTTGCCGGCCATGTGTTCACCCTCGAAGCCAAGCCCGATACCCTCACGGCGACGCGTAGCGCGGGCAACCCGTCGACGGCGCAGGTGACCGGCACCAGCGTTACCGACCCGGAAGCTTACCGTAGCACCTTCCCAAGCAACGGCGCGGTGATCCGCTTCACCAGCGATACCGAGTATTCTCTGTATGCGCAGCCGTACAGTGCCGACAGCAAGCCGATTGGCTCGGGTACAGTAGGGGCGGGCAACGCAGTGACGGTGGCAGGCGTTACCTACCAGTTCGACAGCGCGCCGAAGCAAGGCGACCAGTTCTCGGTCAATGCCAATACCCATCGCACGCAGAACGTACTGGATACCTTGGGTCAGCTACGCAGCGCTCTGGAAAAGCCGCTGGACACGCCCGAGGCGCAGGCTGCACTGAAAACCGCCACCGACTCGGCGATTTCCAACCTGGCCAGTGCCCGGGATCGTATCGACATTACCCGTGGTTCGATCGGTGCGCGGGGCAACTCGCTGGATATTCAGGCGCAGGAAAACGAAAGCCTGGGGCTGGCCAACCAAAGCACACAAAGTGCCATTGGCGATACTGACATGGCCTCGGCCACCATTCAGCTGACCCTGCAGCAGGCCATGCTTGAAGCTTCGCAGTTGGCGTTTGCGCGCATTTCTCAGCTAAGCCTGTTCGACAAGATCTAGTCTGCCTGCCTGATCCTGGGGCTGCTGCGCAGCCCTATCGCGACACAGGGCCCCCCACAGGTCCTCCTCTCTCCTGAGGGTGGCGTATTTGGGCTGCTCCCCAGGGTTGGATTGGTGTCCAGCTTCTTGGGGGCAGTCCAGGTCGTCCTCTCTCCTGAAGGTGGCGTATTTGTGGGAGCGGCCTTGCGTCGCGAAAGGGCCGCGAAGCGGCCCCATCGATATCTGCTGCGAAGCTGATCATTCGGGGTCCAGTGCCCGCCCGGTCATTCCAAAAATTCCCCAGTCCCCACACCCTCGCCACGGCTTTCGTAGCATTTCAATGTGACCAATGAGTCAAAACGCTCATCTTCCCTGTATTCTATGCAGCAGCTGTTGCAGCATTTTGTTACCGGTGCGCAGGCGAGCCCTGGCTACAACCCCTGGCGGTGACCGCTCCGGTATTTGGCGCCCTCAATTCATCGAGTGGTGGTCTTTGGCTGTTTTCATTGGGAAGCCAGAATGATTGGCATCAAAAGCATTGCGAGTTACGTGCCCACCGCTGGCCTGGACAACTACGTTCAGGGTGCGAAGTTCGGCAAGGACGAAGAGTTCATGTTCGGCAAGATCGGTGCGTCGTTCCTGCCGCGCAAGGCCGAAGAGCAAGAAACCTCCGACTTGTGCGTAGAAGCCGCCCAGGCGCTGTTCGCCAGCAACCCCGACCTTGATCCGCAATCGATCGATGCGTTGATCGTGGTCACCCAGAACGGCGACGAAGAAGGCCTGCCGCACACCGCAGCCATCGTCCAGAGCAAACTTGGCCTGTCTACCCGCGTGGCGGCGTTCGACGTGTCGCTGGGCTGCTCCGGCTATGTGTATGGCCTGTATGCGATCAAAGGCTTCATGGAGGCGGCAGGCCTGAAGAACGGCCTGCTGATCACCGCCGACCCGTATTCGAAGATCGTCGACCCGGAAGACCGCAACACCACCATGCTGTTCGGCGACGCCGCCACGGCAACCTGGATGGGTGAAAACGCGGTTTGGAACCTGGGCCAGGCGCGTTTCGGCACTGACGGTTCCGGTGCCGAGCACCTGAAAGTCAGTGACGGCAAATTCTTCATGAATGGCCGCCAGGTATTCAACTTCGCCCTGATCAAAGTGCCAGCGCACCTGCACGAGCTGCTGGATGCCAGCGGCCTGAAGTCGTCGGATATCGACGCCTTCTGCATCCACCAGGGCAGTGCGGCGATTGTCGACGCCGTGGCGCGACGCTTTGAAGAGCAACACCCGGAGAAGTTCGTCAAGGACATGCTGGAAACCGGCAATACGGTGTCCTCCAGTGTTCCGCTGCTGCTGCAGAAGCACATGCTCGATGGCAGCTGGAAGCGCGTGGCGATCAGTGGCTTTGGCGTGGGCCTGTCGTGGGGCTCGGCCATCCTGTACCGCGACTGATCCCAGTCAGCCCCTAAAAGCGCCCGGCGGCCACCGCCCGGCGCTTTTTTTCTGCCGACAATAAACTTCTGCCTAACGCAGCCCATTGTAGGAGCGGGTTCACCCGCGAAGAAGGCAGCTCGGTCTATGGCACCGGCTTCGCCGGTGTTCGCGGGTGAACCCGCTCCTACAGATGGGATGAGGCATTCAGCCCATTCCAAACAGTTTTTGACGCCAATAAACCGCCCTTAACCCCTTGATTTCTCAGGGCTGGCCCCATGCCAGTATTTTTTTTTTGAAAAAACCCTCAAGCAACCCGCATACCCGACGATAACCATTACGAAGGTTCTCTAGGCCACACCCGGCTGTCGCCAGGGCCGGAAGCCGCAGTATCCATACAACGAGGAATTCGTCATGGCTTTGACCGTTAACACTAACATCACCTCCTTGGGCGTTCAGAAGAACCTGAACCGTGCTTCCGACGCGCTGGGCACCTCCATGTCCCGCCTGTCCTCTGGCCTGAAAATCAACAGCGCCAAAGACGACGCCGCTGGCCTGCAGATCGCCAACCGTCTGACCAGCCAGATCAAAGGCCTGAGCGTTGCCGTGAAAAACGCCAACGACGGCATCTCCATCGCTCAGACTGCTGAAGGTGCGATGCAGGAATCGACCAGCATTCTGCAGCGTATGCGCGAACTGGCCCTGCAGTCGGCTAACGGCTCGAACAGCGATGATGACCGTACTTCCCTGCAGCAGGAGTTCACCGCTCTGTCGGGTGAGCTGACTCGTATTGCAAACACCACTACCTTCGGTGGTCGTAACATTCTGGACGGCTCTTTCCAGAACATCGGTTTCCAGATTGGTGCTAGCGCTAACGAAACAATTTCGTTCGGCATGACTGACATCAGTGCAACTGGTCTAAAAGGATCTTACAGCGAGGCAACTGTTGCTGGTAATGAAATGGGGGGGCTGACTGCCACTGCATTGGGTACTAAGCTGACCACTCCAGCGCCGGTGGTGGGTGCGGCGGTCGTGAACAGCACATCAGTACCAGACGAGATTAAGGCTGGTGGAGGCGGCTTCGCTGCGGAATTCGGCTTCGCTATCGGTAATCAATCTGTATTGGTAGAGGTTGGTGACGAAGGTGCAGCTATTGCTACTAAGATGCAAGCCGCTCTGCGAGCTGCGACTGGTGATAATACCGCCACTGTAGGCTTTACTGACGCTGATGGCTTCACCATGTCTGCCTTGGCAGATATAGAAATTTCCGGCGCTGGTGCTTCCGCTGTTGGTCTAGCTACCGGCACCACTAACGCTGTTCGTGCAGGTACTCCAACCCCTGCAACTGGCGCAACTACTCTTGCTGCTGGTGGCACTATCAAGGTCAATGACACTCAGGTTACTTGGGCTGCAGGTGCTGATATTGACTCTGTTCTCACTCAAATCAACGCTATCGGTACTATCGACGCAACCAAAACCAAAATCGATGCTGATGGTCGTTTGAATATCGTTTCGAAAGATGGCAGCGATGTTCGTCTCTCGAATGATCAAAGCGGTTCCTTGGCTCAGTTGGGCCTGACTGCTGGTACTTCTGAAGCTAAAACTACTGAAGATACTTCGATTACTCTGAATGGTGTAGAAGTCAAGTTCGCCAAGGGCTCCAGCGCTCAGAACGTCGTTTCGGCGATCAATAGCGCTAGCACGGGTGTTACTGCCAGTCTGACTGATGATGGTAAGCTGTCGCTGTTCTCCGACAAAGACATTACTGTTGCTGACGGTAGTGCAGGTACTGGTCTCGCCGCTCTCGGTCTAGCCGGCAAAACTGGTGCGACGGCAGTTGCAATGGAAACTACCGTTTCCAACCTCAGCATTACTGACGCTAAGTCGTCGCAGATATCGATCCAAGCATTGGATGCTGCTATCGCCCAAGTCGACAGCCAGCGCGCCCAACTGGGTGCCGTTCAAAACCGCTTCGACAGCACCGTAGCCAACCTGAACAGCATCTCGGAAAACTCCACCGCTGCCCGCAGTCGTGTGCAGGACGCCGACTTTGCTGCTGAAACCGCCGAGCTGACCAAGCAGCAGACCCTGCAACAGGCTTCCACCGCGATCCTGTCCCAGGCCAACCAGCTGCCGTCGTCGGTACTGAAACTGCTGGGCTAATTTCAAAAGCTGAGTAGTTTGACGAAGGGTACGGCGACGTACCCTTTCGTCTTTCCGAGAATAAGAGGTGTAAGACATGGATATGAGCGTGAAACTGGGCCTGTCCTATCCCGCCTCCGCTGCGCCCGACACATCGACGAGCAAGCGGCAAGCAAGCGATCTGGCAGCCAGCGAGTCGGTCGACAAACAACCCAAGCCTGAAGCTCGGCAAGACCTGGAAAGCGCCATCAGTGCCATCCAGGACTTCGTCAAGGCTTCAGAGCGGCAACTCGATTTTTCGATCGATGACTCCACCGGCCAGGTGGTGGTCAAGGTCATAGCCCGCCAAAGCGGCGAAGTCATTCGCCAGTTGCCTTCCGAAGTGGCACTGAAACTGGCGGAAAACCTGAAGGATGCCAATAGCCTGTTGTTCAATGCCCAGGTCTGAGTTGGCACGGCATTTGTTTATTAGCGCACGGATGCCTTTTCGTCGGTAAACCGGCGGCAACGATTAAGGAGATGTGATATGGCGAGCTCAACCATCAATGGGCTTGGCTCTGGCCTCGATATCAGCGGTATCGTGAAGGCGCTGGCAGATGCCGAAAAGGCGCCCAAGCAAACCCAGATCAACAACCAGACCACCACAGCCACCACCTCGCTGTCGGCCATCGGTACTGTGAAAAGCGCACTGGATACCTTTCGTGCAGCCGTTGCCAAGCTAAACACGGCTTCGAGCTTTTCCGGTTTGGCGTCATCGTCGTCCGATGAAGCCATCGCCAAGATCAAGCTGGGCGATGGCGCGTCTTCCGGTGACTATGCTCTCGAAGTTACCCAGTTGGCGACAGCTTCCAAGATCTCGACACAGGTCTACGAGAAGACTTCGACCATCGTCAACGATTCGGGGCAATCGCAAACCCTGACCATTAGCCAGGGCAGTGCTACCCATAGCGTGACCATCGCCAACGGCGCGACCCTGCAGCAGGCTCGTGACACGATCAATGGTCAACTGCAGTCAAAAGGTATCACCGCGAACATCGTCACCGACGCCAGTGGTTCACGCCTGATCTTCTCGTCCACTAAAATGGGTGAGGGCACCGAACTGACGTTGGGCGGCGACGCCAGCATGGCTAGTGATGTGACGACCATCGCCGAGCCACAGAACGCAAAATACACCCTGGACGGTCTTGAGCTGGAATCGGCCTCGAATACTGTAACAGGCGCCATCAGTGGCGTGGATATCACACTGGTCAAGGAAGGCAAGGCCAGCCTAGCGGTATCGAGCAATAACGATACGCTCAAGACCTCGGTGCAGTCGTTCGTCACCGCTTACAATGCGCTGATGACTACTATCAATGCCCAGACCAAGGTCACCACAGGCTCTGATGGCTCTGCCACCGGCTCGGCCGCATTGACCGGTGATGCGACCATGCGCTCGCTGGTCAATTCCATTCGTAGCGAGATCAGTCGCAGCGTTGGCAGTACAGGCCTGCGCACTTTGTCGCAATTAGGCATCAATACCGTCCAGAAAACCGGCCTGTTGGAGCTCAATGACACCAAGTGGGACGCTGCGGTCAAAACGTATGGTGCTGACATCAGCGGTCTGTTCACCGGTAAGGAAGGCCTGCTCACGCGCATGACCTCCGCCACCGAGGAATACGCCAAGACCGGTGGCATCCTGGCCTCTCGTCAGACCAATCTGACTAATCAGCTCAAGCAACTGGAAGAGTCGCAAACCGCCCTGGACCGTCGTATCGAGTCTTTGACCGAAACCCTGACCAAGAAATATAACGCCATGGACACCATGGTCGCCCAGCTCAAGGCTACTAGTGACAGCGTGATGACCACGCTCAACGCGTTGAACAAAGCCAATAGCGACAGCTGATCATTAAAGAAACGCCGGGCCGGGCCGATGTAGTAGACATGCGGCCCACGTCCAGCCCCGTTCAATGAGGATCCCCCATGCACCCGATGAGAGCCCTTCGCCAGTACCAGAAGGTCAATTCCCACGCTCAAATTTCCGAAGCTACCCCGCACCGCTTGGTGCAGTTGCTGATGGAGGGTTCGCTTGACCGCATGGCTCAGGCCAAAGGTGCGATCGCGCGCGGCGATGTGGCGCTGAAGGGTGTGATGCTGGGCAAGGCTATTGACATCATCGGTGGTCTGCGTGAGGGGCTGGATAAGGAAAAGACCGATAACCCAGACGAACTGGACCGCCTCGACAGCCTGTACGACTACATGGCTCGCCGCCTGACTCAGGCCAATCTGCATAGCGACCCGGCCATGATCGACGAAGTCGCGCAATTGATGATCACTGTCAAAAGCGGCTGGGATGCCATCGCCTCCGCCGAGCAATAACACCCTAAGGAGCACCCCCATGAGCGCGCTGCAGCAAATCGAAGACACCCGCCTTGCCCTGAGCGAGGCCCTGCAAGTGCGCGACTGGGCGGCCATTGGTGAGTTGGACTTGGCCTGTCGTGCGCTGATGGATGAATTACTGCAAGAGAATCAGGATGATGAGGCCGCAATCCGGGCCAATCTGGAAGCGTTGATGGCGGTTTATCGTCAGCTGATCGACGTTGCAAGTGACGAGCGTCAATCCTTGGTCGCACAAATGTCGAATATCAACCAAGCGAAACACGCCACAAAGGTATACCATCTGTTCAGCTGAAGCTGGGCAGAGAGCAACGCTTCGGCGCCATAAATTTGACTGCCTTTAAGTTTTTGACTTTACTAGTGGCTGTTTTCGAATTTCAGACGTCCGAACACTGACCATTCAGTCGGAATGATGTCGAGCACGCCCCTGCAGGGCGCCGATATGACTAGGGAAGTTGCTATTGCATGTGGCGTGAAACCAAGATTCTGCTGATCGATGACGACAGCGCGCGCCGCCGCGACCTTGCGGTGGTGCTGAACTTCCTCGGCGAAGAAAACCTCGCGTGTGCCAGCCATGACTGGCAGCAGGCGGTCGAGCCATTGTCCTCGAGCCGCGAAGTGCTGTGCGTGCTCATCGGCACCGTGAATGCTCCGGGCAATCTGCTTGGGCTGCTTAAGACAGTGGCTACCTGGGATGAGTTCCTTCCGGTTCTGCTTTTAGGTGAAATTTCTTCTGCCGAGCTGCCGGAAGACCTTCGCCGCCGGGTGCTGTCCAACCTGGAAATGCCGCCAAGCTACAGCCAGCTGCTGGATTCGCTGCACCGTGCCCAGGTCTACCGCGAAATGTATGACCAGGCGCGCGAGCGCGGTCGCCAGCGCGAGCCCAATCTGTTCCGTAGCCTGGTGGGCACCAGCCGTGCCATTCAGCACGTGCGGCAAATGATGCAGCAAGTGGCGGATACCGACGCCAGCGTGCTGATCCTGGGTGAGTCGGGCACCGGCAAGGAAGTGGTGGCGCGTAACCTGCACTACCATTCCAAGCGCCGCGAAGCGCCGTTCGTGCCGGTCAACTGTGGCGCGATCCCGGCTGAGCTGCTGGAAAGCGAACTGTTCGGCCACGAGAAGGGCGCCTTTACCGGGGCCATCACCAGCCGTGCCGGGCGTTTCGAGCTGGCCAACGGCGGTACCCTGTTCCTCGACGAAATCGGCGACATGCCGTTGCCGATGCAGGTCAAGCTGCTGCGTGTGCTGCAGGAGCGTACCTTCGAGCGCGTGGGCAGCAACAAGACCCAGAGCATCGACGTGCGCATCATCGCTGCGACGCACAAGAACCTCGAAACCATGATCGAGGACGGCACCTTCCGCGAAGACCTGTACTACCGCCTGAACGTGTTCCCTATCGAAATGGCGCCGTTGCGTGAGCGGGTGGAAGACATCCCGTTGCTGATGAACGAGCTGATTTCGCGCATGGAGCACGAGAAGCGCGGTTCCATTCGCTTCAATTCCGCCTCGATCATGTCGCTGTGCCGTCACGGCTGGCCGGGCAACGTGCGCGAGCTGGCCAACCTGGTCGAGCGCATGGCGATCATGCACCCGTACGGGGTCATTGGCGTGTCGGAACTGCCGAAGAAATTCCGCTATGTCGATGACGAAGACGAGCAGATGGTCGACAGCCTGCGCAGCGACCTGGAAGAGCGCGTGGCGATCAATGGCCACACACCAAACTTCAGCAACCACGCCATGCTGCCGCCCGAAGGCCTGGACCTCAAGGACTACCTGGGTAGCCTGGAGCAGGGTCTGATCCAGCAGGCGCTGGACGATGCCAACGGTATCGTTGCGCGCGCGGCTGAACGTTTGCGTATTCGCCGTACCACCCTGGTCGAGAAAATGCGCAAGTACGGCATGAGCCGCCAAGGTGGCGAGGAACAGGCGGAAGATTGAAGCCTGGCGGTTGCCTGTGCCGGCCTCTTCGCGGGCACGCCCGCTCCCACAGGATCGATGCACATCTTCAATTCGGTGATATTCCTGTGGGAGCGGGCTTGCCCGCGAAGAGGCCGGCACAAATCCCTATCTCCGGCACGGCTATTGCTACACCGCTGGCAACACACCGTTTTTATGACGGTCAGCCACGCGAGAGAGCACGATGCCCCAGGCCGCCCACGTATCCCGAGCCCCCGATCAGCAGGGGCAAACCCTGGTCGCGCAGGACAGCGGCCAGGGTATCGCGCAAGCCTTCGCCCTGTTCAATCAGGTGTCCAGCCAGCTGAGTCAGTCCTACAGCCTGCTTGAAGCCCGGGTCAGTGAACTCAAAGGTGAGCTGGCCGTGGTCAGCGCCCAGCGCATCGACGAACTGAGTGAAAAGGAACGCCTGGCCAACCGCCTGCAGAACCTGCTGGACTTGCTACCCGGCGGGGTGATCGTGATCGACGGCCAGGGCCTGGTGCGCGAAGCCAACCCGGCCGCCTGCGAGTTGCTCGGTGAGCCTCTGATCGGCCAATTGTGGCGCCAGGTGATCGCCCGTAGCTTTGCCCCGCGCAAGGACGACGGCCACGAAGTCTCGCTGCGCGACGGTCGCCGCCTGTCGATCGCCACCCGCTCGCTGGATGCCGAGCCTGGCCAATTGGTGCTGCTCAACGACCTGACTGAAACCCGTCGCCTCCAGGACCAGCTGGCTCGCCACGAGCGCCTGTCGTCGTTGGGGCGCATGGTTGCCTCGCTGGCTCACCAGATCCGTACGCCGCTGTCCGCAGCCATGCTGTATGCCAGCCACCTGGCCGATAGCGAGCAAACGCTGAGCGCGGAAACCCGCCTGCGTTTCGCCGCAACCTTGAAGGAACGCCTGCACGAGCTGGAACACCAGGTGCGCGACATGCTGGTGTTTGCCCGTGGCGAGTTGCCGCTGGGGGATCGGGTGACCCCGAAAGCGCTGTTCCAGGCCCTGCAGCAGGCGGCCCAGGCGCATGTGCAGGGGCACGCCGTGCGCTGGCAGTGCGACAGTCATCTGGGTGAGCTGCTGTGCAACCGCGACACCCTGGTCGGCGCCTTGCTCAACCTGATTGAAAATGCCCTGCAGGCCAGCGATGGCCCGGCGCGGCTGAAGGTGCACCTGTACCGCCGCGAACGTAGCTTGCACCTGTGCGTCAGCGATGCCGGCAGCGGCATCGATGCAGGCTTGCTCGGCCGTTTGGGCGAGCCGTTCCTTACCACCAAGGCCACCGGTACCGGCCTGGGCCTGGCCGTGGTCAAGGCGGTGGTGCGTGCGCACCAGGGCACGATCAACCTGCGCTCGAAAGTCGGCCGTGGTACCTGCGTGCGGGTAGAGCTGCCGTTGATCGACGGGCAATTGGCGGAGGGGGTGTAATGGCAATCAAGGTGCTGCTGGTCGAGGATGACCGCGTATTGCGCCAGGCGCTGGGCGATACCCTGGAAATCGGCGGTTTCGCCTATCAGGCAGTGGGCAGTGCCGAAGAAGCGCTGGAGGCCGTACTCGAAGACGCGTTCAGCCTGGTGGTCAGTGACGTCAACATGCCCGGTATGGACGGGCACCAGTTGCTGAGCCAGTTGCGCCGCCAGCAGCCACAGTTGCCGGTGCTGTTGATGACGGCGCATGCCGCCGTCGAGCGTGCAGTCGAGGCCATGCGCCAAGGCGCCGCCGACTACCTGGTCAAACCGTTCGAGCCCAAGGCGCTGCTCAGCCTCGTGGAGCGGCATGCCGCCGGTCGGGTCACCGGCGAAGAAGGGCCGGTGGCCTGCGAGCCGGCCAGTCGCCAGCTGCTGGAGCTGGCGGCCCGTGTGGCGCGCAGTGACTCGACCGTGCTGATTTCCGGCGAGTCCGGTACTGGCAAGGAAGTGCTGGCGCGCTACATTCACCAGCAGTCGCCGCGTGCGGCACAGCCCTTCGTGGCGATCAACTGTGCGGCGATCCCCGACAACATGCTCGAGGCCACCCTCTTTGGCCACGAGAAGGGTGCCTTCACCGGTGCTATCGCGGCTCAGGCAGGCAAGTTCGAGCAGGCCGAAGGCGGCACCCTGCTGCTCGACGAAATCTCGGAAATGCCCATGGCCTTGCAAGCCAAGCTGCTGCGTGTGCTGCAGGAGCGCGAGGTGGAGCGGGTAGGCGGGCGCAAGCCGATCAGCCTGGACATTCGGGTGCTGGCCACCACCAACCGCGACCTGGCCGGCGAGGTGGCGGCCGGGCGCTTCCGCGAAGACCTGTACTACCGCCTGTCGGTGTTCCCGCTGGCCTGGCGCCCGCTGCGTGAGCGGCCGGGCGATATCCTGCAGCTGGCCGAGCGCCTGCTGGCGCGCCATGTGGCCAAGATGAAGCATGCCCCGGTGCGCCTCTCGCCAGCGGCTCGGGCCTGCCTGCAAGCCTATGCCTGGCCGGGCAACGTGCGCGAACTGGACAACGCCTTGCAGCGGGCGTTGATTCTTCAGCAGGGTGGCGTGATCGAGGCGGCGGATTTTTGTCTGGCAGGCGCCATTCCATTGTCGGCTGGCACCGAGCCATCTCTCGAGGTGGTTGCTGATGCCGGCGGCCTGGGGGATGACATGCGCCGCCACGAGTACCAGATGATCATCGACACCCTGCGCGCCGAGCGCGGCCGCCGCAAAGAGGCGGCCGAACGCCTGGGGATCAGTCCGCGGACGTTGCGCTACAAGCTGGCACAGATGCGCGATGCCGGGTTTGACGTCGAGGCCAGCCTGTTCGGCTGACTGGCAAATCATCTGCAACTGGCGCGGACCTCTGTGGGAACGGCCTTGTGTCGCGAATGGGGCGCGAAGCGGTCCCAGGTCTTCAGCTCCGCCGCAAAGATCGCCGGGGCCGCTCTGCGGCCCTATCGCGACGCAAGGCCGCTCCCACAGGAATTGTGTGATCTCTGGGCAAATGAGTTGCGAAGGCTGGCACCTTTGTTGCTTTAGGTAGGTCATTCGCCGCATGACTGTCAAAAAAATGCGGCCGCAGGAGAGAGAAGGGTCATGAGCCAAGGTGTTGAATTCAATCGTCTGATGTTGGACATGCGGGCCATGCAGGCCGATGCCATGTCGTTGCCCAAGGTAACTGCCGCCCCCGAGCTGGCGCCAGGGCAAAGCACCTTCGCCGACATGCTCGGCCAGGCCATCGGCAAGGTGCATGAGACGCAGCAGGCCTCGACCCAATTGGCCAACGCGTTCGAAATCGGCAAGAGCGGCGTCGACCTGACTGACGTGATGATCGCTTCGCAAAAGGCCAGCGTGTCGATGCAAGCCATGACCCAGGTACGCAACAAGCTGGTCCAGGCGTACCAGGACATCATGCAGATGCCGGTTTGAGGACGGATGTAACCCATGGCTGAAGCAGTCGTCGAAAACGCCCCCGCCAAAGCTGGCTCGCCAGCGGCCAAGCCGCCGCTGTTTGGCATGGCGTTTCTGGAAAATATCTCGCAGATGCCCATGCTGCGCCAGATCGGCCTCCTGGTCGGCCTGGCGGCCAGCGTGGCCATCGGCTTTGCCGTGGTGCTGTGGTCGCAACAACCCGATTACCGTCCGTTGTACGGCAGCCTGTCGGGCATGGACACCAAGCAGGTCATGGACACCCTGGCCGCTGCTGACATCCCCTATAACGTGGAGCCCAACTCGGGGGCCCTGCTGGTCAAGGCCGACGACCTCTCCCGTGCGCGCCTGAAACTGGCAGCCGCCGGCGTGGCGCCGAGCGACGGCAATGTCGGCTTCGAACTGCTCGACAAGGAGCAGGGCCTGGGCACCAGCCAGTTCATGGAAGCCACCCGCTACCGCCGCAGCCTGGAAGGCGAACTGGCCCGTACCGTTTCCAGCCTCAACAACGTCAAGGCCGCGCGCGTGCACCTGGCCATCCCGAAAAGTTCGGTGTTCGTGCGTGATGAACGCAAGCCCAGCGCCTCGGTACTGGTCGAGCTGTACCCAGGCCGTGCACTGGAAGCCGGGCAGGTGATGGCCATCGTCAACCTGGTCGCCACCAGCGTGCCGGAACTGGACAAATCCCAGGTCACCGTCGTCGACCAGAAAGGCAACCTGCTGTCCGAGCAGATTCAGGATTCCGCGCTGACCCAGGCCGGCAAGCAGTTCGACTACAGCCGCCGGGTGGAAAGCATGCTCACCCAGCGTGTGCACAACATTCTGCAGCCGGTGTTGGGCAACGACCGCTACAAGGCCGAAGTGTCCGCCGACCTCGACTTCAGCGCGGTCGAGTCCACCTCCGAACAGTTCAACCCCGACCAGCCGGCGTTGCGCAGCGAGCAGTCGGTTGACGAACAACGTGCCAGCAGCCAAGGCCCTCAAGGCGTGCCTGGCGCGCTGAGCAACCAGCCGCCAGGCGCCGCTTCGGCACCGCAGACCACCGGTGGCGCGGCTACCCCGGCTGCCGCCATTCAGCCTGGCCAACCGCTGGTGGATGCCAACGGCCAGCAGATCATGGACCCGGCCACCGGTCAGCCGATGCTCGCGCCGTACCCGTCAGACAAACGTCAGCAGAGCACCAAGAACTTTGAGCTGGATCGTTCCATCAGCCACACTCGCCAGCAGCAGGGGCGCATGACCCGCCTGTCGGTAGCGGTGGTGGTGGACGACCAGGTCAAGATCGACCCGGCCACTGGCGATACCACGCGTGCGCCATGGGGCGCCGAGGACCTGGCGCGCTTTACCCGCCTGGTGCAGGACGCAGTTGGCTTCGATGCCAGTCGTGGCGACAGCGTGACGGTGATCAACGTGCCGTTCGCCGCCGACCGTGGCGAGGAAATCGCCGACATCGCCTTCTACCAGCAGCCGTGGTTCTGGGATATCGTCAAGCAGGTGCTGGGCGTGGTGTTCATCCTGGTGCTGGTGTTCGGCGTGCTGCGGCCAGTGCTGAACAACATTACCGGGGGCGGCAAGCAGGCTGCCCCGGACAGTGACATGGAGCTGGGCGGCATGATGGGTCTGGATGGCGAACTGGCCAACGACCGCGTCAGCCTGGGTGGCCCGACAAGCATTCTGCTGCCTAGCCCGAGCGAGGGTTACGAGGCACAGCTCAACGCAATCAAAGGCCTGGTGGCCGAAGACCCGGGCCGTGTGGCTCAGGTCGTGAAAGACTGGATCAACGCCGATGAGTGATAACCGAGCCGTTACCGCCAAGCTGAGCCGCGTCGACAAGGCGGCGATCCTCCTGCTCTCGCTGGGCGAGACCGATGCGGCCCAGGTGCTGCGGCACATGGGCCCGAAGGAAGTGCAGCGGGTGGGTGTGGCCATGGCGCAGATGGGCAATGTGCACCGTGACCAGGTCGAACAGGTGATGAGCGAGTTCGTCGACATCGTCGGCGACCAGACCAGCCTGGGCGTCGGTTCTGATGCGTACATCCGCAAGATGCTCAACCAGGCCCTGGGCGAGGACAAGGCCAACGGCCTGGTCGACCGCATCCTGCTCGGCGGCAATACCAGCGGACTGGACAGCCTCAAATGGATGGAACCGCGTGCCGTGGCCGACGTGATCCGCTACGAGCACCCGCAGATCCAGGCCATCGTGGTCGCCTACCTCGACCCGGACCAGGCCGGTGAAGTGCTGAGCAACTTCGACCACAAGGTGCGCCTGGACATCGTCCTGCGCGTGTCATCGCTGAACACCGTGCAACCCGCGGCGCTGAAGGAGCTGAACCAGATTCTCGAGAAGCAGTTCTCGGGCAACTCCAACGCCGCGCGCACCACCCTGGGTGGTATCAAGCGTGCTGCCGACATCATGAACTTCCTCGACAGCTCGGTGGAAGGTGCACTGATGGACGCGATCCGCGAAATCGACAGCGACCTGTCGGAGCAGATCGAAGACCTGATGTTCGTCTTCAACAACCTGGCCGACGTCGACGACCGGGGCATCCAGGCGCTGTTGCGCGAAGTGTCCTCCGACGTGTTGGTGGTGTCGCTCAAGGGCGCCGACGAGCGGGTCAAGGACAAGATCTTCAAGAACATGTCCAAACGTGCTTCGGAACTGCTGCGTGACGATCTGGAGGCCAAAGGGCCGGTACGGGTCAGCGACGTGGAAACCGCGCAGAAAGAAATCCTCACCATTGCCCGGCGCATGGCCGAGGCCGGCGAGATCGTGCTCGGCGGCAAGGGCGCCGAGGAAATGATCTAAGGTATTCGCGATCCCATAGCCGACGCCGCCTTTTGTAGGAGCGGGTTTACCCGCGAAGGCGTCGGTCCTGGCAATCGAGGTTGTCGCTGCCGACGCATTCGCGGGTGAACCCGCTCCTACAAGGGACCGTGTCGGCCGAACATGGTTTGAGAACATGACAGCATGCCCACCAAAGAACACCACCCCAGCGACCTGATCCGTGCCCGCGACCTCGAGGGCGTGGATGTGTGGACGCTGCCAAGCTTCGACCCGGAACCGGAGCCCGAACCGGAGCCTGAGCCTGAGCCCGAGGTCATCGAGGAAGTCGAGGAAGTGCCGCTGGAAGAAGTCCAGCCGTTGACCCTGGAAGAGCTCGAAGCCATCCGTCAGGAGGCTTACAACGAGGGCTTCGCAACCGGTGAGCGCGAGGGCTTCCACAGCACCCAGCTCAAGGTTCGCCAGGAGGCCGAAGAGGCCCTGAAAACCAAACTCGACAGCCTCGAGCGGCTGATGGCCAACCTGATGGAGCCGATTGCCGAGCAGGACACGCAGATCGAGAAAAGCCTGGTGCACCTTATCGCGCACATGAGCCGCCAGGTGATCGGCCGCGAGCTGCGCAACGATTCCAGCCAGATCACCCAAGTGCTGCGCGAAGCGCTCAAGCTGCTGCCCATGGGTGCGGACAATATCCGCATCCACCTCAACCCGCAGGATTTCGAGCTGGCCAAGGCCCTGCGCGAACGCCATGAGGAGAACTGGCGGCTGCTGGAAGACAGCGCGCTGCTACCGGGTGGTTGCCGCATCGAGACGGCCCACAGCCGTATCGATGCCACCATGGAAACGCGTATCGAAAAAGCGGTGGCGCAGCTGTTCGACCAGTTGCACGATCATTCCCTGCACCCGGCGGCGCCAGACATGTCGATAGACCTGGACGCGCCGGTCGAGCGTACCGTGGACAGCCCAGATGCGCCTTGAACGCACCAGCTTCGGCAAGCGCCTGGGCACTTACGCTGAGGCCATCGAGCTGCCGGCCCAGCCCATCGTCGAAGGCCGTTTGCTGCGTATGGTCGGCCTCACCCTGGAAGCCGAAGGCCTGCGCGCTGCAGTGGGCAGCCGCTGTCTGGTGATCAACGATGACAGTTATCACCCCGTGCAGGTCGAGGCCGAAGTCATGGGCTTTGCCGGGCCGAAGGTGTTTCTGATGCCGGTGGGCAGCATCGTCGGGATTGCCCCGGGGGCCCGGGTCGTCCCGCTGGATGACGGCGGCCGCCTGCCCATGGGCATGAGCATGCTGGGCCGGGTGCTCGACGGCGCCGGCCGTGCGCTGGATGGCAAGGGCGGGATGAAGGCCGAGGACTGGGTGCCGATGGACGGCCCGGTGATCAACCCGCTCAACCGCGACCCTATCAGCAAGCCGTTGGATGTGGGCATTCGCAGTATCAACGGCCTGCTTACCGTCGGCCGTGGCCAGCGGTTAGGCCTGTTCGCCGGTACCGGTGTGGGTAAATCGGTATTGCTGGGCATGATGACCCGTTTCACCGAAGCCGAAATCATCGTGGTCGGCCTGATCGGGGAGCGGGGGCGCGAGGTGAAGGAATTCATCGAGCACATCCTTGGTGAAGAGGGCCTCAAGCGCTCGGTGGTGGTGGCTTCGCCGGCCGACGATGCGCCGCTGATGCGCCTGCGCGCCGCCATGTATTGCACGCGCATTGCCGAGTACTTCCGCGACAAAGGCAAGAATGTGCTGTTGCTGATGGACTCGTTGACCCGTTTCGCCCAGGCCCAGCGGGAAATTGCCCTGGCCATCGGCGAGCCGCCAGCCACCCGGGGTTACCCGCCCTCTGTGTTCGCCAAGCTGCCCAAGCTGGTGGAGCGGGCAGGCAATGGCGAACCAGGCGGTGGTTCGATCACTGCGTTCTATACCGTGCTGTCTGAAGGCGACGATCAGCAAGACCCGATCGCCGACTCGGCGCGGGGCGTGCTTGACGGCCACTTTGTACTGTCGCGTCGGCTGGCTGAGGAAGGCCATTACCCGGCCATCGACATCGAAGCGTCGATCAGCCGGGTCATGCCCCAAGTGGTCGATGCCGACCACTTGCGCCAGGCGCAGAAGTTCAAGCAACTGTGGTCGCGCCTGTCGCAAAGCCGCGACCTGATCAGCGTGGGTGCCTATGTAGCCGGCGGTGATCCGGAGACTGACCTGGCCATTGCCTTGCAATCGAAGCTGGTTGAGTTTCTGCGCCAGGGCCTGCGCGAGAACGTGGGCATGGCGCAGAGCCGCGAACAGCTGGGGGCGATTTTCACGCCCCCGGCAGGTTGATAAGCCATGGCGCTGCCCGGACGTGCCGCGCGCCTGGCGCCGGTGGTGGACATGGCCGAAGAGGCCGAGCGCAAGGCGGCTCAGCGCCTTGGCCATTTCCAGCAGCAGGTGGCCACGGCCCAGGCCAAGCTGGCCGAGCTGGAGCGCTTTCGCGAGGATTACCAGCTGCAGTGGATCAACCGCGGCGGGCAAGGGGTCAATGGCAGCTGGCTGGTCAATTACCAGCGCTTTCTGGGGCAGCTGGAAACGGCCATGACCCAGCAGCGCCAGAGCCTGGTCTGGCACCAGAACAACCTCAACAACGCCCGTGGTACCTGGCAGCAGGCCTATGCCCGGGTGGAAGGTTTGCGCAAGCTGGTACAGCGCTACCAGGACGAGGCCCGGCGCGCTGAAGACAAGCGCGAGCAGCGCTTGCTGGATGAGCTGTCGCAGCGCCTGCCGCGGCAAAACCATCTATAGGTGTTCTCCGCAGGCCTTGCAGCGGAATAATTGGCCCGAAACAAATGAGAGGTCTTGCCCGCGAATGCGGTGGCGGCTGCGACGGTGTATGACCGGGTATGTTGGCTGGCAGGTCCGGCCTATTCGCTGGTGAACCCGCTCCTACCACGGTATGGGGCGACACCACCGATTGATTGTAGGAGCGGGTTCACCCGCGAAGAGGCCGGTACAGGCCATCAAAGCCATGAGCCTGCATCCGCTTGCCTCCCCCACCATCGCCTGCTAAACCTTAAAGCAGTTGCATCCGCCATCATCGAAGGAATCGCTAGCATGGCAGTCGAGACTGATTTTTCGCAGGACGGGAAAAAGCTGACCATCAAGATCAAGGGGCGCTTCGATTTCGGCAAGCATCAGGAGTTTCGCGACGCCTACGAACGCCAGCCCAGGCGGCCGGATTCGGTGGTCGTCGACCTGAAGGACACCACCTACCTCGACAGCTCCGCGCTTGGCATGCTGCTGTTGCTGCGCGACCACGCGGGCGGCGACGAGTCGGATGTGCGGGTAGTGCATGCCAGCTCCGACGTGCGCAAGATTCTCGCTATCTCCAATTTCGAAAAACTCTTCGATATCAGTTGAGCGCCGACATGCCGGCCGAACAGGCGTTAACCGTGCTGGTCGCCGAAGACAGTGCTGTCGATCGCCTTCTGCTTGCGCAGATCGTGCGCCGCCAGGGGCATCAGGTATTCACCGCTGAGAACGGCGAGCAGGCGGTAGCGCTGTACCTCGAGCGGCGCCCGCAACTGGTGCTGCTGGACGCCCTGATGCCGGTCATGGATGGCTTCGAGGCGGCGCGGCAGATCAAGGCATTGGCTGGCGAAGCGCTGGTGCCGATCATTTTTCTGACGTCGCTGAATGAAGAAGAAGGCCTGGTGCGTTGCCTGGAGGCGGGGGGCGATGATTTCATGGCCAAGCCCTACAGCGCGGTGATCCTGGCTGCCAAGATTCGCGCCATGGACCGCCTGCGTCGCTTGCAGGCAACGGTACTGGAACAGCGTGACCAGATCACCCGGCATCACCATCACCTGCTTAACGAGCAGCGGGTCGCCAAGGCGGTGTTCGACAAGGTAGCCCACTCTGGTTGCCTTTCTGCACCCAACATTCGCTACCTGCAATCGCCTTACGCGCTGTTCAATGGCGACCTGATGCTGGCGGCATTTACCCCGGCCGGCGACATGCGTGTGCTGCTTGGCGATTTCACCGGTCACGGCCTGCCGGCGGCGGTCGGCGCCATGCCGATGGCTGAGGTGTTCTACGGCATGACCGCCAAGGGCTACGGTATGGCGCAGATCCTGCGCGAGATGAATGCCAAGCTCAAGCGCATCCTGCCGGTGGATATGTTCTGCTGTGCGCTGCTGCTCAACCTCAGCATGCAGCGCGGCTCGGTGGAGGTGTGGAATGGCGGTATGCCTGATGGCTATCGCCTGTCGGTGGATGGCCAAGTGCTGTCGGCACTGAGTTCGCGGCACCTGCCGCTGGGCATTCTGGCCGCTGAGCGTTTCGATGACAGCACGGAGGTGTTGCCGCTGGCACCGGGCGAGCGCCTGTTGCTGCTGTCAGACGGTGTGATCGATACCGCCGACGACCAGGAATGCCTGTTTGGCGTACAGCGCCTGCGCGCGGTGCTGGCCGACAACCGCGACCCGGTGAAGTTGTTCGATGAGCTGATGCTGGCCCTGGAGCGTTTTGGTGGGCAGCCACGCGATGACATCAGCTTGTGCGATATTCGCATGTTCACTGCCGAGGAGCGGGTGGCGGCCCCGATGATCTACTCTGATAGTGGCCGCTCCAGCCCGCTGGACTGGTCGCTGAGCTTCGAGGTGCGTGGCGAAAGCCTGAAACGCTTCAACCCTGTGCCGTACCTGGTGCAGTTGTTGCAGGAAATTCATGGCCTGCGCGCACGTACCGGCAACCTGCACAGTGTGCTTAGCGAGTTGTATTCCAATGCGCTGGAGCATGGTGTGCTGGGCCTGGACTCGCAGCTCAAACGCGATGTGCAAGGCTTTACCGACTATTACCAGGAGCGTGCCCGGCGCCTGGGCTCGCTGACCGAAGGCTTTGTAAGCATCGATTTCAAGGTTGAACCGCATGGCGGCGGTGGGCGTCTGATGATCGAAGTGCGCGACAGCGGTGCCGGCTTCGACGTGCAGCGCGTGCTTGCGCGGCCTTCGCCGGACCAGGGGCTGAGCGGCCGCGGTCTGAATCTGGTGCGGCAGTTGGCCAGTGACGCTCGCTGGAGTGAGGGCGGGCGTTGCGCGCATGTGGAGTTCGTATGGTGAGCCACGGGTTGGCTCGGGCATAATCTGGCTTGATCAAGGAGTGAACAAGTGACTGACATGCATATTGACCACAAGGTACTCAGTGACCTGCGTGAGGTCATGGAAGATGGCTACCTGCAGTTGGTGCAGACTTTTCTGGACGACTCGGAGCGGCGTCTTGGGCAGTTGCACGCGGCCAAAAGCGCCGAGGAGCTTGGCGCAGCAGCCCACAGTTTCAAGGGCAGCAGCAGCAATATGGGTGCGGTGGCCTTGGCCAGCCTGTGTCAGCAGCTCGAAGAGCGCGCGCGGCGGCCCCCGTTGTACGGTATTGAAGACTTGATCAGCCGCATCGACATGGAATTCGTCGTAGTGCAGCACTTTTACCGTGGTGAGCAGCAACGTATTTCCGCAGGCTGATACGCGAGTTGGCGCGAGTCTTGCCTGTCTCTGCCTGAATGATTTTTTGTTTCTGGCGCGGAGACCGCTCGATGCCTGTCGCACCCAACCCTTTGCTGCAAGC
The DNA here is from genome assembly GCF_029840855.1 of Pseudomonas sp. GD03862. Lineage (NCBI taxonomy): Bacteria > Pseudomonadati > Pseudomonadota > Gammaproteobacteria > Pseudomonadales > Pseudomonadaceae > Pseudomonas > Pseudomonas sp. GD03862. The sequence goes on from NZ_JAOCDI010000047.1 coordinate 31,769, forward strand.
CAGTGCCATTGCCAAAACCTCGCGTTCGGCCACCGTGCAGGCGGACAAACCGCTGCAGGCGCTGGGTGACAAGGGCGATGCCTTTGGCCAGGTGATGGCCAGGCAGGGCCGCGACAAGGTTGCCGGGCAGGACGACAAGGTCGCTCAGGCCAAGCCCAAGGACAAACCTGATGCGGCAGCTGGCGGCAAGAATCCGGCTGGCAAAGCTGCAGTTGCCGATGACGGCAACAAGTTGCCAGAAGAGGATTCGGCCCAGGCCGAGACGGGTGTGCGTGATGCCAGCCTGGTGGCCGGTCAGGTCACTGATGCCCAGCCTGGCGCACAGCTGATCCAGGCGCAGGCCGAGGCAGTGGCGCCCGTGCTGCAGGCGGCCACGGCGCAAACCCAGGCTGCCGCGGCACTGCCTGAAGAGCCGTCCGCCGAGGAGGCCTTCGATCCGGATGCTGACCCCCTGGCCAACCTGCCGACCCTGCGCCTGGCGCTGGAGCACAGTGCCCAGGCCAAGGGGGGCACCTCGGCACATGCCCTTGATGCTGCCCAGGCTCAGGGCGAGGAAGGGCAGGCAGCCGTCAATACCTTGGCGAATCTGGTCGAGAATACCGATGGCGAAAGCGCCGAATCCGGTGGCAAGGCCTTTGGCGCCTTGCTTGAAGACGGCCTGAAAGACACCAAGAGCGCCAGCGGCGACACCCGCATCGATGATTTTGCCAACCGCCTGGCCAGCCTGACCCAGGCGGCCACGGCCAAGACCGCCAACGCCGTGCCGGCCACTGCGAACCCGCTGCATCAGCCATTGCCGATGAACCAGAACGCTTGGGCCGAGGGCCTGGTCAACCGGGTCATGTACCTGTCCAGCCAGAACCTCAAGTCGGCTGATATCCAGCTGGAGCCAGCAGAACTCGGTCGCCTCGACATTCGCGTCAATGTTGCGGCGGACCAGGCCACCCAGGTCACCTTCATCAGCGGCCACGCCGGCGTACGTGACGCCCTCGACAGCCAGGTGCACCGCCTGCGCGAACTGTTTGCCCAGCAGGGGTTGGCGCAGCCGGATGTCAACGTGGCTGACCAGTCGCGCGGGCAGCAACAACAGCAGGGGCAGGCCCAGGGCAGCAACCTTTCCGGGGTGGCGGCGCGCCGGGCCGAGCAGGGTGGGGCCGAGGCGGTCGATAGCGCCCGGCCTTTGGAGCAGCAGGTGGTTGTCGGCGACAGTGCGGTCGATTACTACGCCTGATAACTGTTGGCCTGGGCTGGCTTCTTCGCGGGCGAGCCCGCTCCCACAGGAATTTCGTTGATTTCGAACCCTGTGCAGTACCTGTGGGAGCGGGCGTGCCCGCGAAGAAGCCAGCACCGCAAAACCTGCTGGAATCCATCCCCTGCAAAATCTGGCATAACACTTGCTCAAGCCAAGCCATTCTCCTTTGAACCCCCGATGGACGACGGATTATTGGCATGGCGAAGAGCGAAGCAGTCAAAGACCCCGCCACTAAAGGCAAACTCAAGCTGATCCTGCTGGCTGTCGTCGGCCTGTTGCTGGCGATCGGCCTTTCGGTGGGCGCTACCTGGTTCATCATGCACAAGAGCGAGCCGGCTCCGGCCGCCGAGGCCACTGCCAGCAACGTCAAGCCAGCGGCGATATACGAGGCGCTGACCCCCGCCTTCGTGGTCAACTTCAACCAGAACGGCCGCCAGCGCTACATGCAGCTGAGCATCACCCTGCAGGCGCGTAACCAGGCCGACCTGGATGCCCTCAAGGTGCACATGCCGGTGATCCGCAACAACCTGGTGATGATGTTCTCCGGGCAAGGGTTCGACACCCTCGCCAGCAGCCCGGTAGGGCAGGAGATGCTGCGCCAGAAGGCCACCGCGGTGGTCCAGGAAGTGGCGCAGAAGGAAGTCGGCAAGCCGGTCATCGACCAGTTGCTGTTCACCAATTTCGTATTGCAGTAGGAGTCCGCAATGGCCGTACAGGACCTGCTGTCCCAGGATGAAATCGATGCCCTGTTGCATGGCGTCGACGACGGGCTGGTGCAGACCGAGAGTGCATCCGAGCCTGGCAGTATCAAAAGCTACGACCTGACCAGTCAGGACCGTATCGTGCGGGGTCGCATGCCGACCCTGGAAATGATCAACGAGCGCTTCGCCCGCTATACCCGTATCAGCATGTTCAACCTGCTGCGCCGCTCCGCTGACGTGGCCGTGGGTGGCGTGCAGGTAATGAAGTTCGGCGAATACGTGCACTCGCTGTACGTGCCCACCAGCCTCAACCTGGTCAAGATCAAGCCGCTGCGCGGCACTTCGCTGTTCATCCTCGACGCCAAGCTGGTGTTCAAGCTGGTGGACAATTTCTTTGGCGGCGATGGACGCCACGCCAAGATCGAAGGGCGTGAGTTCACCCCGACCGAACTGCGTGTGGTGCGCATGGTGCTGGACCAGTGTTTCGTCGACCTCAAGGAAGCCTGGCAGGCGATCATGCCGGTCAGCTTCGAGTACATGAACTCCGAGGTCAACCCGGCCATGGCCAACATTGTCGGCCCCAGCGAAGCGGTGGTGGTGTCCACCTTCCACATCGAACTGGACGGTGGCGGCGGCGATCTGCACGTGACCATGCCGTACTCGATGATCGAGCCGGTGCGGGAAATGCTCGATGCCGGTTTCCAGTCGGACCTGGACGACCAGGACGAGCGCTGGGTCAAGGCCCTGCGCGAGGACGTGCTGGACGTGGCCGTGCCAATGACCGCCACGGTTGCCCGACGCCAGCTGAAGCTGCGCGACATCCTGCACATGCAGCCGGGTGACGTGATCCCGGTGGAGCTGCCCGAACACCTGGTGCTACGCGCTAACGGGGTGCCAGCGTTCAAGGCGCGGCTGGGCTCGCACAAGGGCAACCTGGCCCTGCAGATCATCGACCCGATCGAACGCCGCTGACGGTGTGCCGGTCGCTTACAACGAATTGAATGCCTGTCGAGGAAATCATGGCTAACGAAAACGAGATCACCTCCCCGGAGGATCAGGCACTGGCCGATGAGTGGGCCGCAGCGTTGGAAGAAACCGGTTCTGCCGGCCAGGCCGACATCGATGCGCTGCTGGGCGGGGACACCGGCAGCAGCGGCCCGGGCCGCCTGCCGATGGAAGAATTCGCCAGCTCGCCGAAGCCGAACGAAAATGTCAGCCTCGAAGGCCCGAACCTGGACGTGATCCTGGACATCCCGGTGAACATTTCCATGGAAGTGGGCAGCACCGAGATCAACATCCGCAACCTGCTGCAGCTCAACCAGGGCTCGGTGATCGAGCTCGACCGCCTGGCCGGCGAGCCGCTCGACGTGCTGGTCAACGGCACGCTGATCGCCCATGGCGAAGTGGTCGTGGTCAACGAAAAGTTCGGCATCCGCCTGACCGACGTGATCAGCCCCAGCGAACGTATCAAGAAGCTGCGCTGAGTGAAGGGCACGATGCGCGCCATCGCTGCGGCAGCGGTGCTGTTCGCCAGCCACGCCTGCCTGGCGGCGGCCACGCCAGCAGCCACCCCGGCGGCTCAACCTGGCAGTCTTGGCGGGCAGCTGGCGCAGATGGTCTTGGGCCTGCTGCTGGTGGTGGGCCTGATCTTCTTTCTGGCCTGGCTGCTGCGGCGCCTGCAGAGCACCGCAGTGAAGGGTGGGCAGGTGATCGAGATTGTCGGCAGCCGTGCCATCGGCCCGCGTGACCGCCTGCTGCTGGTGCAGGTGGGCAAGGAGCAGATCCTGATCGGCCATACCCCCGGCAGTATCGAAGCGCTGCACGTACTGGCCGAACCCGTGGAAGTGCCGGCAAGCGTCCGTCAGGCGACGCCGGAGTTTGCCCAGCGGCTGATGGAGCTGATGGGCAAGGACCCTAAGGACAACAAGTGATGAGCGGCGCGCTGCGTACGTTGTTGACTCTGGCGCTGCTGCTGGCTGCGCCGCTGGCCCTGGCCGCCGACCCGCTGTCGATCCCGGCCATCACCCTGTCCAACACCCCGGACGGGCAACAGGAATATTCGGTCAGCCTGCAAATCCTGCTGATCATGACCGCGCTGAGCTTCATCCCGGCGTTCGTCATCCTGATGACCAGCTTTACCCGCATCATCATCGTGTTCTCGATCCTGCGCCAGGCCCTGGGCCTGCAGCAGACGCCGTCCAACCAGTTGCTGACCGGCATGGCGCTGTTCCTGACCATGTTCATCATGGCGCCGGTGTTCGATCGGGTGAACCAGGACGCGCTGCAGCCTTACCTGAAGGAGCAGATGACTGCCCAGCAGGCGATCGACAAGGCCCAGGGGCCGCTCAAGGACTTCATGCTGGCGCAAACCCGGCAAAGCGACCTTGACCTGTTCATGCGCTTGTCCAAGCGTACCGACATCGCCGGCCCCGACCAGGTGCCGCTGACGATCCTGGTGCCGGCGTTCGTCACTTCCGAGTTGAAGACGGCGTTTCAGATCGGTTTCATGATCTTCATCCCGTTCCTGATCATCGACATGGTCGTGGCCAGTGTGCTGATGGCCATGGGTATGATGATGCTGTCGCCGCTGATCATCTCGCTACCGTTCAAGATCATGCTGTTCGTGCTGGTCGACGGTTGGGCGTTGATCATGGGCACCCTGGCCAGCAGTTTCGGCGGTGTCTGACGCCGTCAAGGAGAGCCGCCGATGACACCTGAAGTCGCTGTCGACCTGTTTCGTGATGCCCTGTGGCTGACCACCCTCATGGTCGCCGTGCTGGTGGTGCCGAGCCTGTTGGTGGGCCTGGTGGTGGCGATGTTCCAGGCTGCCACGCAGATCAACGAACAGACCTTGAGCTTTTTGCCGCGCCTGCTGGTGATGCTGATCACGCTGATCATCGCCGGGCCGTGGCTGGTGCAGAAGTTCATGGAGTACTTCACCACGCTCTACACCAACATCCCGCAGCTCATAGGTTGATGCGGCGATGCTGGAACTGACCGACACGCAGATCGGCACCTGGGTCGCCACCTTCATCCTGCCGTTGTTCAGGGTGACTGCGGTGCTGATGACCATGCCGATCTTCGGTACCCGCATGTTGCCGGCGCGGATTCGCCTGTACGTGGCGGTGGCGGTGACCGTGGTGATCGTGCCGGCATTGCCGCCGCTGCCCGAGTTCGACCCGTTGAGCCTGCGCGGTATGCTGCTGTGCGCCGAGCAGATCATCGTTGGTGCGCTGTTTGGCCTGGCCTTGCAGTTGCTGTTTCAGGCTTTCGTGGTTGCCGGGCAAATCGTCGCGGTACAGATGGGTATGGCGTTCGCCTCGATGGTCGACCCCGCCAACGGGGTCAACGTCACGGTAATCAGCCAGTTCATGACCATGCTGGTGAGTGTCTTGTTCCTGTTGATGAACGGCCACTTGGTGGTGTTCGAGGTACTGACCGAAAGTTTTACCACCTTGCCGGTGGGGAGTGCGCTGGTGGTCAATCACTTCTGGGAGCTGGCCGGGCGTATGGGCTGGGTGTTCGGTGCCGGCCTGCTGTTGATTCTGCCGGTGATCGCTGCGCTGCTGGTGGTGAACATTGCCTTTGGCGTAATGACCCGCGCCGCGCCGCAGCTGAACATTTTCTCCATCGGCTTCCCGCTGACCTTGGTCATGGGCATGTTCATCTTCTGGGTCGGCCTGGCCGATGTCCTGTCCCACTATCAGGCATTGGCCAGCGAAACGCTGCAATGGCTGCGTGAGCTGGCGAGGGTGCGCTGAGCATGGCAGAAAGCGAGAGCGGTCAGGACAAGACAGAAGACCCCACCGAAAAGCGCAAGCGCGACGCCCGCGAGAAGGGCGAGGTCGCCCGCTCCAAGGAGCTGAACACGGTGGCGGTGACCCTGGCGGGTGCCGGTGGCCTCCTGGCGTTCGGCGGCCACGTGGCCGAGACATTGCTTGCGTTGATGCGCATGAACTTCAGTTTGACCCGCGACATCATCGTCGATGAACGGGCCATGGGTGCCTTCCTGCTGGCCTCGGGCAAGATGGCCATATGGGCGGTGCAGCCGGTGCTGATCCTGCTGTTCGTGGTTTCCTTCGTGGCGCCCATCGCGCTTAGCGGCTTCCTGTTCTCGGGCAGCTTGCTGCAGCCCAAATTCAGCCGCATGAACCCGCTGGCGGGGATCAAGCGCATGTTCTCGATGCAGGCCCTGACTGAATTGCTCAAGGCGCTGGCCAAGTTCTTCGTGATTCTGGTGGTGGCGGTGGTGGTGCTCTCCGGTGACCGCCAGGCCTTGCTGTCGATTGCCAATGAGCCGCTGGAGCAGGCGATCATCCATAGCTTGCAGGTGGTGGGCTGGAGTGCCTTGTGGATGTCAGCCGGGCTGTTGCTGATTGCCGCGGCAGATGTGCCGTTCCAGCTGTACCAGACGCACAAGAAAATGAAGATGACCAAGCAGGAAGTGCGCGACGAGTACAAGGACAGCGAGGGCAAGCCCGAAGTCAAGCAACGTATTCGCCAACTGCAGCGCGAGGTGTCGCAGCGGCGCATGATGGCGGCGGTACCGGATGCAGACGTGATCATCACCAACCCGACGCATTATGCGGTGGCTTTGCAATACGACCCGGAGAAAGGCGGTGCGGCGCCGTTGCTGCTGGCCAAGGGTAGCGATTTCATGGCGTTGAAGATTCGTGAAATTGGCGTGGAGCACAACATCCAGATCCTCGAATCGCCGGCGCTGGCGCGGGCGATCTATTACTCCACCGAACTTGAGCAGGAGATCCCGGCGGGGCTGTACCTGGCGGTGGCGCAGGTGCTGGCGTATGTGTTCCAGATTCGCCAATACCGCGCCGGCAAGGGCAAGCGCCCAGAGCCGCTGAAGGACGACCTGCCGATCCCGCCGGACCTGCGCCGCGACAGTTGACCTTGTGTCACGGCTTCTGGCCCTTTCGCGGGTAAACCCGCTCCTACCACGGTGGTGGGCGCAGGTCGGTGGCTGGGCACAGGCCGCGTGTAGGAGCGGGTTCACCCGCGAAAGGGCCGGGCCTGCTGGCTAATCTCCACCCGCCGTTCACCGTTGCCGCCGCTACCGTATTCGCGGGTAAACCCGCTCCTACGCCGGATCGGGGGTGGACACAGGTCGGTGGTTGGGCACAGGCCGCGTGTAGGAGCGGGTTCACCCGCGAAAGGGCCGGGCCTGCTGGCCAATTTCCACCCGCCGTTCACCGTTGCCGCCGCTACCGTATTCGCGGGTAAACCCGCTCCTACACCTATCGGGGGTGGGCACACATTGGTGTTTGGGCACAGCCCGTCGTAGGAGCGGGTTTACCCGCGAAAGGGCCGGTACCAGCAACATAAATCTCTCGCCGAGCAAAGTTGGAAAGCTTCTTGCAAAGCCACGCCCAGGCGCCCCCTGGGCGTCAAAGTTTTGCATCAAGAGGACTCGCGGTGGATCGCACTCAGTTAATCAGCAACGCCCGCAACAACCTGGCCGGGCTCGGCCGGGGCAACCTGGGTGTGCCGCTGTTGCTGCTGGTGATGTTGGCAATGATGATGTTGCCGATACCGCCGTTCCTGCTCGACGTGTTCTTCACCTTCAACATCGCCCTGTCGATCGTGGTGCTGCTGGTCTGTGTATACGCCCTGCGCCCGCTCGACTTTGCCGCGTTCCCCACCATCCTGCTGGTGGCCACGTTGTTGCGCCTGGCCCTGAACGTCGCGTCCACCCGTGTGGTCATGCTGCATGGCCAGGAGGGCCATGGCGCTGCCGGTAAAGTGATCCAGGCCTTCGGTGAGGTGGTGATCGGCGGTAACTACGTGGTCGGTGCCGTGGTATTCGCCATCCTCATGATCATCAACTTCGTGGTGGTGACCAAGGGTGCCGGGCGTATCTCGGAAGTGAGTGCGCGTTTCACCCTCGACGCCATGCCTGGCAAGCAGATGGCCATCGACGCCGACCTCAATGCCGGCCTGATCGACCAGGCCCAGGCTAAGCACCGCCGTGCCGAGGTGGCGCAGGAGGCCGAGTTCTACGGTTCGATGGACGGTGCCAGCAAGTTCGTGCGCGGCGACGCCATCGCTGGCTTGCTGATCCTGTTCATCAACCTGATCGGCGGCATATTGATCGGCATGATGCAGCACGGTATGAGTTTCACGGAGGCCGGCAAGGTGTACGCCTTGTTGACCATCGGTGACGGTTTGGTGGCGCAATTGCCATCACTGCTGTTGTCCACTGCCGCCGCGATCATGGTGACCCGCGCGTCGGGTTCCGAGGACATGGGCAAGCTGATCAATCGGCAGATGTTCGATTCGCCCAAGGCCCTGGCGGTGTCTGGCGCGTTGATGATCGTCATGGGGCTGGTGCCGGGCATGCCGCACATTGCCTTCCTCAGCCTCGGCCTGATGGCTGCCGGCGGCGCCTACCTGGTGTGGAAGAAGCAGCAGCAGGCCAAGGTCAAAGCCCAGCAAGAGGCGCAGCGCCAGCAGGACCTGCTGCCCTCGCCACAGCGCGCGCTGGAAACCAAGGAGCTGGGTTGGGACGACGTCACCCCCATCGACATGATCGGCCTAGAGGTCGGCTATCGGCTGATCCCGCTGGTCGATCGCAACCAGGGCGGCCAGCTGCTGGCGCGGATCAAGGGCGTGCGCAAGAAGCTGTCGCAGGACCTGGGTTTCCTGATGCCCACCGTGCACATTCGTGACAACCTCGACCTGCAACCCAGCGCGTACCGCCTGACCCTGATGGGGGTGATTCTGGCCGAGGCGGAGATCTATCCGGACCGCGAACTGGCGATCAACCCTGGGCAGGTGTTTGGCACCCTCAACGGTATTGCCGCGCGCGACCCGGCGTTTGGCCTGGAGGCGGTGTGGATCGACGTCGGCCAGCGCTCACAGGCGCAGTCGCTGGGTTACACCGTGGTCGATGCCAGCACCGTGGTGGCCACCCACCTCAACCAGATCCTGCAGAAGCACTGCCACGAGCTGATCGGCCACGAAGAGGTTCAGCAGCTGCTGCAGGTGCTGGCCAAGGCATCGCCTAAACTTGCAGAAGAGCTGGTGCCGGGCGTCATTTCCTTGTCGGGGCTGCTCAAGGTGCTGCAAGCCCTGTTGTCGGAACAGGTGCCAGTGCGCGATATTCGTAGTATTGCCGAGGCCATCGCGAACAACGCGGGCAAGAGTCAAGATACCGCCGCGCTGGTGGCGGTGGTGCGCGTCGGATTGTGTCGCGCCATCGTGCAAAGCATTGTCGGCGTTGAGTCGGAGCTACCAGTGATTACCCTGGAGCCAAGGTTGGAACAGATTTTGCTGAATAGTCTGCAAAGGGCCGGGCAGGGTCAGGAAGACGGTGTTCTTCTGGAACCTAGCATGGCCGAGAAGCTGCAACGTTCGCTGATCGAGGCGGCCCAGCGCCAGGAAATGCAGGGTCAGCCGGCCATTCTGCTGGTCGCCGGCCCGATCCGCGCCATGTTGTCGCGTTTCGGTCGCCTGGCTGTACCGAATTTGCATGTTCTGGCGTATCAGGAAATACCTGACAACAAGCAAGTCACCATCGTTGCCACCGTGGGCCCTAACGGCTGAGGTAGGGGATAATGCAAGTTAAGCGATTTTTCGCCGCCGATATGCGTCAGGCCATGAAACTGGTCCGTGACGAGCTGGGCGCCGATGCCGCAATCATTGGCAACCGCCGCATTGCCGGTGGTGTCGAGCTGACGGCCGCGCTGGACTACAAGCTGTCCGCCCTGGCCCCGCGTGTGCCCAACGCCGAGCTGGAAGAAGAGCTGCGCAAGACCCATACGCGCATTGCCACTGCCCAGGCCGAGCTGGACCAGCGCCAGGACAGCAGCGACAACAACCGCCAATTGTTCGCCGGGCAATCTTTGACCGCTGCCGAACCGTTGATCGAGCCGCACGTCGAGGCCCCGGAGGCTGCCGCCGTACCGGCTGCTGCGCCGGTTGACCCACGCCTGTTCGATGCCATGCGCTCCGAGCTGTCGGGCCTGCGCGAGCTGCTGGAGGTGCAACTCGGCTCGCTGGCCTGGAATCAGCTGCAGGGCAGCAAGCCGCAGCAGGCCAACCTTTGGCGCCGCCTGCAGCGTATTGGCCTGTCCGGGCCGATCGCCCGCGAGCTGCTGGACCTGACCGCCGAGATCGAAGAGCCGCGCCAGGCCTGGCGCATGCTGTTGGCTCACTTGGCGCGGATGATCGAAGTGCCTGAAGTCGAGCCGATCGAAGAGGGCGGGGTGATCGCCATGGTCGGCCCGGCGGGCATGGGCAAGACCACCACCCTGGCCAAGCTGGCCGCGCGCTACGTGCTCAAGTACGGCGCGCAGAACCTGGCGCTGGTGAGCATGGACAGCTTCCGTATCGGCGCTCAGGAACAGCTCAAGACCCTGGGCCGCATCCTCAACGTGCCGGTGACTTACGTCGACCCGGGCCAGTCGCTGGCAGCAGCGCTGGAACCACTGCTGCGCAAGCGCGTGGTGCTGATCGATACTGCCGGCCTGCAAGCCAGCGACCCTGCGCTGCGCATGCAACTGGAAACCTTGGCCGGGCGTGGCATTGCCGCGAAGAACTACCTGGTGCTGGCCACCACCAGCCAGAAGCAGGTGCTGACCGCCGCCTACCACAGCTACAAGCGCTGTGGCCTGACCGGCTGCATCCTGACCAAACTCGATGAAACGGCGAGCCTTGGCGATGTGTTGAGCCTTGCCATCAGTCATGAACTGCCAGTGGCCTATCTTACCGATGGCCCACGCATTCCTGACGACCTGCACCTGCCGCGGGGCCACCAGTTGGTCACGCGGGCGGTGAATGTGCAGCAGCAGGACGAGCCCAGCGAAGAGGCCATGGCCGACATGTTCGCTGATCTCTATCACAACCCACGGCGAGCGGGTTGACCATGAAGCGTGTGCAAAGTCGCTATGCCAAGGGGCACGCAGAATTGCCCTACGTGTGGCCTGAGTCCCAGCGAGACAAGGTAAAGAACAGACATGGGTAGCATGCATCCCGTACAGGTGATCGCCGTGACCGGTGGCAAAGGTGGCGTCGGCAAGACTAACGTTTCAGTGAACTTGTCCCTGGCGCTGGCCGAGCTTGGCCGCAGGGTCATGCTGCTGGACGCCGACCTGGGCCTGGCCAATGTCGACGTGTTGCTGGGCCTTACCCCCAAACGTACCCTCGCCGATGTGATTGAAGGGCGTTGCGAGCTGCGTGACGTGATGCTGCAGGGCCCCGGCGGTGTGCGTATCGTACCGGCAGCCTCGGGCACCCAGAGCATGGTGCATCTGGCCCCGGCCCAGCATGCCGGGTTGATCCAGGCGTTCAGCGAGATCGGCGACAACCTCGATGTGTTGGTGATCGATACCGCTGCGGGTATCGGTGACTCGGTGGTCAGCTTCGTTCGCGCCGCCCAGGAAGTGCTGCTGGTGGTGTGTGATGAACCTACCTCGATTACCGACGCCTACGCGTTGATCAAGCTGCTCAATCGCGACTATGGCATGAACCGTTTCCGCGTGTTGGCCAACATGGCGCAGAGCCCGCAGGAAGGGCGCAACCTGTTTGCCAAGCTGACCAAGGTCACCGACCGCTTCCTTGACGTTGCCCTGCAGTACGTGGGTGCCGTGCCGTACGACGAGTGCGTGCGCAAGGCGGTGCAGAAGCAGCGTGCCGTCTACGAAGCCTTCCCTCGCTCCAAGTGCGCGCTGGCCTTCAAGGCGATTGCCCAGAAGGTCGACAGCTGGCCGTTGCCGGCCAATCCGCGCGGCCATCTGGAGTTCTTTGTCGAGCGCTTGGTGCAACCCACCAGCGCGGGACCCGTACTATGAACGCCAGCGGCTTCAAGATGTACAGCCGGGCGGCGAAGGACGCCCAGTACGAGCTGATCGAACGCTACGCGCCGCTGGTCAAGCGCATCGCCTACCACCTGTTGGCGCGCTTGCCGGCCAACGTGCAGGTCGAGGACCTGATCCAGGCCGGCATGATCGGCCTGCTGGAAGTGGCCAACAAATACGACGCCAGCAAGGGCGCCAGCTTTGAGACCTACGCCGGCATCCGCATCCGCGGGGCCATGCTGGACGAAGTGCGCAAAGGCGATTGGGCGCCGCGTTCGGTACACCGCAACACCCGTATGGTCAGTGATGCCATGCGTGCGGTTGAAGCCAGAACAGGCCGTGACGCTAAAGATCATGAAGTTGCTGCCGAACTCCAATTGAGTCTCGATGATTACTACGGGATCTTGAACGATACCCTGGGCAGCCGCCTGTTCAGCTTTGACGACCTGTTGCAGGACGGCGAGCACGAAGGGCTGCATGAGGATGGCGCCAGTGGCCAGGTCGAACCTGCGCGCGGCCTGGAGGAGGAGCGCTTCCAGGCTGCCCTGACCGAGGCTATCGCCAACCTGCCGGAGCGTGAGCGCCTGGTGCTGGCGCTGTACTACGACGAAGAGCTGAACCTCAAGGAAATCGGTGAGGTGCTGGGTGTCAGCGAGTCGCGGGTCAGCCAGTTGCACAGCCAATGTGCCGCGCGCCTGCGCAGCCGCCTGGGGGAATGGCGGGCGCGTTAGCCCACTGTCGTTGCAGTCGTTTTCCACGTTGTACCGAATTGAATGAGTGCGTGCTCGGTAGGCCGAGCGCGTTTGAGACTGCTTGGAGGTCTAATTGGACAAGAACATGAAAATCCTCATCGTTGACGACTTTTCGACGATGCGGCGGATCATCAAGAACCTGTTGCGTGACCTGGGTTTCACCAACACCGACGAAGCCGATGACGGCACCACGGCGTTGCCGATGCTGGAAAACGGTCACTACGACTTCCTGGTGACCGACTGGAACATGCCGGGCATGTCCGGCATCGACCTGCTGCGTAAAGTGCGTGCCAGCGACAAGCTGAAAAGCATGCCGGTCTTGATGGTGACCGCTGAAGCCAAGCGCGACCAGATCATTGAAGCGGCCCAGGCCGGCGTCAATGGTTACGTGGTCAAGCCGTTCACCGCTCAGGTGCTCAAAGAGAAGATCGAGAAGATCTTCGAACGCGTCAACGGCTGAGTCACGTCAGGGGGGGGCGCGTCATGGATTCATCACAAACGTCTTTGGGCGAGTTCGAGTCGACCCTGAAGAAGCATGCCCAGGAGTTGGTCGAAAGCCTGGAGCGGGGCCGTTTCGGCGAGGCGGTGCAGTTGATTCACGAACTGAACCAGACCCGCGACCGCGGCCTGTACCAGGAAGTCGGCAAGCTGACTCGCGAGCTGCACAGTGCCATCGTCAGTTTCCAGATCGACCCCACCATGCCGCAGGCAGAAGAGGTGTCGCAGATTACCGACGCCACCGAGCGCCTGTCGTATGTGGTCAAGCTGACCGAGGGCGCGGCCAACCGCACCATGGACCTGGTCGAGGAAAGCACACCGGTGCTCAATGAGCTGGCCAACGAGGCCAAGGCCCTGAGCACCGACTGGCAGCGCTTCATGCGCCGCGAAGTGGCTGCGCCGGAATTTCGTGATCTGGTCAAGCGAGTCGACAGTTTCCTGACGCACAGCGCCGAGGGTAACCGCAAGGTTTCCGGGCACCTCAACGACATTTTGCTGGCCCAGGACTATCAGGACCTGACCGGCCAGGTGATCAAGCGCGTCACCACACTGGTGACCGAGGTGGAAAGCAACCTGCTCAAACTGGTGCTGATGGCCAGCCAGGTCGACCGCTTTGCCGGTATAAAACATGACCACGATCAATTGCGTGCAGAAAAAGATCGAGAAAAACATCCGACTCGGGGTGAAGGTCCGCAGATTCATGCCGATAAGCGTGAAGACGTCGTGTCCGGTCAGGACGATGTCGATGATCTGCTGTCCAGCCTTGGTTTTTAAGGAGCACGTTTGATGAGCTTCGGCGCCGATGAAGAAATCCTCCAGGATTTCCTGGTAGAGGCCGGCGAAATACTTGAGCAATTGTCCGAGCAACTGGTCGAGCTGGAAAGCCGACCTGACGATGCCGACCTGCTCAATGCGATCTTTCGCGGTTTCCACACTGTAAAAGGGGGCGCCGGCTTCCTTCAGCTGAACGAGCTGGTGGAGTGCTGCCATATCGCCGAGAACGTGTTCGACGTCCTGCGCAAAGGTGAGCGCCGGGTCGATGCGGAACTGATGGATGTGGTGCTCGAGGCACTGGATACGGTCAACAGCATGTTCGGCCAGGTGCGCGAGCGTGCCGAAGTGACACCGGCCACCCCCGCACTGCTGGCAGCGCTGTCGCGCCTGGCCGAACCTGGCGCAGCTGAAGCTGTTGCAGCGCCCGCACCGGCACCGGTTGCCGACGTGGTGGCTGCAGCGCCGGCCGAGGCCGAGGAGCAACACCAGGACATCACTGACAGTGAGTTCGAGCAGTTGCTCGATTCGCTCGATGCGATCAAGGCGCAAGCGGCGGCCGACGAGCAGATGCAGGGCGAGACTGTCAGCGGTGCTGGTGATGAAATCACCGACGCCGAGTTCGAATCGCTGCTCGACCAGTTGCACGGCAAGGGCCAGTTCAATGCCGAGGTCGCCGCGCCGCCGGTTGCGATCAGCAGCGAAGCGGTCAGTGATGAGATCACCGACGCCGAATTCGAATCGCTGCTCGACCAGTTGCATGGCAAGGGCACCTTCCAGGCTGGCGCCTTGCCAGCCGCCCAGGCACCAGCGCCTGCCGCACCCGACAACAGTGCCGCCAGCGATGAAATCAGCGAGCACGAGTTCGAAGCCCTGCTGGACCAGTTGCACGGCAAGGGCAAGTTCGGTGGCGATGTTGCCGCTGTAGAAGCCCCGGCTGCTGTCCAGGCGC